>NZ_JBFACT010000013.1:0-175351 GCF_040640995.1 Amycolatopsis sp. NPDC021455 | reverse complement strand
TCAGGGGGGGGGCCTCCCCCGCCCCCGGGCGGGGGGCGGCGCGCGGTCGCCCCTCTTTCATCCCGCCGCCCCCCCCCCCACCCAATCCACACCCCCCCCACCTCCGCGCCGCCGGCACCGGGGCTCGTTTTGCGTATCGACAAGGCGGCATGTTAGCGCTAACGTTCCACCTCGCCTCCGCCAGTGCCGCCCGAGGGAAGGAACATCCGGTGTCCCCAAGTTTCAACCGGCGACGGCTGCTGCAAGCCGTCGGAGTCACCGCCATCGCTTCCGCCGCCGGGCCCGCCATCGGGTGGGAGAACGCCGTGGCGGCCACCGGCCCGGTGCGCCCGGACACGGGCGTGTCCGCCTTCGCGTTCGACCTCGGCCAGGTGCGGCTGACCGCGAGCCGGTGGCTGGACAACCAGAACCGGACGCAGGCCTACCTGCGGTTCGTCGACGTCGACCGGCTGCTGTACAACTTCCGCGCCAACCACCGCCTGTCCACCAACGGCGCGGCCACCAACGGCGGCTGGGACGCGCCGGACTTCCCGTTCCGCAGCCACGTGCAGGGCCATTTCCTGACGGCGTGGGCCCAGCTGTGGGCCGTCACGGGCGACACCACGTGCCGGGACAAGGCCACGTCCATGGTGGCCGAGCTGGCCAAGTGCCAGGCCAACAACGCCGCCGCCGGGTTCGGCGCCGGGTACCTCTCCGGCTTCCCCGAGGCGGACTTCGACGCCCTCGAAGCCGGGCGCCTGTCGAACGGCAACGTGCCGTACTACTGCATCCACAAGACGATGGCCGGCCTGCTGGACGTGTGGCGGTACCTCGACAGCACCCAGGCCCGCGACGTGCTGCTCAACCTCGCCGGGTGGGTCGACCGGCGGACCGCCAAGCTCACCTCGAGCCAGATGCAGTCGGTGCTGGGCACCGAGTTCGGCGGAATGAACGACGTGCTGGCCGAGCTCTACCAGTACACCGGCGACACGCGGTGGCTGACGGCCGCCCAGCGGTTCGACCACGCCGCCGTCTTCAACCCGCTGGCGGCGAACCAGGACCAGCTCAACGGGCTGCATGCCAACACCCAGGTCCCCAAGTGGATCGGTGCCGCGCGGGAGTACAAGGCCACGGGCACCACCCGCTACCGGGACATCGCGACCAACGCGTGGAACATCACCGTCGGCGCGCACACCTACGCCATCGGCGGCAACAGCCAGGCCGAGCACTTCCGCGCGCCGAACGCGATCGCGTCGTACCTGAACCAGGACACGTGCGAGAGCTGCAACACCTACAACATGCTCAAGCTGACCCGCGAGCTGTTCACGCTGTACCCGGACCGCGCCGACCTGGCCGACTACTACGAGCGCGCGCTGCTCAACCAGATGATCGGCCAGCAGAACCCGGCCGACGGCCACGGGCACGTCACGTACTTCAGCTCGCTCAACCCGGGCGGACGGCGAGGTCTCGGCCCGGCCTGGGGCGGCGGCACGTGGAGCACCGACTACAACTCGTTCTGGTGCTGCCAGGGCACCGGGCTGGAAACCCAGACGAAGCTGGCGGACTCGATCTACTTCTACGCCGGTACGACGCTGATCGTGAACCTGTACCTGCCGTCGGTGCTCACGTGGACCCAGCGCGGCATCACCGTCACCCAGACCACGTCGTACCCGGCGAGCGACACCACGACGTTGACGGTCACCGGGAACGTGAGCGGGACCTGGGCCATGCGCCTGCGCATTCCCGGCTGGACGAGCGGGGCGACCATCAGCGTCAACGGCGTCGCGCAGAACGTGACCACCACTCCCGGCAGTTACGCCACCCTGTCGCGGTCCTGGACCTCCGGCGACACGGTCACCGTCCGGCTGCCGATGAAGGTGACCCTGAAGCCGGCCAACGACAACGCGAACGTCGCCGCGGTCGCCTACGGGCCGGTCGTCCTCGCCGGCAACTACGGCACCAGCTCGCTCAGCGCGCTGCCCGCTCTCGACCAGAGCTCGATCACGCGGACCAGCAGCACCGCGCTGACCTTCAGTGCCAAAGCCAACGGCGCCGCGGTCAACCTGGTGCCCTTCTACGACGCGCAGGGCTTCAACTACACGGTCTACTGGAACACCAGTGGCACGAGCGCGACGACCAGTCACCTGGTCAACGTGGGCAGCGGGCTGCTGCTCGGGGTGGAGAACATGTCCACCGCCGACGGCGGCCGCGCGCTGCAGTGGACGGACAACGGCACCGCCGACCACAACTGGGAAATGATCACCGACGGGACCGCCGTCCGGTTCCGCAACGCCAACAGCGGCAAGGTGCTCGGGGTCCTGGACATGTCGACCGCGGACGGCGCCCGCGTCCTGCAGTGGTCGGACAACGGCACCGCGGACCACCGGTGGACCGTGCTCGACCAGGGCGACGGCACGGTGAAGATCCGCAACGTCAACAGCGGCAAGCTGCTGACCATCGAGAACGGCTCGACCGCCGCCGGCGCGTACGCCCTCCAGGGTCCCGACAACGGTGCCGCCGCCAACCGGTGGCGCATCGTGCGCAACGGCTGAGTACCGGACGGCTCACGACCGGAGGACGAATGCGGCGACGTCGTGGCCGAGCTGCCGTCCGGCGTCGTGGTCGAGCCGGGTGTGGACGCCGGAGGCGATGCGGCTGAGGCCCGCTTCGTCGGCGGCGTCCTGGAACGACGGGAACCGCCGGACCACCCCCGGCAGCGCTTCGGAACGGACTTCCACGGGCCACCGTGGCCCGTACTCCTGGCGCAGGACCAGCGCGCCCGCCTGCGAGACGACGCTGTGCGCGCCGGGGTACGCCGGATCGGCCGGAGTGGTGGCCAGGCTCGACCAGTCCGGCACGCCTCCGGTGGCCGGGTTGCCGTCCTCGCCGGCGAGCCGGATCGCGGTGACCGGCCGCCAGATCCGGTAGTGGTACTTGGCTTCGTAGAAGGCGATCACGGCGTCGGCGAAGGCCAGGTTCAGCCGAGCGAACACCCGGGCCGCGACGAGCAGGTTGCCGCGTGAACCGGCGACCGCCGACTGCGCGATCTCGTTCCAGTAGTTCCAGATCGGTGCCGCCCAGAACCGCGCCCGCACGGTTTCGTCGGCGGTGCGGGTGGTGCTGGTGTCGCGCCCGGTCGCCGCCACCTCGTTCAGCGCTTTCGCGTACCGCGCGCTGCTCAAGGCGGGGTACGGCCCGGGCCGGAACCGGTCGGCGCGGTCGAGCACGAACGGCGTCACAGCGGCCCAGTGCGTGAACGCGGCGGGCGCGAACGCGGGCGGCGTCGGCCGGTACTGCCCAGGTGCGGTGCCCGGCGGCAGCACGGGCGGGGTCGCGCCCGAGCCGTCACCGGTGCGCAGACCGAGCAGCAGCCGGGCGACCAGCTGCCCGGCGCGCACGCCGGCGGCTCGCGCGGCGGGTGGCGTCACCGCGGCGAGCTGCCCGGCCAGCAGGTCCGCGAGCGCGGCCGCCCGGGCCGGGTAGAGGGCGGCCAGCATGTCGTGGGCCGCCTGCGCCGCGGCCGCTTCCGGCGCCGCGTGGCCCGGCACGTCGACGGTGAACAGGTAGGGCCGCCCGGCGCCGGTCGTCGCGACGACGGCGTCGTGGATCGCCGCGTGCAGCAACGCGAAGCTCCGCGTCGGGTGCACGGTCGCGGGCTGCGGGCCGGCCGTGCGCACGATGGCCAGCAGCTCCCGGTTCCAGGCGAGGACGACGTCCGTGCCGCCGGGCCGGACCGGCGCCGCCGCGGCGGGGGACGGCAGGCCGGTGGTGGCGAGCGCGGCGGCGGCCGCGCCGGAGGTGACGAGCAGGTGCCGCCGCGACATCGATGTGGTCATTTCGCTCCCCGGGTCGTCGGAAGGTCTGCCCACAGATACGGTCCCCGGTTACGCGACTGTGCCGATCGTAACCCCCGCGCGTATCCCTCAGGTGGCGGGAAGAGTCGGCGGGGAGAAGGCGGGCGGTGCCGGTGGCACAGCGGTTCCGGCGCAGGCGCGCCGAACACGGCGAACAGGACGAAGCGGCACCACGCCCGCGGTTGCACGCGGTCGGCGCGGACGTCTACCCGGACTGGGAGGCGGTCTACCGCGACAACGTCGACCGCGTCTACCGGCTGATGTTCTCGAAGGTGGGCAACCGGCCCGACGCCGAAGACCTCACCACGGAGGTCTTCCTGACGGCGCTGCGGCCGTTGCGCGTCTCGGCGAGCGTGGGCGAGGTGCGGGCGTACCTGCTGGCCACCTCGCGGACCGTGCTCGCCGGGCACTGGCGGCGCACGCTCGGCCGGGAGATCACCACCCTGGACGAGGAACGCGACATCGCCGCGTTCGAAGCCGGCGCCGTGGACCCGGGCGTCCTGGCCCGCGCCGAGGCGATCCTCGGGCAGCTGCCCGAACGCTACGGCCGGATCCTGCGCCTGCGGTTCCTGCAGGCGTGTTCGCTGAAGGAAGCGGCGGCGGAGCTGGGCACCACCGTCGGCAACGCGAAAGTGCTGCAGCACCGCGCACTGCGTCAGGCGGCTCAGCTGGCGGAAGGGATGGAGACGTGAGCACTCGAGGCGTCCGCCGGTTCGTCAAGGACCTCCTGCGGCGGCGACGGCCGCGCCCGTTCGCCGCCGGTCCCGGTGACGAGGCCGAACTGCGGACCGCGGTGCTGCTGCGCGCCGCCCGGCCGGGCGGCGCGGCGGCGAGCGAGGAGTTCGTCGCCGGGCTGCACCGCCGGCTCGCCCAGGAGCTCGGCGAGCCCGGGCCCGCGCCCGGGGGCAGCCGCCGCCGGTTCATCCAGGTGTCGTCGGCCGCCGCGGTGGCGGCCGCGGCCGGTGCCGGGGTGGAGTACCTGGTGACCTCCGGCGCCGAACCGGCCGCGGCACCCCCGCCGGAGGAGACGCTGCGGCCGGAGAACGGCCGGTGGCGGGCCGTCGTCGCGGCGCGCGACCTGCCCGAGGGCGGGGTGCTGCCGTTCGACTTCGGGGCGGTGGCGGGGTTCGTGCACCGCTCCGGCGGCCAGGTGCGAGCCGTGTCGGCGACCTGCACGCACCTCGGCTGCCGGCTGAACCTGGACGCACCGGCGGGGCGGCTGAACTGCCCGTGCCACCGGACGTCGTTCGCCGTGGACGGCGCGGTCTTGACGCATCAGTTGCCGGTGACGCCGCCGTCGTTGCCGCATCTGGTGGTGCGGGAGGCCGGGGGAGTGGTGGAGGTGCTGGTTCCGCCGGCGGGAGCGTAGGCGTGGTCTGGTTGTGGTGGTGCTGCCGTGGGTGGTGTGGTCTTGACGCACCAGTTGCCGGTGACGCCGCCGTCGTTGCCGCATCTGGTGGTGCGGGAGGTTGGGGGAGTGGTGGAGGTGCTGGTTCCGCCGACGGGAGCGTAGGCGTGACCGCCGGCTGTCCGAACCGGACAGTCCTATCGGGACACTGTCACGAAGCGCCGTCCGCGGTGAGCCGCTCCCGGACCTCCGCGGCCTCGGGCATGCGCAGGTCTTCGTAGATCGGGAGGGCCGCCGACCAGAGCCGGTGGGCCTCGGCGGCCGCGCCCGTCCGGGCGTGGGCTTCGGCCAGCCCGTCCAGCGACCGGGCTTCCAGCTCGCGGTCCTCGATCGCCCGGGCGTGGGCCAGGGCCTGCTCGTGGTGCGAGAGGGCCTCGGCGTTCCGGCCGGCCGCGCGGGCCGTCCGGCCCTGCCCGTTGAGGGCGGCGCATTCGATCCGGCGGTCGCCGAGCTTCGCGGCCAGTGTCTGGGCCTGCTGGTGTGCCTCGGCCGCTTCCCGGAGCCGTCCCGTGTCCTCGTAGGCGATGCCGAGGTTGACGAGGACCTCCGCTTCGCCGACCGGGTCGCCGATCTCGCGGAACACGGCGATCGCCTGCTCGTGGTGCTCGAGCGCCTCGGCGTGGCGGCCCCAGCGCGAGAGGATCCGGCCGAGGCTGGTGCGCGCCACCGATTCGGCGGCGCGGTCGCCGATGTCGTGCAGGATCCGCAGGGCGCGCTGGTGGTGGTCGTAGGCCTCCCGCAGCCGTCCGTAGCTCTGCAGGGCGTCGCCGAGGTCGTTGAGGATCCGGCCCTGCCCCACCCGCTGGCCGGTCTCCGCGTAGATCTCGGCGGCCTGCCGGTAGCACGACACCGCGTCCTCGTGCCGGCCCATGATGTGCTGCACCTGGCCGATGTTGGCCAGCGCGACGGCTTCCTGGACGCGGTCGCCCACGTCCCGGCTGAGGGCCAGCGCCCGGCGGTAGCTCGCGAGCGCGTCGGGGTAGCGGCGGACCCGACCTTCATTGTGGCCCATGGCGATCACGGTCCGTGCTTCCCCGGCGCGGTCGCCGAGCCGCCGGAACAGCTCGAGGGCCTGCCGGTAGTGCTCGTCGGCGTCGCCGTAGGCGCCGGACCGGGCGTGCGACCGCCCGAGCTCCAGCAGCCCGCGGGCCTGCCCGGCCGGGTCGCCGAGCCGCTCGGCCGCCGACAGCGCGCGCCGGTGGACGGAAAACGCGTCGGCGTTGTGGAAGCCGACGCTCAGGTACTGCTCGATCGCCCGCGCCAGCTTGACGGCGTAACCCGCCAGCTCACCGTCCGCGGTGCGCGTGATCGCGACCAGCGTCAGCCGTTCGGTGTCCAGCCACGCCTTCGCGGCGGCCGCCGACGCGGGCGACGGCTTGTCCGGTTCGGCTTCGTCTCGGCGCCAGCGCACGGTTTCCGGGAACACGACGTCCATCGCGGCCAGCGCGGCCGACAGGTAGAACTCGTAGAGGTTCTTCAGCGCGTTTCGCCGGTCGGCCTCGGTGAGCCGCTGGTGGGCGCGTTCCCGGGCGAAGGCCCGGAGCAGGTCGTGCATCGTCCAGCGGTCCGTGCCCGAAGCCTCGACGAGGTGGGCGCCCTTCAGCACGTCGAGCAGCAGCCTGCCGCCGTGGGGATCGGTACCGGCGAGCACGGCGGCGGCCTCGGCGTCGACGTCCTGGCCGGGATGCAGGCCCAGCGCCCAGAACAGGCGGTTCGCCGCGGGTGGCAGGTGCCGTTCGGACCAGGAGAACACCGCCCGCACGGCGGTTTCGGCATCGGCGCCTGCCTCCAGCAGGTCCAGCCGGCGTCGCTCGTCGGCGAGGTCATCGAGGCCCACCCGGCCGCACCGGACGACGAGTTCGGCCGCGACGCGCAGCGCCAGCGGCAGCCGGGCGCAGTGCGTGGCCAGGTCTTCGAGCTCAGCCGGGCCGGCGACCCCGTCGCCGACGAGCTGCCGGAGCAGCTCGACCGCCTCGCCGGGGCCCAGCACGTCCAGTGCGACCCGGCGGGCGCCGTCCCGGGCCACCAGCCCGGCGAGGTCGTCCCTGCTGGTGATCACCACGCTGCTGCCCGGCCCGCCGGGCAGCAGCGGACGGACGTGCGCGGCGTCGCGGGCGTTGTCGAGCACCACGAGCACGCGTTTTTCGGCGGTCAGGCTCCGGTACAGCGCGACCTGCGTCCGCAGTGTGTCGGGCTGGTGCTCGGCGGGCACCCCGAACGCGATCAGGAACCCGCGCAGCGCCTCCTCGGCCGGCAGCACGCCGCCGGGGTCGAAGCCCTGCAGGTTGACGTAGAGCTGCCCGTCGGGGAAGCGGGCGGCGACGCGGTGCGCCCAGTGCACCGCCAGCGCCGTCTTGCCCACCCCCGCGGTTCCGCACACCGCGAGGACGGCGGCCGGGCCCGCTTGCTCCGCGGCGGCGTCGAGGGCCGTGAGTTCCGCCTGGCGCCCGGTGAACTGCGGCACGACGGGCGGCAGCTGGGCCGGCCGCGCCGGCACGGGCGCCCGCCCGGGTCTGGGTGCGGCGAGCAGCCGGGGATCGTGGGCGAGGATGCGGCGCTGGATGGCCGTCAACGCGGGGGAGGGCTCCACCCCGGCGTTTTCGACGAGCTCGTACCGGGCGCGCCGGAATGTCTCCAGCGCGTCCGCCTGGCGGCCCGCGCGGTACAGGGCCGTCATCAGCTGTCCCCACAGCCGTTCGTGCGCGGCGTGGGCCGCGGTCAGGTCCGTCAGCTCGGCGACGAGCTCTCCGCCGAGCCCGGCGAGCAGGTCGGCGTCGATGCGGTCCTGCAGGGCGTCGAGGCGGACGCGCGCCAGCCGCGTCCGTTCCGCTTCCAGCGCGGCGATCCCGTCGAACTCGGCGTACGCCGTGCCCCGCCACAGGCCGAGCGCCGCGATCAGCCGTTCGCGCCCGGCTTCGGTGTCGCCGTCGGCCAGCGCCGTGTGCCCGTCGTGGGCCAGCCGCCGGAACCGCACCGCGTCCACGCTCTCCGGGGCGAGCAGCACGTATCCCGGTGCCCGCGTGCCGATCAGCCCGGCCATCGGGGCCAGCGCCCGGCGCAGCCGCGAGACGTAGGTGCGGACCGTCCGCTCGGCGTCCGGTGGCGGCTCGGGACCCCAGAGCTCGGACACGAAGACGGCCACGCTCACGGGCCGTCCGGCGTACGCCGCGAGCAGCGCCACCATCGCCCGCAGCCGGGGACCGCCCGGATCGAGCAGGACGCCGCCGGCCTCGGCCTCGAACGGTCCCAGCACCCGAAGATCGATGTCCGGCTCCCGCCGACCCGTCATCCGGCCCTCCGCACAGCCACGTTCCGCCGTGATGAGGAGCACCCGCCCGGCACGGGGGATACGTCGCTGGTCCGAACGGTGGAGCGGCGACGTGCCTTCCGCGCCGGGCGGGCTCCGGCGGTTCGGTGATCTTAGCGGCAAGAAACCCGGACAGGGACCGGACATTCCGTCCCGGCCGATCAGTCCACAATGGACACTATTCCGGCGGGACGGTCACGACCCACCGTTCGGGACGCCGTCGCAGGTAGCCCCACCAGTACAGCGCCGACACCACCAGGACCCCGGCGGTGATGCCGAGGTCGAGCGCGCTCTGCTCGACCAGGACGTAGGCCAGCGCGGCGACGGCGAGCACCGGCACGACCGGCCAGGCCGGCATGCGCCAGACGTGCGGTTTCCGGTGCGCCGCCCGGCGGGCGCCGAGCGCGGCGGCCGCGACGCTGAGGTAGAGCGCGACGACGGCGACCCCGGTGACGCCGCTGAGCGTGTCCACCGGCACGAAACACAGGACGGCCTCCGACAGCCCGACGACGAGGGTGGCGACCCACGGCGAGCCGAACCGGGCGCTCACCACGCTCATCGCGCGGTTCACCGGCGTCGGCCACGCCTGGTCGCGTGCCGAGGCGAAGAGCACCCGCGAGTTCTGGATGACCATGACGATCACCGCGTTCACGATCGCCGCCGCGATGCACAGGCTGATCGCGACACCGACGCCGGAGTTGCTCCAGCCGGTGACGAGTGCGGTGAGGTCGACGCCGGCGAGCGCGGCGGTGTCCGGCACGGCGAGGGTGATCGCGACGACCGGCACGAGGATGACCACGGCGCTGATCCCGAGCGTCCAGAACACCGTCCTGGCGACGGTCCGGCGCGGCTCGCGCATCTCCTCGGCGAGGTAGACGGCGGTGCTGAAGCCCTGCGTCACGAACAACGCGACGGCGAGCCCGGCGACGACGGTGATCAGCCCGATCCCGCTCGTGCCGAGGCTCGGCTGGACCAGCACGGCCGGGCTCTGCGTGGCGTGGGTGAACCCGAGCAGGGACACGGCGAAGATCGCGACGATCTCGATGACCAGGAAGATCCCGGTGATCCAGGCGTTGGACCGCAGGTTCAGCAGCCCCATCACGGTGGACGCGAGCATGACGACCGCACCGGCGACCGGCGGGCTCACGTCGGCGACCACGGTGAGGTAGTCGGCGACGCCGATCGCGATGATCGGGGGCACGACGAGGATGACGATGAACGACAGCATGAACGTCAGCCAGCCGGCGAACCGGTTCGCCACTGTCGTCACCATCGCGTACTCGCCGCCGGCGCTCGGGATCAGCGTGCCGAGTTCGGAGTAGCAGAAGGCGATCCCGACGCAGAGCACCACCGCGAGGGCGATGGCGAGCGCGGTGCCGGTGCCGAGGTCGGCGAACAGCGGGGGCACGAGGACGAACAGCGACGACGCCGGCGTCACGCAGCTGAGCGTCAGCAGCGTGCCGCCGCCGACGCCGATGGACCGGGTCAGCGCGCGGGCGGTCCCCGGGCCGGCGGCCGCGGTGACGTCGGGCGGGGCGGGAGTGCGGGGCATGGGGCGTACCCTCCGGCCGGGGACAAGGTGCGACGGATGGAACAGCACCGTTTCGGTGTTGTCAACGCCACGAAGACGACTGAATCCGTTGCGGGGGCGGCTCGCTTCCTTCGGAATTAGTCACTGGTTGTGACGGCGTGCCGGGTTTGCCCGGCGCCGCCCGTCGGGGATGATCCGGGGCGTGAGCAGCAGCCAGGACACCCCGAACCGGCCCGCGCCGCCGGTGCTCGACGAGATCTCGCGGCAGATCATCGCGCAGCTGCAGGAGGACGGGCGTCGCGCCTACGCGACCATCGGCAAGGCCGTCGGCCTGTCGGAGGCGGCCGTCCGGCAGCGGGTGCAGCGGCTGTCGGACTCCGGCGTCATCCAGATCGTCGCCGTCTCGGATCCCTTGCAGGTCGGGCTCTTCCGGCAGGCGATGATCGCGATCACCGTCGACGGCCCGCTGGAACCGGTCGGGGACGCGCTGGCCGAAATGGACGAAATCGCGTACGTCATCCTCTGCGCCGGGCGCTACGACGTGCTCTGCGAGGCGGTCTGCGCCGACGACGAGGAACTGCTCCAGCTGATCTCGACGCGGATCCGCGCGCTGCCCGGCGTCCGGCACGCGGAGGCGATGGTCTACCTCAAGCTGCGGAAACAGACCTACCAGTGGGGCACTCGCTGAGGGTGACGACGAAATCCGAAGCTTCGCTCGGGATCTTGGCCATGAATTAGTCGTACAGGTTCGTCTGGACGACTGAATCACTTGCATCTGGGTTCGTGACGTGCGATAACCGAGCCATGACCACTACCGCCGAGCCTGTTTCCGCCGACGCCGCCGGCCTGGCCAAGGCCGCCCGCAGCAACCTCTGGATGCACTTCACCCGGCACTCCGCCTACGACGAGACCGACGTCCCGGTGATCGTGCGCGGCGAAGGCGCGTACATCTGGGACGCCCGCGGGAAGCGTTACCTGGACGGGCTGGCCGGGCTGTTCGCGGTCCAGGTCGGCCACGGTCGCGAAGAGCTCGCCGAAGCCGCCGCGCGGCAGACGAAGCAGCTCGCCTACTTCCCGCTGTGGGGCCACGCGCACCCGACGGCGATCGAGCTGGCTTCACGGCTGGCCGACGCGTCGCCCGGCGACCTGAACCGCGTGTTCTTCACGGTGAGCGGCGGCGAGTCGGTCGAGACGGCGTGGAAGCTGGCCAAGCAGTACTTCAAGCTCGTCGGGAAACCGGGCAAGCACAAGGTGATCAGCCGCGCGCTGGCCTACCACGGCACCTCGCAGGGCGCGCTGTCGATCACCGGCATCCCGGGCGCGAAGGCCGACTTCGAGCCGCTGGTGCCGAGCACCCTGCGCGTGCCGAACACGAACTTCTACCGCGCGCCCGAGCACGCCGACGACTACGAGGCCTACGGCCGCTGGGCCGCCGACCAGATCGAGCAGGCCATCGAGTTCGAGGGCGCGGACACGGTCGCGGCGGTGTTCCTGGAGCCGGTGCAGAACACCGGCGGCTGTTTCGTCCCGCCGCCCGGCTACTTCGCCCGGGTTCGCGAGATCTGCGACAAGCACGACGTGCTGCTGGTGTCGGACGAGGTGATCTGCGCGTTCGGCCGGGTCGGCCACGACTTCGCCGCCAAGCGCTACGGCTACCAGCCGGACATCATCACCACGGCGAAGGGCTTGACGTCGGGGTACGCGCCGCTGGGCGCGGTGCTGGCGTCGGAGCGGCTGATGGAGCCGTTCACCCACGGCGAGACGACGTTCATGCACGGCTCGACCTACGGCGGGCACCCGGTCTCGTGCGCGGTGGCGCTGGCCAACCTCGACCTGATCGCGCGCGAGGACCTCTACGGCCACGTGCTGTCCCGCGAAACGGCCTTCAGGTCCACTTTGGACAAGCTGGCCGACCTCCCGATCGTCGGCGACATCCGCGGCGCGGGCTTCTTCTACGGCATCGAGCTGGTGAAGGACAAGAAGACGAAGGAGACGTTCAGCGCGGACGAGTCGGAGCGCGTCCTGCGCGGCTTCCTGTCCGAGGCGCTGTTCGAGGCGGGGCTGTACTGCCGCGCCGACGACCGCGCCGAGCCGGTCGTGCAGCTGTCGCCGCCGCTGATCTGCGACCAGCCGCAGTTCGACGAGATGGAGCAGATCCTGCGGGACACCCTGACCCGCGCCTGGGCACTGCTCTGACAGCTCGCCCAGCCCGCAGCGAAAAGCCGTGAAGGCCCCCTTACCGGCGCTAAGAGCCGGTAAGGGGGCCTTCACGGCACTTGGCGACGTTATGGCCGGTGGACGATCGTGCCGTCGACGACGGTCAGTGCGATGGGGGCGTCGGCCAGTTCGTCCGGAGCCGTGCGCAGCGGGTCGAGTGTGAAGGCCGTGAGGTCGGCGCGTGCGCCGGCTCTGATTCCGCCGGTCCGGCCGGCGGCCAGAGCCGCGAGCGACGTGTAGCCCTCCAACGCCATCAGCGGCGTCAGGCCCTGATCCGGTCGCACCGGCGGGACTTCCGGTTCGCCCGCCGGGCGGCGCAGCTGGGCCTCGGCGAGGATGCGGCGCGGGTCGAACGGCGCGATCGGCCAGTCGGAACCCAGGACGACCGGGACCCCGGCGTCACGCAGGTCGCGGCAGCGCCACGCCCGGCCGGCGCGTTCGCCGCCGAGACGGGACGACCAGTTGTCCGTGTGGTCGGCGCGAGTGAAGTGGCTGTGGCTCGGCTGCATGCTCGCGACGACGCCCTGCCGCCGGAACCGGCCGATCAGCTCGGTCGGCAGCGTCTCGATGTGCTCGATGCGGTGCGGCGCGGCCGCGGGACGGCCGAGGCCGTCGAGGGTTTCCAGGACGTACCGCACGGCCGCGTCGCCGATGGCATGCGTCGCGGTCGGGACACCCGCCGCGGCGAGCAGGTGCACGGCCTTCGTGTACGCGGCGGGGTCGGTCCAGAAGCATTCGGCCGACTCGCCGTGGGCGTCGGGTTCCTCCAGCCACGCCGTGCCGTTGTCGATCGTGCCGTCGATGAAGAACTTCACGCCGGCGATCTCCCAGCGGCGGCCACCACGGCCCTGGAGGGGGATCAGTGCCTCCGCGTCGGCGCCCGGTTCGCACCAGGGGGCGAACCGCAGGCGCAGCGGGAGGTCGCCGAGGTCCTCGGCCGCGGCGACGACCTCGGCGCTGTCGCCGAGCAGGTCCATGACGTGGCCGCCGGTGAGCCCGGTGGCGGCCATCTCGCCGAGCAGCGCGCGCAGCCGGGCCGCCCGGGCCGCCACCGGTTCCCGGGGGACGTGCCCGGCGACCAGCTCCATGGCGGCCGCCTCCAGCAGCAGGCCGGTCGGCCGCCCGTGCTCGTCGCAGACCACGCTCGATCGCTGGGCGAACGACCGGGGGCCGTCGACGCCGGCGATCCGCAGCGCGGCCGGGGTGGCCACGGCGGAGTGCGCGTCGAACAACCGCACGAAGGCCGGGCGATCGCCGACCGCGGCCTCGATCGGCGCGCTGGTGACCGGCCGGTCGCCGAAGACGTTGGGGTCCAGGCCCCACGCCTGGAGCCAGGCGTCCGCCGGCCGTCCGGCGGCCGCGGCCGCCAGCAGGGCCTGCACCTCGCCGAGGGAGCGGGCGGCGGACAGGTCGACGTCGGCGGTGAGCTGCAAGCCCATCACCGGGTGCAGGTGCCCGTCGACCAGCCCGGGGGTCACCGTGGCGCCGCCCAGGTCGACGACTTCGGTGCCGGGGCCGCGCCAGTCGCGGACGTCCCGGCGGTCACCGACGGCGGTGACGACGCCGTCGGTGATCGCGATGGCCTCGACCGGCCGGCCGTCGCCGGCCAGCGTGTGCACGGTGTCGGCGCAGACGACGAGATTCACGCGGGGATCCCTTCGGGGGTGGCCTGGGTTTCGCCGTCGCCCTCGCCGATGCGCGCGTACGCGGCGGGGCGCCGCTTGCGCAGCCAGACGGCGACCGCGCCGCCGATCACCATCGTCGCCGGGACGATGCTGACGAGCACCACGTTCACCGTCGCCGACGCGGCGGTGAGCAGGCCGACGCTGTCGACGAGGACGTAGGTCGCGACCGCCAGGAGCACGGAGGAGACGATCCCGGCGCCCAGCGCGACCGGGGTGCTCGCGGCCTTGTTCCGCCGCAGGAAGTACGCGACGGTGGCGATCGCGGTGAGGGTCTGCAGCACCAGGATCCCGATCACGCCCGGGGTGTTCACCCACAGCAGCAGCTTCGTGTACGGGTCGGCGCCGGTGATCGCGAACACCGCGATGACCGCGACCGCGAGCACGGTCTGCACGATGCTCGCGCGGTACGGCGAGCCGTACCGGGGGTGGACCTTCCCGACCCACGCCGGCAGGAGCCCGTCCTGCGCGAGGGCGTGGGTGTAGCGGGTGATCGCGTTGTGGAAGGCGAGCTGCGCGGCGTAGACACTGCTGATCACGAGCAGGTGCATGACGGTGGCGGCCCAGGATCCGACGTAGGTGCCGATGGCGGTGAAGAACAGGCCGCCGACGTCGCCCGCGGCCGCGCCGACGACCTGGCCGCTGCCGAACGCCTGGATGACCGCCCAGACGATGAAACCGTAGAAGACGGCCATGAAGCCGACCGCGATGTAGGTCGCGCGGGGAATCGTGCGCTCGGGGTTCCGGGCCTCGCGGCGGTACAGCACGGTGGACTCGAAGCCCATGAAGGCGGCGAAACCGAAGGCGAGCACGCCGCCCATGCCCGGGCTGAAGACGGCGCTCGGGGCGAAGGACTTCGCGTCGACGCCGGACGCGCCGCCGTGCGCCAGGACACCGGTCGCCATCAGCAGCAGGATTCCCGATTCGAGGACGAGGAGCACGCCGAGGACCTTCGCGCCGACGTCGATCCCCAGCCAGGCGACCAGCAGCACGAGCGCGACGGCGACGAGGGCGATGACCGGCCACGGGACCTCCAGCCCGAAGACGTCGGCCAGCGTGGCCTTGGCCTGCGCGGCGAAGAGCCCGTAGACCCCGATCTGGAGGGTGTTGTACGACATGAGCGCCAGCAGGGCGGCGGCGAATCCCCAGCTCTTGCCGAGGCCTTTCGCGATATAGGCGTAGAAGGCCCCGGCGGTGTCCTCGTACCGGGTCATCCGGGTGAACGCCACGGCGAACACGGTCAGCACGATCCCGGCCGCGAGGTAGGCGACCGGGGCGCCGATCCCGCCGACCAGGATGGCCAGCGGCGCGACGCCGGCCATGACGGTCAGCGGGGCCGCGGCCGCCACGACCATGAAGACGAGGCTGCCCGTCCCGAGGACGCCGCGTTTGAGGGAGTCGGGGGCGGGGGCGGGCGAAGATCCGGTCATGGTGGCGTCCTCTCGGGCATGGGATGCTTAACCGAACGACATTCGCTTAAGGATGCGCCCGCGCGTCGGGGTCGTCAAGGATTTCGTCGACCGTTACCGTCGGTGGCGACCGATCTAGTGGAGGATTTGTGGTACAGCGACGAAAACGGTTGCTCGATACCGAAGCGATCCTCGATGCCGCTCTGGCGTGCATCGACGACACCGGCCGGCTGACGATGGCCGAGCTGGCCACCCGGCTCGGCGTGAGCGCGTCCTCGATCTACCACCACTTCAGCGGCCGGACCGCGATCGTCGAGGCCCTGCGCGAACGGATGGCCACGGCGATCGAACCGGCGCCGCTGGACGGGAGCGACTGGGGCGAGCAGGTCGCCCGGTGGATGCGCGGCTACCGGCGGGCACTGGCCGAGCACCCGGCCCTGATCCCGCTGCTGAACGAGCAGACGATGACCGCGGGGCCGGTCCTCCACGCCTACGAACGCATCGCGATCCTCTTGCGCCACAACGGCGTTCCCGTGCGCGAGGTCGTCCTGTGGATCGGCGTGCTCGACTGCTACGCGGTGGGGTCGGCCCTCGATCTCGCGGCGCCGGACGAGGTCTGGCGGCTCGAGCGGGACGACCTGCCCACCCTCGGCGACGCGATCGGCGCGGCACCGAGGGGCCGCGACCGTGCCGACGAAGCGTTCGACCTCGGCCTGGAAGCCCTGCTGACGGGACTGCGCCGGCGGCTCGCCGCCGGGTGATCCGCTCCGGCCCGGAGCACGTCAGGCCACGAGAACTGCCCGTTTTCCTCTGCCGCCCGGCCGTGGCTTGTCCTCCAATGGAAGAGTGGTGGAGAACGCGCTGATGCGAAAAGTGCGGCAGTCGATCATCGGGGGCGACCTGGCGATGACCGGCCCCTTCGGCCGCCGCCGCGTGACATATGCCGACTTCACCGCTTCCGGGCGTGCGGTCTCGTTCATCGAGGACTTCATCCGCGACCACGTGCTTCCCTGGTACGCCAACACCCACAGCGAGTCTTCGGCCACCGCGGCGCAGACCACGGCGCTGCGCGAAGAAGCCCGTGCGGTGATCCGGGACGCCGTCGGCGGTGACGACGACACGGTCGTCATCTTCACCGGCTCGGGTTCCACCGGAGCCATCGACAAGCTGATCACCGTTCTCGGCCTGCGCCTTCCGGTCGCGCCGCCGGACCGGCCGGTCGTTTTCCTCGGCCCCTACGAGCACCACTCCAACGAGCTGCCGTGGCGGGAGTCGAGCTGCGACGTGGTCGCGATCCCGGAGGACGCCGACGGCCACGTGTCCCTGCCCGCCCTGCGCGACGAACTCCTCCGCCACGCCGCCCGGCCCCTGAAGATCGGGTCGTTCTCCGCGGCGTCGAACGTGACCGGCATCCTCACCGACACCGCGGCGGTCACCGACCTCCTGCACGCGCACGGCGCCCTCGCGTTCTGGGACTGTGCGGCGGCCGCGCCGCACGGAGGCGTGCGCATGGGGCACAAGGACGCGATGTTCCTGTCGCCGCACAAGTTCCCCGGCGGTCCCGGCACCCCGGGAGTGCTGGTGGTGCGGCGGGCGCTCCTGCGGAACCGGGTGCCGAGCGTGCCCGGCGGCGGCACTGTGGCCTTCGTCAGCGCGACGGACCACCACTACCTCGGCGACGCCGCGCAGCGGGAGGAAGGCGGCACGCCGGCGATCGTCGAATCCGTCCGGGCGGGGCTGGTGTTCGGCCTGCAGCGGGCGGTCGGCGTCGAGGCCATCCGCGAACGGGAGCAGGCGGTGCTGCGACGCGCGCTGGAGTCGTGGTCGGCCCAGGAGAACCTCGAGGTGCTCGGCAATTCCGACGCCGACCGGCTGGCCATCGTGTCGCTGCTGGTGCACGGGCCGAGCGGGAAGCTGTTGCACCACAACTACGTGGCGGCGCTGCTCAACGACCTGTACGGCATCCAGACCCGTGGCGGCTGTTCCTGCGCCGGCCCCTACGGGCACCGCCTGCTCGGGATCGGCCCGGCCCGCTCGCGGCGGTTCCGGGACGACGTGCTCGCCGGCCGGGAAGGCGGCAAGCCGGGCTGGGTCCGGATCAGCTTCGACTACACGATGTCCGACGCGGTGGCCGGCTACGTGATCGAGGCGGTGCGCCAGGTCGCGGCGAGGGGGTGGACGCTGCTGCCGGACTACCGGTTCGACCCGGCGACCGGGCGCTGGCGCCACTGCCGCGCGGCCGAGCCCCGGCTGAGCCTGTCCGGCCTGCGGTACACCGCGGACGACGTGCGCCCACCGTCCGATGAGGACGCACTGCCGGAGGCCGCCTTGCGGGCGCACCTCGCAGACGCGGACCGGATCCTCGGCGCGGCGGCCGGCCCGAGGCTCGGCCGGGTGGCCGGCGGCTTCGAAGACGCACAGTGGTTCGAACTGCCGCCGGGGTGCGTGGCGACCGCTGCCGCGATGCCTTGAACGACTCGTTCAAGTCGTCCGACGACCTGAACGAGTCGTTCATGACATCCGGTCCCCGCGCAGGTAGCGGGTCACCATGGCGACGAGTTCGTTCTCGAACGTCTCGACGGGGATGGCCCGCGGGGCGGCCATGAACTTGTGCGTGTTGATCTCGACGGTGAACAGGATCAGGTCGGCGGCGACGTCCGCGTCGCCGACGTGGACGTCGGGGTGCCGGACGAGGACGTCGCGGACCTGGGCCGTGCGCAGCTTCCCGTGCCGGTCCATCGTGTCGCGCAGCTCCTGCGACATCGGGATCTCTTCGATCATCACCCGGAGCAGCTGCGGATCGTCGTCGTGGTTGTCGATCGCGTCGCGGACCAGCGCCCGGACCGTCGCCTCCAGTGTCCCGGGCGAGAGGTCGAGCTCGTCGGCGCCGGCCCAGGTGCCGCGGTCGATGTGCCGGACCAGGAGCTCGGCGAGGATGGCGTCCTTGTTGGGGAAGTACTGGTACAGCGAGCCGATGGAGATGCGGGCGCGCTCGGCGATGCGGTTGGTGGTGCCGGCGGCGTAGCCGTGGTCGGCGAAAACGTGAGCAGCCGCCGTCAGGATGCGCTCGCGCGTGAGTTCGGCGCGGACCTGGCGGGGCTTCCGACGTGGGTCCAAGCGACGGTTTCCGGTGGGCATCCCGGTTCTCCTCCCCGCGGGCAAAAGCGAGTAGCAAGTATCTGAGCTAATGCTCATAATAGTGCTGTGAGCTGGGAAAACAACACTCTGGTCAGGGCGCTCCCGCGCCTGGAGACGGTCGGCGAGATCGAGGCGATCCTGGGCAGGCCGCCGTCGATGATCATGCTGAAGACGGTCGCCGCCCTCGACGAGGGCTGCCGGGCGGTCCTGGCGCACAGCCCGCTCGCGGGCTTCGGCTACCGCGACGCCGGCGGCGTCGGCCGTACGACGTTCATCGGCGGCGCGCCGGGATTCGTGCGCGTTCACTCGCCGACGCGGATGTCGTTCACCCTGCCCGACGGCGAGGCGCACGGCCCGGTCTCGTTCGTCTTCCTGCTGCCGGGTGTCGGGGAAGCGCTGCGCGTCAACGGTTCCGTGGCCAAGCGGAAGGGCGCCGAGACGTTCGTCGACGTCCAGGAAGCATACGTGCACTGCGCGCAGGCCGTGATCCGCTCTCGCCTCTGGTTTTCAGGGGGTCCGGGTGGCGGAGCCCCCCGGCCGGGGGCGGAGCCCCGGATGTCCCAGCAGCCGCCCGCCCCGGCCGGTGCGGTGCCCGAGGTCGGGGGAGCGGGCCCGCTGGGCAACCCCGGCGTGGCGGAGTTCCTCGCCGCGGCCCCGTTCCTCGCTCTGTCCACTTGGGACGACTCCGGCGGCGCGGACACCAGCCCGCGCGGCGACCGGCAGGCCGTCGCCCGGATCCTCGACGGCCGCACGCTCGTCATCCCCGACCGGAAGGGGAACAAGCGCGCGGACAGCCTGCACAACCTCCTCCGGGACGACCGGCTTTCCTTCGCCGCCCTCGTCCCGGGCCGGACCGGCGTGCTGCACGTGCGCGGCCGGGGCTGGATCACCGACGACCCCGCGCTGCTGGAGACGATGGCGTTGCGGGGGACACCGCCGCACGCGGCGCTGGTCATCGACGTCGAACACGCGGAAGTGACCGCCAATGAAGCCCTGACGCGCTCGCGGGTGTGGACCGCGGCGCGTCCCGGACCCGGCGCGGCGCCGGATCTCATGGTCGTGGCCGGAAACCACCTCGCCGCGAACATGGCCGGCGCGGGTCCGCTCGCCCGCCTGCTCAAGGCCGTGACGAGGATCCCGGGCATCGGCCGGATGCTGCGGCCGGTGTTCAACCGCGCGTCCCGGTCCGGGTTGCGGAAGGAGGGCTACGACGACGTCACGATCGGTGGACGACAGTCCATTGTGGAGTCCGAAGCGGCGAATCCGTTGCGGGAGGTGCGGATCGCCGAGGTGCGCCGCGAGACGCCCAGTGCGGTCACGCTCGTGCTCGAAGACCCCGGGCGCTCGTTCGACTTCCGGCCCGGGCAGTTCTTCACGCTGGTGACCGACATCGACGGCCGGCCGGTGCGGCGAGCGTACTCGGCGTCGTCGGCACCCGGGGCACCCCGGCTGGAGGTGACGGTCAAACAGGTCGACGGCGGCCGGTTCTCGACCCACGTCCACCGGAACCTGCGCGCCGGCGACCGGCTGTCCGTCCGCGGTCCCTCGGGAGCGTTCCACGTCGACCCGGCGGCGGCGCACGAGGTCGTCCTGATCGCCGCGGGCAGCGGGATCACGCCGATGATGAGCATGATCCGCACCCTGACGGCCGGCCGGATCGCGCTCCTCTACAGCAGCCGCAGCCACGAGGAGATGATCTTCGCGGACGAGCTTTCCCGGCTGGCGGAAGAACATCCGGAGCGGCTGGCGGTCACGCCGATCCTGACGCGGGAGCGGGGACGGCTCGACGCCGCCGGCGTGCACGACTGGCTCGCCGGGCTGCGGCTGTCGGAAGAGGTCCAGTACTACGTGTGCGGACCCGAGGCGTTGACGGACGTGGTCCTCGGCGTCCTGACCGAGCGCGGTGTGCCGGACGACCACGTGCACCACGAGCGCTACACCAGTGGGACGGACGTGACCACGGTGGCGACGGTGCCGCGGAAGATGCTCGTCGAGGACGGCACGCACGAGGTCGGTTCCCTGGTGGTCGAGCCCGGCCAGACGCTGCTCGACGCCGGCCTGGCGGCGGGGCTGCCGCTGCCGTACTCGTGCACGGTCGGCAACTGCGGGGACTGCATGGTGAAGCTCCGCGGCGGTGAGGTCGCCATGGCCGGCCCGAACTGCCTGACACCCGAGCAGAAGGCGGACGGTCACATCCTGACGTGCGTGGGCCTGCCGCTGTCCGACGTCACCGTGGACATCGCCGAGCCGTGACGGCCGTCAGTCGTTCTGGCTCTCACCGTCCAGTCGCTGGTACAGGGATCGGCTTCGGGCGAGCTGTTCCCCGGCTCGCCGGGTGTCGCCGCGACGCTCGTACACGGCGGCGAGTGCCTGGCACGCGTCCGCGAGCCTGGCGTGCTCGCCGAGGTCTCCGGCCATGGCGCAACTGGCGTTCAGCAGCTCGACCGCCTCGTCGAACCGG
Organism: Amycolatopsis sp. NPDC021455; assembly: GCF_040640995.1. NCBI lineage: Bacteria > Bacillati > Actinomycetota > Actinomycetes > Pseudonocardiales > Pseudonocardiaceae > Amycolatopsis > Amycolatopsis sp. NPDC021455. The sequence continues at coordinate 154,365 of NZ_JBFACT010000013.1, read as the reverse complement.
TCGAGCTCCGCGACGACCACCCCCAGCCGGCGCAGCTGGCCGGCGATGCCGGGCGGGTCGCCGAGCTCCCGGCGTACGTCCAGGCTCCGCTGGTGGAGTCGGCGCGCCTCGGCGAGGCGACCCGTACGGCGATGGAGTTCGGCGAGGTCCGAGAGTGATTTCGCGTGCGCGCCGAGATCGGACATCTTCCGGCTGAGGTCGCCCTGTTCGACGAGGTACTGCTCGGCGTCGGCGAACAGTTCCAGGGTCTGCGCGGCTCGCGCGCACTTGCCGAGGGCGGTCGCCGTGGCGCGCGGGTCCTCCAGCTGCCGTGCCGATGTCACGGCCGCGTCGAGGAACCGGGCCGCCGAAGATCGGTCGGCGGCCGCGCCGCACGCCCTGGACAGCTCGGCCAGGGTGACCGCGACCTTCCGGTCGTCGCCCGCGGCGCGGTCCAGTTCGAGGCGCGTACGCTGTGCCTCCGCCGCGGCTCGCGGATCGCCCGCTTCGAGGCAAGTCGTGGCCAGGCCCGCGAGGAGTTCGGCCTTGGCCTCGAGGTCGCCGTGACGATCGGCCAGGGCGATACCGGTGGCGAGGACCCGTCGTGCCTTCTCGAATCGGCCCTGCTTCCGGAGAATCCGGCCGCGGAGGTTCAGGAACCGCACATGGTCGCCGAAGCTTTCCGTCTCCAGTGCCGCCTGGATCCCTTGCCGCACTTCGTGTTCTGCCTCGCCGAGATGACGCAGGTCAGTCAACGCGGTGACGATCTCGGTGCGGAGCTGCGCGGCGGTCGCGAAGTCCGTCGACGCTTCGGCGACCTCGAGGTCGTGACGGAGCAGTTCGAGGGCTTCGGCGCTTCGCCCCGCTTTGAGTCTCATCTGGGCCGCGGCGCGGCGGAGGTCTGTTTCCGCCTTTCGGTCACCCAGGAGTCGCGCTATCGGCAAGACTCGCCGATAGCACACTTCGGCGTCATCGAACCGGTACTGGCCGGAATAGCTTCGGAAAATCCCGCTCAGAGACTCGACTGCCGGTTCGTCGACGGTGGATGGCAGCTGAAGAACCCGTTCGACGAAGGGGTGAGCGGAGTCGAATTCACGACGGGTGATGTGCACACATGCTATCATGCTCACGACTTGATGCGTCCCGAACGAATTTCCCGCTCTTTCACGCACTGAGCAAGCTTCGTGAAGTTTGCCGAGCCCCTCGTCGAATCTTCCAGCATTGAAGTACGCGTAGGCGGAATCGACGAGACCCCAGCCGTGCCGGTATGAGTCGATGCCCATGGTGGATCGGATTTCGAGCGCCCGGGTGTGCGCTGCGATGGCCTCTCGGTAGCGGCCGGAGTCGGAGAAGGCGTAGCCCAGGTTGTCCCAGGCGAAGCATTCCTGGCCGGGATCTCCTCTGGTGCCGAGTATTTCGATGCGTCGTACCGCGCAGGCGATTCCCTCGGCGAGCCTGCCGGCGTCGAAGTACAGGTTGAAGAGTGCGTGCAGCGCGCGTTCGAGAAGTTCGCTGTGCTCTTGGACGAGATTCTCATATTCCGCATAACAGCGAAGTGCTTCGGTGACCCGGCCCTGCCGGAAGCAGGCCTCCCCGAGGGCGCCGATCGTCCATCCTTCGGTTTCGAGGCGAAGGCCGCGCGCCTGTTCTCGCTGTTCCCGCAGGATGGAGATTGCGCGCGTGTGGTCACCGAGAAGGGAGTACGTCGTTCCCCGAGCCGTCGACGCGGTGGTGATCCCGTCGGGATCTCCGAGTGCTTCGGCGACTGCCGTCCAGCGGTCATGGTGATCCCGGCACACCGGAATCTTCCCCACTTGCCGCGCCGCTTGGCACAGTTCGTCGAGAACGTCGGCTTCGAGGCGGAGGTCGGCCGCGTCGATCGCGAAGCGGTGGGCGAGCAACTGGGCCTCATAGGCCTGTTTTGCGTCGCCGTACTGCCCCACGATGCTGCCGCGAAGGCTGACCGCTTTCGCCTTGCCGGTCGAGTCGCCGAAGGAGTCGTAGATCGCATACGCGCGGTCAAGCCATTCGACGGCGTCGGAGACCTGGGTGCGGTAGCGATCCGCCCATGCTCTTCGCATGAGGGTTTCGGCTTCGAACCACCGATCTCCGAGCTCCCGCCAGATCTCCGCCGCCTGCTTGAGTGCGTCGGTCGCTTCGTCGAACAAAAGCTCGTAGGTGCACACGTCGGCGAGGACCAGCAGGGCCCACCCTTCGGCACGCCGGTCGCCGGCCGTTCGCAAGCGAGCCAAAGCCGTTGTCGCCGTATCGTGTGCTTGGCGGCTCCGGCCGGACACCAATTGAGCCTTCGCCAGGTAGACGAGGGCGTTCGCGTCGTCGGGTCGCTCGTCACCGAGGTCGACGTGCGTGTGCGCCACGGCGTTCATGAGCCGCAGGTGGCTGCCGACCATGATTTTGCCGTCCCCGTCGGCCGGCCGGAAGGCAGCCGTCAAGGTGCGGTGCCAGTCGTCGAAGTTGCGGCGTTCGTGGAAGAACGGGGAGAGCAGGCAGGCCAGTTCGGCCGAGAGCCGGGGATTTCCTTCGTCCAGGACGATCGCCACCAAGTTCCCGCGCTCCGTCTCGAGCCACGAGATCGCTTCGCCGTACGTGCGGAAGTGGCGGTCGACGGCCAGCCTCGGATCGAGCCACGAAACCGCGGCGGCCGCGCGGTCGCGGTACCAGAGGCACATCCGGTTCAGCGCGTCGTCGTCCTGGGAGCTCGTCAGGTGCCGGGCGTAGAGGCGGAGCAGGTCGTGCATCCGGTACCGGCCCGGCAGGTACTGATCCGCGAGGTTCGCCCGGACGAGCTCGGCGACCAGTGCTCTCCCCTCCCTGACCGACCCGCCCGCCAAGGCGCTGATCGCCTCGAGACCGGCGTCGGCTCCCGGCTGCGCGCCGAGGCAGCGGAACAGGCCGGCGGCCGGCGGCGACAGCGCCCGGTAAGACCACGAGAAGACCGATTCGAGATCGGTCCGGGGATCCCCGGCCTCCAGCCCGGCGAGCCTGCTTCTTTCGTCCTGGAGTTCGTCGGCGAAGGCGGTCAGGGGAAACTGCGGATCGGCCGCGCCGCGGGCGGCGGCGATCGTCAGCGCCAGCGGCAGACCGGCACACGACCGGACGAGGGAGGAGACCGCCTCCGGCTCGGCGGTCATCCGCTCGTCTCCGAGCTGCCGCGCGAGGAGCTCGCGTGCGTCGCCGGGTGACAGCATGTCGAGGGTGACGAGCCGGGCGCTGTCCCGCACCACCAGTTCGGTCAGCCGGTTCCGGCTCGTGATGACGACGGCGCAGGCCGGGCTGCCCGGCAGCAGCGGCCTGACCTGTTCGCTGTCCCGGGCGTTGTCCAGGACGACCAGGAGCCGGCGCCCGGCCACCAGGCTCCGGTACAGGGCGGAGAGCGCCTGCGGCTCGGCCGGCATGCTGTCCGCGGGGATCCGGAAGGCGGCGAGAAAGCCACGCAGCGCCTCCTCCGGCGGCATCGGCGCACCGGCGGGTTCGAACCCGCGCAGGTTGACGTACAGCTGACCGTCCGGGAACCGCTCCGCCGCGCGGTGCGCCCAGGTCAGGGCCAGCGTGGTCTTCCCGATCCCCGCGGCGCCGTCGATCGCGGAGACGATGACGGTCCCCGGCCGGTCGTCGTTCGCGAGCACCGTGTCCAGCTCGGCCAGCTGGGCCGCACGCCCGACGAAATCGCGTGCGGACGCGGGCAGTTGCCGGGGCTTCGGGAACTCGACGGGGGCGTCGACGTGCCAGTGCACCCCGCCCCGGATCGTGTTCGCCTGCACCGCCGCAGCCGCGGTCCCGGTCACGGTGTCGTCCACGGAAACGGAACCTCCCGGCTGCGTCGGCGGTGCCTCAGGGAACAGTGTGCCGGTGCTCGCCCGCGGCGGCGAGGCCGAGCGGAAACCGTTGCCGCCGGGCTTTCGAAACTCGATCGAAACTTTTTGCGTGGCCCTCCGGCGTCGTGCTCTCCTGCTGAAGAGCAGGTGAACTTCATCGATTCGTCCAGATCGCCGTCGGCGTCTCCTGGGCGTGCGCCCGGAAGGAGACCACGGATGGCAGGGAGTTCGTCGGAACGGCGGTGGTGGCGGTCGCCGGCCGTCCGGGTGCTGGCGGGAGTGGCCTCCGTGGCCACGACGGCCGTCGTGCTGGTGACGGCACCCGGCGCCGACGCCGCGGCAAGCACGCTGGGGGCGGCCGCCGCCCAGTCCGGCCGGTACTTCGGCACCGCGATCGCCGCCGGCCGGCTGGGGGATTCGGCCTACACCACGATCGCGGCGCGCGAGTTCAACATGGTGACGCCCGAAAACGAGATGAAGCCGGACGCGACCGAGCCCAACCAGAACCAGTTCAACTTCTCGTCGGGCGACCAGGTCTACAACTGGGCGGTCAGCCACGGCTCCCGGGTCCGCGGGCACACCCTCGCGTGGCACTCGCAGCAGCCGGGGTGGATGCAGAGCATGAGCGGCAGCACGCTGCGCAACGCGATGATCAACCACATCCAGAAGGTCATGGCCCATTACCAGGGCAAACTCGCGTACTGGGACGTGGTCAACGAGGCGTTCAACGAGGACGGCAGCCGCCGCCAGTCGAACCTGCAGGCCACCGGCAACGACTGGATCGAGGTCGCGTTCCGGACGGCTCGGGCGGCCGACCCGTCGGTCAAGCTCTGCTACAACGACTACAACATCGACAACTGGAGCTACGGCAAGACGCAGGGCGTGTACCGCATGATCCAGGACTTCAAGTCCCGCGGCGTGCCGATCGACTGCGTCGGCCTGCAGGCCCACTTCACCGGCGGCAGCTCGCTCCCGGGCAACTTCCAGACCACGATCTCCAGCTTCGCGGCGCTCGGCGTCGACGTGGCGCTCACCGAGGTCGACGTCACGAACGCGTCCACTTCGCAGTACGCGGGGCTGACCCAGGCGTGCATGAACGTCGCGCGCTGCGTGGGCATCACCGTGTGGGGCGTGCGTGACAGCGATTCGTGGCGGTCCAACGAAAGCCCGCTCCTGTTCGACGGCGGCGGCAACAAGAAAGCGGCCTACAACTCGGTGCTGAACGCCCTCAACGCCGGCGGCCCGACGACAACACCCACTACGCCGACGGGCCCGACGACGACCACGACGACGGGTCCGACGACGACACCGACCACCACGACCACGCCGCCGGGCGGGGGAAGTTGCACCGCCACGCTGTCGGCGGGACAGTCGTGGAGCGACCGGTACAACCTCAACGTCTCGGTCAGCGGCTCCACTACGTGGACGGTCACCATGAACGTGCCCAGCCCCGCGAGGATCAGCGCCACCTGGAACATCAACGCCAGCTGGCCCAGCAGCCAGGTCCTCATCGCGAAACCCAACGGCAACGGCAACAACTGGGGCGTCACCATCATGACCAACGGAAACCGGAACTGGCCCACGGTCAGTTGCAGTACCTCCTGAGGGACGAGGAGGGTGGTGGGTGACTCGTTCGTGAATGGGAGCTTCGCGAACGAGTCACTCACGTCGCGAGGGTCGCCCGGAGCTGGTGCAGCCGGAGCCCGAGACGCAGTTCCAGGTCGTTGTCGTGGCGCCAGTCGAAGCCCAGCACCGTGCCCGCCCGGTCCAGACGCTTGAGCAGCGTGTTGACGTGCAGGTGCACCGCGCGGGCCGTCGCGGCGACGTTCGCGCGGTGGGCGTAGTAGGCGGTGAGGGTGCCGACGAGGTCGGTGCCCCGCCGCCGGTCGTACTCGAGGAGCGGGCCCAGGGTGCCGGTGAGGAACCGCTCGAGCTCGCCGGTCCGCTCGGGGTCGAAGACCGTGGCGTACAACGCGTATTCGCCGGTCGTGGCGCCGACGTCGGTGTGCCCCAGCGCGCGCAGTACGGCGCCGCAGCGTCCGGCCAGGGAGAACGCCCGGGCCCAGTCGTGGCCGCCCGCCCGTTCGCCGACGACGATGACCGCCGCGCCCAGCGTCCGCCGCAGTCTCTTGTGGACTTCCGTGACGGTCGCCTCGTCGTCGGCGCCGGGGAGGATCATCGTGGCGCGGCCCAGGTGCTCGCCGGCCAGCCCCGCGCGCTCGCGGGCGATGTCGTGCAGGTGCCGCGCCAGGTCGGCCGGCGGCGCCGCGGGGGAGTCCGCGACCAGGACCAGGTCCAGGCGGTCGACGTCGATGTCGCGTGCCCGGGCGCGGGCGCGCTGGGCCGGGCCGATCCCGGGACTGCCGACCATGAGCTCGGTCAGCAGCTCCCCGCTCAGCCGCTCGCCGGCCTCGGCCACGGCCCGTTCCTTGAGGATCAGCAACCCCAGGATGTGCGTGGCGCGCTCGAGGGTCCGCAGGTCCGCGTCGTCGCCGACACCCGGCGGCCGGCTCCACACCAGCGCCCCGAGGTAACTGTCGCCCGCCTGGACCGCCGCCACGCTGCGGGTGGTCCCGTCCGCGCCTGCCGAGACCGCGCAGCGGCCGGAACGCCGTGCCTCTTCGACGGCGCCGGCCAGGCCGGTCTCGACCACCCGGTCGACGAGCGTGACGCTGCCGCCCAGCCGCCCGGCGAGGTGCCGCGCGACGTCGGCCGGGGTCCCGCCGGCCAGCACGACGCCGGTCAGGGCCTCGTGGATCGCCTGCGCCCGCTCGATCCTGCGGTACGCGACCCGCAGCTCCCGCAAGGCAGCGCGGCTCGCTTCGTAGAGCCGCGCGTTGTCGAGCGCGACCGCGGCGTGGTCGGCGAACGCGTTGAGCAGCGCGATCTCCTCGGCCTGGAACGACCGTTCGGAGCGGTCCGCGGCGAACAGGGCGCCCACCGCCTCGCCGCGGACGACCAGCGGCACTCCGAGCAGCGCGCCCAGCTCCTCGGCGACGACCAGGCGGTCGAAGTCCGGGTCGTGCTGGATGAGCGTCGAGGTGGCGTAGTCGCGCACCCAGTGCGGGCTCTTGGAGGCCAGCACCTTGCCGCCGAGCCCCACGGTGGCCGGGATGGTCGCCGCGAGGAACTCGGCGGAGATCGTGCCTTCCGACGCACGGGCCGACAGCCTGCCGTCCGCCCCGACCAGCGAGAGGTAGGTGAAGTCCGTGCCGATCAGGTCGTGGGCGTGGTGGACGATCGACTGCAGCACCTCGTCGAGCTCGCCGAGCGCGGTCAGCGACTTGACGGTCGCGTACAACGACGCCAGCTCACGCTGCCGCCGCGGTTCCGCCGCACTGGTCACGGGAGCCGTCCTCCTCGGCATCGGGTCGGCATCGGGTCGGCGTCGGGTGGGCGGAAGACCCACCGTTCCGGCGGGAGGAGTGGATGGTCCACACCTCAGCCCGCAGCGTAACGGCGCCCTACCATCACCGCCATCACCTGCCTGCGCACCTCGACGAAGGCGGCATCCATGGCCATCCCGCTCACCCAACCCGAAGGCGTCGGATCACCCACGGCGGCCCGGCGCCGGGCCTTCCGCAAGCTGCTCGCGGCGGGCCTCATCGGCAGTTCGATCGAGTGGTACGACTTCTTCCTCTACGGCACCGCGGCCGCGCTGGTGTTCCCCAAGGTGTTCTTCCCGCACGCCTCCGCGCTGACCGGGACGCTCCTGGCCTTCAGCACCTTCTGGGCCGGTTTCGTGGCACGGCCGATCGGCGGCGTGCTCGCCGGGCACCTCGGGGACCGGTACGGGCGCAAGCCGGTGGTCGTCACCTGCCTGGCGCTCATGGGCGCCGCGACCTTCCTGATCGGCTGCCTGCCCGGCGCGGCGGCCGTCGGGGCGCTGGCGCCGATCCTGCTGGTCACCCTGCGCTTCGTCCAGGGGATCGCGGCCGGGGGCCAGTGGGGCGGCATCGTGCTGCTGCTGACGGAGTCCGCCGGTCCCAAGCGGCGCGGGTTCGCCGGGACCTTCGGCCAGACCAGCGTCCCGGTCGCGGTCATCCTCTCGAACCTGATCTTCGTGGCGACCAGCGGCCTGATGCCGGACGCCGCGTTCCTGAGCTGGGGCTGGCGCATCCCGTTCCTGCTCAGCGTCGTGATGTTCGGCGTGGTGCTCTACATCCAGGCCAAGGTCGAGGACACCCCGGAGTTCCGCGAGCTGCAGCGGGCGGTGTCGAGGCCGGTGGCCCGCGCCCCGCTGGCCGAGGTGATCCGCACGCGGTGGGGCACGATCCTGCTCGGCTGCGGGCTGCTGTCGGCGACCAACAGCCTGTTCTACGTCAGCATTTCCGGGCTCCTGAGCTACGGCACCGGCACGCTGAAGCTCCAGCGCGACTCGCTCCTCGCGATGGTACTGGCCGGGTCGGTGGCCATGCTCGCGATCATTCCGTGGTCCGGGCACCTTTCGGACAAGGTCGGCCGCCGCCCGCTGATCCTGATCGGTGGATTGGGCGTCGCCGTCTGGGCCTTCCCGTACTTCGGGCTCGTCGGCACCGCCTCGCTGCCGCTGATCTTCGTCGCGGTGACGGTCGGTTTCGTGTTCCAGTGCCTCACCTACGGCCCGATCGCGAGCTTCCTGGGCGAGCTCTTCGCCCCCGGCGTCCGCTACTCGGGCGCGTCGCTGGCCTACCAGCTGTCCGCGATCGTCGTCAGCGGCGGCACGCCGTTCCTCATGACGGCGCTCATCGCGAACACCGGGAGCACCCTGCCGGTCGCGGCCTACATCGCGGCGATGGGCCTGATCACGTTCGCCAGCGCCTGGTTCCTGCCCGAGACGAACCCCGCCGAGGTCCGTGCCGATCCGCACGCCCTCCCGGGCGCGCACCTCCACCGCGGCCGGTCATGAGGAGAACACGCCGTCTCGCGGTGTCGACGGCCCTGCTGCTGGCGGCGAGCCTGCCCGGACCCGCAGCGGCGGCTTCGGCGGCGCCGGATTGCGCGGGGCTGGCCGGGCTGCGGATTCCCGCGCCGGTCATGAGCCTGCCGACCACCGGCGGCCGTGTCACGGCGGTCTCGGTCGTGTCCGATCCGGTCCACGGCGAGTACTGCCGGGCCGACGCCGACGTCTTTCCCGTCGACCCGGCCGCGCCCGCGATCAAGCTGCGCGTCGCGCTGCCGCGCGCCTGGAACCACAAGGCGATGATGTTCGGCGGCGGCGGGTTCGACGGCACCATCCCGGACCTGACGGCGAACGTGCCGTTCGGTCCCGCCGACCGGCCGGTGCCGCTGGCCCGCGGGTACGCCACGTTCGCGAGCGACTCCGGCCACCGGCAGAACCCGGCGTCCCCGCCGTCACTGGACGGCTCGTTCGGCGTGAACGACGAGGCCTTGCGGAACTTCGCGGCCGGCGACGCGCTCAAGAAGACCCGCGACGCGAGCCTCTTCCTCATCAGGCACGCCTACGCGGCGACGCCGGCCGAGGTCTACTTCGCGGGCGGGTCGACCGGCGGGCGCGAAGCACTCGTCGTCGCCCAGCGGTGGCCGGCCGCGTTCGACGGGGTCATCTCGGCGTATCCGGCGTGGAACAACCTCGCCGAGATCCTGGACCTGGGCTATCTGACGCAGGTTCTTTCGCGCCCCGGCGCTTTTCCCGGGCCTGAGAAGCAGACGTTGCTGTATGACAGCGTCGTCGCCAAGTGCGATGGTCAGGACGGTGTCCGGGACAAGGTCGTCTCGAACCCGGGTGGCTGCCGCTTCGATCCGCGCACGCTCCGCTGCCCGGGCGGGGCCGACACCGGGCCGGACTGTCTGCCGGATCCGCAGATCGGGGCCGTGACGGCCATGTCGACTCCGTTCCGGTGGCCGTACCGGATCGCCAGCGGCGAAACCGGCTACCCGGGGTTCCCCTTCCTTTCGGGAGCGGACATGCGGACCCCGTTCCTCGGCTTCGGCACCACCGCGCCGGCCGACCCGATGCCGGTGACGAGCGGGTACGGGACGCAGTACTGGGACCAGTGGGTCAAGTACTTCCTCACCCGGGATCCGGGCCACAGCCCGCTGGAAGTGGATCCCCGCCGCCCCGGCCGGTGGCTCGGCCGGATCAGCTACCTGTCCACTGTGGAGGATCGCAACGACGCGGACCTGCGCCCGTTCGCCCGCGCCGGCGGGAAGCTGATCCTGCTCCACGGCGCCGCGGACGAGCTGGTCTCGCCGCTGTCGACGAGCGACTACTACGAGCGGGTCCGGGCCGTGGCCGGGCCCACCGGCGCGTTCCTGCGGTACTACGTCGTCCCCGGGGCGAACCACGCGAATTTCGGCACGCCGGCGTTCGCGGCCGGCTGGGACTCGCTCACGGCGCTCGAGCGGTGGGCCGAAGCGGGACAGCCACCCGCGAACCCGGTGGTGACCGACCTGGTCCACCACCGCACCCGGCCGCTGTGCGCCTATCCGGGCTGGCCGCGGTATCGCGCGGGTGACCCGGACAGTGCCGCGAGCTTCGTCTGCACCCGCTGAGCTGCCGGCGGTCGCGGACGGTGGTGATCACCGCGGCCCGACGGGCGGCGTCCTCAGTGGACAGTTGAGACCCGGCATGTCCAGGGTATGGCCGCCGTGAAGAGGCCCTTCCGCCTTCTCAGCTTCTTGCCAGCGGGGCCTGGCAAGCTCGGACCGGAGGAGAACCGAAGGAGGAGCCGTGCCCACGCAGCCAGGTGCCGATGTCCGGCGCCCACCGGTCGCCGCCGCCTGGGGACGGCTGACCGCGTGGACGACCCGGCCGCTCGCGTCGTTCCACCTGGTGCTGGCCCTGGCCGGGATCCTCACCGTCGTCGGGGTCGTGATGGTGTCGAGCGCGTCGTCGGTGGCGTCCTACGACCCGAGCACCCGGGGCCAGGGCGGCTTGTTCGGCAAGCACCTCACCTACGTCGCGCTGGGGGCGGCCGTGTTCTGGCTCGGCCTGCGCGTGCCGCTCGCGACGATCCGCCGGTGGTCCGGCACGGCGATGGTCGTTTCGCTGGTCATGCTCGTGCTCGTGCTGACTCCGCTGGGCTCCGACGGGGGCGGAGCGCAACGCTGGTTCGTCGTCGCCGGGCAGTCCGTTCAGCCCATCGAGTTCGCCAAGCTCTCGCTCGCCCTGTGGGGCGCGCACGTCCTCGTGGCCAAGGAGCGGCTGCTGCACCGGTGGCGGCACCTGCTGGTGCCCGTCGTCCCGGTGACGCTGCTGATGTTCGCGCTCGTGATGGCGCAGCCGAACCTCAGCGGCACGATCACCCTGGGCGTCATCATGCTCGGCCTGCTGTGGTTCGCCGGCATGCCCGCGCGGCTGTTCACGGCGCTGGTCCTCGGCGCGGCCGCCGGGTTCACCGTGCTCGCCGTGAGCGCGGACTACCGGCTGGCGCGCGTCCTCTCGTTCCTGTCGTCGGACCCCGGCTCCGGTTCCGGCTCGTACCAGACGATCCAGGCGTCGTACGCGCTCGCCGACGGGGGCGTGTTCGGCCGGGGGCTCGGGCAGGGCAGCTCGAACTGGGGCTACCTGCCCGGGGTGGCCAACGACTTCATCTTCGCGCTCATCGGCGAGGAACTGGGCTTCGTCGGCGGTATCGCGGTCCTGTCGCTGTACGCGGGCGTCGCCGTCGTCGGGATGCGGATCGCCCGGCGCGCCGTGGATCCCTGGATCCGCATCGTCTCGGGCACGCTGACCCTGCTGGTCGTCGGCCAGGCCGCGATCAACGTCGGTTACGTCGTCGGCCTGCTGCCGGTCACCGGCGTCACGCTGCCGCTGATCTCCTACGGCGGTTCGTCGCTGCTGGTCACCATGCTGGTGTTCGGCATCCTCGCCAACTGCGCGCGCCACGAACCCGAGGCCGTCGCCGCGCTGCGGAGCCAGGGACCCGGCCGGTTCGGGACGGTGCTGCGGCTGCCGGCCCCGTGATTTCACGTGGTTCCGCGCCAGGCGTGCACCAGGTGACCCGCCATCGCGAGGACCACGGCGGCCGCCACGCACGACCACCGGTCCGGCACCACCGCCCGGGCGGCCGCGTATCCGGCGCTGCCCGCGGCGAGCACGACCGCCCGGGCCACCACGGCCCACGACACCTTCCCCACGCCGAAACAACCGCACGGCACGCCCGGCCGGCGCGTCCGCAGCACCGCGGTGTAGCCGGCGAAGACGCAGTAAACCGCCGTTTGGGCGGCAACGGGCAGGGTCGCGCCCGCCGGGTCCGCGAGCAGGAAGGCGAGGACGGCCACGCCGACGACGATCTCCGCGCCGGCCGTCGCCGGCGCCGGCCACCCCGGTGGCAGCAGGCCGTGGACCCGCAGCACCGCCCGGTGCTCCCGTGGCCGCGCGGCGTGCGCCACGCCGGCCACCGCCAGGAGAATCGCCCCGAGTGCCGTCAAAACGGTCATTCCCGCCGCCCAGGGAACGGTCATGGGCCCACTGTATTCGCCGACAAAAATACCGACCCCGATCGGAGCAATTCGGAAACCGTTCCGGAACGATCGTGGCCGCGGCCCGAATCCGTCGGCTAGTCTCGCCGGGCGGAATCCGGGGGAATCGGAGGCCTGATGGCGACACAACGGCTGAGATTGGTCGCGCCGAGCGGTGACCGGGTGACCGTGGGTCTTTCCGCGGCGGCCCCCGTTTCGCACGTGGTGGCCGGAGTCCGTTTCGTCGGTGGTTCCTTCGGCACCGGGTTCCAGATCGGGTCCCGCGGTTACCACGACTTCGCCCGCACGTACGTCGCGCCGGCCGAAACCCGTGAACGCCTGGTCGTGCACGGCCGGGAGGTGATCGTCGCCGAGGCCCGCGACGGGCAGTCGTCGCTGGCCACCCTGATCGGCACGTACCACGAACTGATGACGGTGTACGCCGGACCGGCGCCCCGCCGCGACCGCGTGCTGGCCCTGTTCGGCTCGCTGCGGATCGAAGACCACGCCGGCGGCATGACCGTCGTCCCCCGCGCGGCGACGCTGCTGGATCCGGCGAACGAACACTTCGTGGTCGTGGTGAAGGAGCACGGTTCGCTGTCCATCCCCGCGCCGCGGCACGCCGCGGCCCTGATCCCGAAGCACGCGGGCGCCCGCACGAAGCACGGGGAGGTCTGGAAATCCGCGTACGGCGGGGATTCCGGGCGCTCGTTCGTCCTGGGGTGCCCGGCGGGCGTGGCCGAGGTCCACCTCGCGGACACGGCGGCGAAGACCGAGCGGCAGCGGCTCGACTGGCTCGACGAGATCGACGTCGCCTGGGACCGCCGATGAGCCCGTCGACCGCGTTCAGCGTCCTGACCTGGGCGGCGATCCTCGTGCTGTTCTTCGGCTTGGCGGCCGTCCTGCGCGAGGTCCGGCTCCTGCGCGGGATGGTCACGCGAAGCGCGGACGGGTTCGTGGCCGCGCCTCCGGACCTGGTCCTCGGGCCGCGGTTCGCCGGCCGGATCGTGGCGGCGGTCGATTCCGGCTGCCCGCTGTGCCTGACGGTGGTCGAACGGCTGGCCGCGCTCGGCGCGGAAGCGACCCTGCTGACCCACGAACCGCTCACGGCGTGGGCGGAGCCGGCCCACGGCCTGCCGGTGATCAGCGACGGCGAAGCGTGGCGTTCGGTCTCCCACCTTTCGCCGCCGGTGCTGATGCTGCTCGACGGGACCGGCCGCGTCCGCCGGATGCTGCTCCCGGTCCGGGCCGCCGAAGTGGACACCACACTGGCCGAATGGGCCGTCCCGAAGTCAGGAGGCGATGGCGGTGACGCTGGAGTTGGCGCGCATTCCCGGGCTTGACCGGCCCGGGCCGGACGCCGGGGGCACCCGTGCGGGGCGGAAGCTCAAGGTCCGCGGCACGCGCCGGACGTTCCTGCGAGCGGTGGCGCTCGGCGCGCTGACGCTCGGCGCGACCGCGCTCGACTGGTCCGGCTTGTCCCGCCTCCGGCGGGCGGACGCCGAGTACAGCCCGTACGGCATGCCGGGTTACGACCGCAACGACTGCCACGACGCCTATCCGACCGGCTACGCCGAACTCACCGACACCAGCGGCGCCTACGTCAACACCTACGCCGCCTGCTTCGGCGGTTACTGGCGGGGGAGCACCTACTGCGACGCCGGGTGGCACAAGTACGGCACCTGGAACGAGAGCGGCATCCAGGTCGACCACCAGCCGGTGGCCAACACCTGCGGCGAGATCGTCGGCAAGAACGCCTGGCGGTGGACGACGCCGGACCAGAAGGTCTACCGCTGCTCGGACGGCTTCTCCACGTTCTGGGGTGGCGGGTACACCGGCCAGACGTACCTGACGATCTGCCGCGCCGCCCTGTGACGCGCGCGGTTCCGCGGCGCCGGTGGCACCCGCTGACGCTCGCCGCCGGGCTCGCGCTCGCCGCGGCCGGGGTGACCGGCGCTCTCCTGCTCGCGCGGCCGGGCTGGCTGCTGCCGAGCGCGTGGCTCGTCCTGTGCGCGGCCGCGGGGTTCGCCACCAGCGGCTCCAGTTGAAGCCGCAACTCGGCCTTCGTGCTGAGCTCGCCGGTCTGGCGAGGCACTCCGGTGGTGGCGTTCTGCGCGGGCCTGGTCTGCGGCGGCGCCTTGACGGCGATGGTCCTCCTCGTGGCCGGATCGCTGCTGCGCGCACCCCTTCCGGACTTCGTCCGCTGGGCCGTGGTGGCGGTCGCGCTCGGGGCGGTGCTGCCGCGGGAAGCGGGCGTCTGGTCGTTCCGGCTGCCGGAAAACCGGCGGCTGGTGCCGGACACCGTGTTCCGCCTCGGCCGGCACCTCGGCCCGCTGCAGTTCGGGTTCGAGATGGGCACGGGCGCGCGCACCTACCTGCCCAGCGGCCTGCCGTACGTCGCCGCGGCCGCCGTGGCGCTGACGGCTTCGGTCCCCGCGGCGCTGTGCGCGGGCGCGGGGTTCGGGCTGGGCCGGGCCCTGATGACGACCGCGAACCTGCGCTACGACGGCGAGCACGGCTGGGACGGCGAATGGCGGGCCCACGGCCGGGAACTGAGGTTCCTGACCGGGGCCGCCTTCGTGGTGCCGCTCGTCGCGGTCGCTGTCAGGGTGTTGTCTGGTACGCCCTGATCACCGTCTGGGTGAGCGCGTTGCCTTCCGTGTCGCGGGCGGTGATCCGCAGCGACACGAACCCCTCGCCCGCCGGGTTGCGCACGACCGCGAGCCCGCCGTTGCCGATGCGGACGGTGGGCACCGGCGTCCACGTCGTGCCGTCGTCCGCGGACGTCTCGACGCGCAGCTCCGCCAGCCGGAACTCGCCCGCCCCGGGCTGCCGCTGCGCGGTCAGCGCCAGCACGAACGGCTTCCCGGCCGGGGCGCGGCTCTGGTCGTCGACCGCGCCCTCGGCCCGGACCACCAGCAACGGCAGCGGTTTCGCCGGCGCGGCCAGGCCGGGCTCGTGGAACGTCCACGCCACGTCCACCGCGGTGCCCACCACCGACCACGGCACGCCGCGCGTGGCCACGGACCGGAGCGTGTAGGTGCCCGCGCCGTCCGGGATGGCGAACGCCCCGTAGGCCGGGTCCGCGGTGGTGCCCAGCCGGACGCCGTCGCGCGACAGCGTCGCCGTGCCGGTGAGGCCGCCCGGCGGCGCCGTGTACTGCTCCGGGTCGCTGCCCGACACGAGCGGGATCGCGTACGTCAGCTGGTTCCCGGCGCGCAGCACGCCCCAGCCGTCCCGCGGCGCGCCGAAGGCGGGCCCGACCGGGGCGCGGTTCCAGCCGGACCGGTAGGGGCCGGGCCGGTACGTCCGGTACGAGTAGTTGTTCTCCGCGTCGGTCAGCGGGGTCGGGTACACCCCCACGACGTGCTGCCAGCTCACGCCGGGCCCGGCGGTGTAGTACTCCGTGCGCCGGCTCGGCAGGATCTGCGCCGAGACCAGGTAGGTGCTCGTGTCGGCGCCGGGGAAACCGAACGTGGAGTCGTCGGCGCGCAGGCCGTTCGCCGGTCTGCCCTGCGTGTGGTAGCGGGCCTCGACCACCGCGAGGTCCCGGTCGCGCACCCGGAAGACCGGGTCGGCCGGCACGCGCCCGCGCTCGAGGAACGCCAGCTGGTAGACGTAACCGCCCGGATCCACGTCCGGCGGCCGGGCGGCCATGGTGGCCCGGAAGTACAGCGCGTAGGTGTGGTCGGTGACCTCGCGGTCCGAGCCCACCGCGTACAGCTCGTTGCCCGGCTGGACGGTCCAGGCCAGCGTGCTGGTGCGGCTGCCGCCCGGATTTCCGGACACCAGGCCCAGTTCGCCGCCCCGCAGCCGCGCGTCCGCGTGATCGACCGCCGCGCGCACGGGCCTGCCCGCCCGCGCGTCGAGCGTGACCGCGACATCGCCGGTCACCGGCTGACCGGGCCGGGACAGCAGCGTCACCGCCGCCGGCCGGGACTGGCCCGCCGGGTCACCGGACACGTCGAACGCGTTGAGGTCGTAGCGCCCTTTGGGCACCCGCACCACGGCCGTGCCGTCGGAGCGGAACGGCCGCACCCCGAAAGCCGCCCCGGTCCCGGTGTCGACCAGCGTGGCGACGCCCGCCGTGAACCGCCCGTCCCGGCCGATCAGCCGCACGGACACGTCGTAGCTTTCCGCTTCCAGGAAGGCGCCGAGCGCGGTCTGCACGGTGATCCCGGGCGCCGTCGCGGTCAGCCTGCCGCCGTGCTGCCCGGCGCCGGCCGCGCCCGCGTGGAGCGTGACGCCGATGCCGGCGTCACCGTGGGGCGGGACCACCACGGACGCCGCCGACGGCGTGAACAGCGCCGAGTCCGTGGCAAGCGTCAGGGTGACGGCCGCGTCGCCGTCGTTGCGGTAGGTCACGGTCTTCGTGACGGGCCGGGTGCGCGGCCAGGCGACGAAGCCGTAGCCGAGGCTTCCGCTGGTGGCCGTGACTTGCTGCGTGACCGCGCGTCCCACGTCGACCCGGCCCGCACCCTGCTCGACGACGTCGGCGGTGGCGTGGGCGGTACTCGTGAGCGTGGACTTGAGCCGGTCGGCGAGCCAGTCCGGGTGCCGCTGGAGCACCAGTGCCGCCGAACCGGCGACGTGCGGCGCCGCCATCGACGTGCCGGACAGCCGGGCGTAGTTCTCGTCGACCGGAGCGGTGTCGCCGTCGCGGGTGCCCGCGGCCCTGGCCGACACGATGCCCTCGCCGGGTGCGGCGAGGTCGGGCTTGAGGGCGTAGTCGCCGAGCCGGGGGCCGCGGTTCGAGAACGCACTCGTGGTGTCCTGGGCCGACACGCTGCCGACCGCGAGCGCCGCGTCCGCCGCGGCGGGGGAGACGACCGGCAGCGGTTCGGGCAGGTCGAGCGAGCGGTCGTTGCCCGCCGGGGCGACGAACAGGGTGCCGTACCGCGCGGTGAGCGCGTTCACCGCCTGGGACACCGGGTCCGTGCCGTCGGTGGCGTCGCCGCCGAGGCTCATGTTGACCACGCGCACCTTCGGCGCGATCCACTCCATGCCGGCGATCACCGCGGACTCCGGGCAGCCGTAGGCGACGCAGACCTTGCCGCTGATCAGCCGCGCGTCCGGCGCCACCCCGCGGTAGCGGCCGGCGGAGGCGGCGCCGGTCCCGGCGATGATGCCGGCGACGTGCGTGCCGTGCCCGAGGTCGTCGCCCGCATCCGGCCTGGTCCCGGTGAAGTCCTTCGCCTCGAGGACCTTGCCGGCCAGGTCCGGGTGGTCGGCCTGGACGCCGGTGTCGAGCACGCCGACCGTCACGCCGCTGCCCGTGTAGCCCGCCTGCCAGGCGGCCGGGCCGCCGATCTGCGGCACGCTGACGTCGAGGGACGGCCTGGCCAGGCCGTCGAGCCACACCTTGCCGACGCCGGCTTGCAGCGCGTGGGTGAGCCAGGTCCAGAACTCCGTGCCCCGGCGCTTGTCCTGGCGCAGGGCCGCGCCGCGCACGCTCGGCAGGTCACGGACCGTCGTGGTCGCGGGGGCGGTCTTGACGGCGGTTTCGGCCGAATAGGTGACGATGAGGGGGAGTTGTGGCACGGAGTCGGCGAGGTGCTGCCGCAGCAGTTCGGAAACGTCGAACAGCCGGGAGTCCAGCCTGCCGGACGCCACCAGCGCCAGCGCGTCCGACGGCACCACGGTGATGTCGCCGGGTTTCGTGCCGGTGCTCGTTTCGCGGATGAAGCCGATCCGGTCGCGGCCCGGGCCCGGTTCGATCACCACGGGGCTCGCCCCGCGGGGGTTCGGCAGGACCCGGACCCGGTCGCCGGTGACGAGCGTGACCGTCTGCCCGGGATCGCCGGGCGCCGTGGCCACAGCGGCGGCGGGTGCCGCCGCCGCTGTGGCCACGGGCTGCGCCAGGCTCGCCACCACCACGGCCGCCAGCGCGCGTGCCGTCGTCTTCCGTCTTCGCTGCATGTCCGGACCCTCCCGATTTGTTCGGTGCCCATCCTGATGGCGCCCCCAATGCGAGCATGACGAATGTCCGTCACGCTGCCGCCGATGACGAATCGTCCGGCGGCCCGGAACGGTCGGAAATTCACATATCTCGAATTGTGCCCACCAGCGCCGCCCGGACCCGGCGTTTCACCGCATCACGATACCATTCGAAATGGGGCGAAGAACTGCTAGGAAAGCAGCCGGTTGCGCACCTGCGCGAGCTGGGCGCCGGTCGCGCCGCCCGTCAGCAGGTAAGCGCGCACGCCTCCGTGCCGGTTGTCGAGGTGGTGGAGTGTCCGGAGGATCGTGTCGCCGCTGCAGCCGTCCGTGCGCGCGTAATCCGCGGCGATCGAAGCGGGCGGCACCCCCGCGACGCTCAGCGCGAGCGCCACGAGCACCCCGGTCCGGTCCCGCCCGGCGCTGCAGTGCACCGCGAGCGGGCCGGGTGGGGCGTCGCCCAGCCGGACGAAGACTTCGGCGATCCGGCGCTGGTTGGTGTCGAGCATGGTCCGGTAGGCGTCCGGCATGGTGGTGCCCTGCTCCGCCAGCTCGCCGATCAACGGCTCGTTGCGGTACACGGGATCCCCGGCGAACGGGCTGGGCTCGTCCACGGTCTCCCGCACCCACCGGAGGTCCACGATGCGGCTGATCCCGGCGGCGCGGACGGCGGCTGTACCGGCGGCGGTCAACCGGCTGTGGCTGTCCGACCGGAACAGGGCGCCGAAGCGGATCCGGCGGCCGTCGGACGAGGGCAACCCCCCGACGTCACGGTCGTTGACGCAACCCTCCCAAGTCAGCATCACCCGGCGATCGTAACCGAGGACTCCGGCCGCGGGCCGGTCGTCAGGAACCGCTGTGGAAGGTGATCGTGAAACCCGTGCAGGAGGCGCACTGGTACATCGTCTGGTTGCCCGGCTCGGTGTCCTGCCTGGACCAGGCGTACGCCTTCGGGCAGTGCGCCTTGATCGCGTCGCTGTAGCTCGTGGGCGCGTCGCGGTTCGGGTTGACGCAGTTGACCAGCGCGCCACTCGGGGAGTAACGGCGGTCTTCGGCCGGGCAGTACGACAACAGGTTCTCCGGGCAGCCCGCCGTGCCGCACGACGCCGAACCCGGTGGCACGGTCGCGTTGACCGGCTCGATCGTTATCGGCAGCGAGAACGCGTTGACGTAGCTGACGTCGTACCACGGGGCCAGGCCGTCGGCGGTGTCGAAGTTGAACTCCGCCAGGCTCGCGGGCTGTTCACCGGTCGCGCAGTGGTCGGCGTGGACGCCGCAGTCGCCGACCACGCAGTGGAAGTCCCGGCCGGACGTGCCCGTGCAACCCTGGCGCGCGAAGAACTTCCCCCGCCAGTGCCCGGGTGCCGACGTTTCCGGGACCGTCACGGTCGCCGACTGCCCGTTCGCCAGCGTCGGCAGGTTCGCGAAGTTGACGGACTGGTCGGCGTTCACGGTGCTGCCCAGCCAGAGCGTCTGGCCGGAGCGGTTGACGAACGTGACGGTGTGGTTGCCCGCCGCCGTGGCCGGAGCCGACGGCGAGCTCACGGTCAACGCCGCCGCGAGCGCCGCGGCGACGGCGAAGAACCGCCTGGAAAACATGGGTTCGACCTCCGTTCTGGGATATCAGGCGGCGCGGTAGGCGACGCCGCTCGCGTTCGGGGTGGTGCCCGTGTAGAGACCTGTCGGGGTGGTCGACGTCGACAGCGAGAACCAGGCGTAGCGCTCGACGAACGACAGGCCGTCCAGCATCGCCGTGGACCGGGTGACGAACCCGGCCTGCTCGGCCGCGGACGGGTACCGCGGGGTGGGGCCGGAGAAGTCGGTCAGCGCGTACTCCGTGAGCCAGATCGGCCGGTGATAGCGGTTGTACACCGCCTGCAGGTAGGACTGCAGCTGCCCGGTCGCGGCGGCCGAGAAGTCCCCGCCGTACCAGTGCAGCGGGATGAAGTCGACGCGGTAGCCGCGTGCCGCCGCGCCGCTCATGAACCGGTCGAGCCAGCCGCCCGGCGTGTCCCCGCCGTAGGCCACCGCGGGTGCGCCCAGGCGCAGGCCGGTCGCCTGCAGCTGCGGCCACAGGTCCAGCGCGGTCTCGACGGACATGTTCGCCTGGCCGGCCAGGTCCGGCTCGTTGAACGCGAGCAGCGTGCGGCCGGCCGCCTTCGCCTGCGCCAGCTGGGCCGGCGTGACGGAGCCGCTGCCCCAGATCATCGGGACGAACTCCGTGCCGGCCGGTGCGGTGATGCCCTGGGTGTCCGATGCCCAGGTGTAGAACCACCGGGCGCCGACGTCGGCGAGTGCGGTCGTCACGCCGGAAAAGGCGGCCGCGCTGACGCCCTTCTTGGTGCCGGCCGCGCTTGCCGGGGCGGCCAGGCCGCCGAGGGCGGCCACGACCACGGCCGCGAGGACGAGGATCTTCCGGAACTTGTTCATACCCTTGCTCCCGAGGCGAGTGACGCGCCGGTCTCCGGCGGTGCCGCCGGAGACCGGCGCGGGGTTCACGAGCGCACGAACGACCAGGTCACCGGGATGTTGCCCAGGTTCGTGTCCGCCAGCTGGGCGAACGCCGGCTGGCTGAGGTCGATGTGCGCGCTGTCGCAGCTCGGGCACTTGTCGACCACCGGCACGGTGATGGTCCGGCCGTTGTAGGACACCCGGATGGACACGCCGCGGCACAGCGGGTCGTTGTTCGGGTTGGCCGTCGTCCAGTACGCGGCCGGGGCCGCGACGAGCAGCTGGGTGGCGGCGTTGATCTGCGTGCCGCAGGCGCCGAAGCCCGCGTCGTTGTAGTACGTGGCGCGTCCGTTGACCGGCTGGTCGAAAGGAATGTCGGCCCACGCCGTCGCACTCGTCGTGAAAGGAAGTGCGAGAGCGGCGGCCAGCACACCGAGCGACTTGGTGGTCTTACGCATTCGGTCCCTTTCCCTCGTGTTCTCCGACGTACTCGAGCCGGATGCTACTGCGCCGGGCAATGCCTTTGCTATGACAAAGAACTGTCCGGACAAGATCGGCCGTCAACGTTGACAATGGGATTGGGGGTGTTCAGTGCGGAAATCGCGCGTGATCGTTCTCCCGGATTCCGGAAATCGTCGGATCAGCGGGTGTTCTTGTCCCAGATCACCACCGGGGGAGCGTCCGGGTAGTCGGTGTCGTGGGCGATGACCTTGTCCACCTTCGGGTTGTGCCGCAGGATCGGGAACTCGTCCATGTCGAAGACGTTGTTGGGCCGGCGGGACCCCAGTTCGTCGCCGTGGTGCGCCCACCCGCTGGACTTGCCGGGGGTGTTCGGCAGGGCGATGTGGACGTCGCCTTCGGCATTGTGGGCGAGCGCTTTCGACGCGTCCTTCCAGACCTTCTCGCCGTTGGGGTGGTTGTCGGCGAACTTGGGCATCTCGACACCGTTGTCCTTGAGGATGCCTTCGAGGGTGTTGCCGCCGTGTTTCTTCGCCATGTCGATCGCCGGGTCTTCGATCGAACCGTGGTACTTCGATTCCGTGATGTTCTTGCCGGTCACCGGGTCGTAAAGGTGCGAGTTCGGTTTCGACGGGTCGGCGTTCTTGCCCCACACCGGGGTGGGGGAGAACTCGGAGTCCTTGATGTGACCGCCCGACCAGAACCAGGACTTGTCCTTGCCCGGCGCCATCATCTCGTCCCACTTCTTCGAGAACTTGGCGTACTGCTCGTCGGTCATGTTGTGCGGCCGGATCTTGCCGTCCGGGTCGCGGAACTCGTCCAGGCCGTCCGGCTTCTTGGCGCCCGGCGGGAGCTTTCCGGCATCGCCGCCGCCCGCCGGGTTGTCCGGGGCCTTCTGGCCGCCGCCCGGCTTGCCGCACGGGCTGCTCACCAGGCCGAGCGGGTCGCCCTGCAGGTGTGGCTGCTCGACGTACCCGACCGGGTCGGGCGCCGCGGCCAGGCCGAGCGGGTCCTGGCTCAGGTAGCGGCCGGTCCGCGGGTCGTAGTAGCGGTAGACGTTGTAGTGCAACCCCGTCTCGGCGTCGCGGTACTGGCCGGGGAAGGCCAGCGGCATCGGCGCGGTGCCCGTCGTCGAGGGCAGCAGCTCGCCCCAGAAGGTCGTGCGCGCCTGCCAGCCGATCGTCCCGTCCGGGCCGAGGAGCTCGGTCGGCGTCCCGGCCGGCGACGTCACCACCGTGTGGAACCGCACCTCGGAGCCCCGCTGCTCGACCTGGACCACGGGCCTGCCGTCGTCGGGGTGACGCTCCCAGGTGAGCACGCGCGAGGACCCGTCGTCACCGACCTCGATCTCCTCGACGAGCTCGCCGCCGCTCCAGACGAACCACGTCTCGGCGGTCTGCCGCGGCGAGCCGTCGTCGCCGAGCACCCAGCGCCGCTTGGCGAACCGCCGTCCGAGCGCGTCGTAGCGGTAGGTCCAGAAGGACTCGTCCGGGGCGATGACGGTGATCAGCCGGTCCAGCTCGTCCCAGACGAACCGCCATTCCTCCGGGCCCGCCGGGGTGGTGCGCACCCGGCTGGTCACGCGGCCCTGCCGGTCGTGGCCGTAGCCCGTCCCGGCCGGCGGCGTGAGCCTGCCCGCCGCGTCGTAGGCGAAGCGTTCGACGCCGTCGGGCGCGTGCACCTCGGCGACGCGGCCCGCCTGGTCGAACCCGAACCGGACCGGCCGGGCGTCGTCGATCGCCGCGAGCCTGCCGTCGGGGGTGTAGGTGTAGGCGCGCCGGCCCAGGCCGGCGATCGTCTGCCCGGCGAGCCGGTCCGACGCGTCGAAGGCCTGGCGCAGGACCACTTCGCCGTCGACCGAACGAGCGGTCTCGCGGCCGGCGTCGTCGTACTCGAACGCGATTTCGTGACCCGCGACGCGCAGCGACACCGGGAGCTCGCCGTCGTACCGCCACTCACTGTCCACACCGGACAGAGTGGTGCGGTGGACACCGGCGGCGTCGTAGGTCCAGCGCACGCCGACGCCGTTGACGGTCTCCTCGCGCACCCGCCCGCGTTCGTCGCGCACGATCTGCAGGACCGATTCGTTGTTGACCGCGTACTCGAGCTGACCCAGTGCGTCGTAGGCGTACCCGGTGACGCCGGTCGCCGTGCGGCGTTCGACGACGTTGCCGAGCTGGTCGTAGGCGTACTCGGTGACTTCGCCGAGGCCGTTCGTCATCCGCCGCAGCTGCCCGGCCTCGTCGTAGGCGTAGGTCAGCCGGCGCGCGTCGAAGTCGGTCTCCTCGACGAGCCGGCCGGCCGGGTCGTAGGTGTAGCGCCAGGTCTGCCCGCGTGGGTTGGTCACCGCGACCAGGCGCAGCTCGGCGTCGTAGCCGTACGCCGTGCGCGCGCCGGCGGCGTCGAACTCCTCGACCGGCAGGCCGAACGGGCCGTACGTGCGCCGGGTCGTCCGCCCGGCGGCGTCGCGGTGCTCGACGACCCGGCCTTCGGCGTCGTGGCGCCAGCTCGCCCGCTCGCCGTCCGGGCCGATCCGCCAGGAACGCTGCCCTTCGGCCGTCCAGCCCAGCCGGGCCTCGCCGCCGGACGCGGTGTGCACCAGCCGCGGCCTGCCGAACGGGTCGCGGTCACCCGGCCGCGCCGCCGCCGTGATCACCGGTTCGCCGCCGAGGGCGTCGGCCGGGCCGTCGACGCGCAACCGGGTCGAGACACCCGGGAGAGCGGCGTAGGGGTCGGACGCCGGGCCCACGGCCCGCGCGTCCCCGGCCCGCAGCTCCACCTCGCCCGTTCCGGTGGGCGTCAGCCGCACCACGGAACCGTCCGGCCGCGTCACCGTCGCCAGGACGCCGTTTTCGTAGCCGTAGAAGGTGATCCGCCCGAGCTCGTCGGACTGCGACAGCAGGTCGTCGTAGCGGGTCCACGAGTACCGCCGGGTGTGCCCGAGCGGGTCGGTCCGCTCGACGAGCTGGCCGGCCTCGTTCATCCGGTAGGTCCAGGTGTGGCCCAGCGCGTCGGTGTACCGGGTGGTCCGGGCCTCGGCGTCGTAGGCGAACGTGGCGTTGAGGTAGCGCTCGGCGCCGACGCTGCGGACGCAGCGCCCTTCGGCGTCGTAGACGTAGCGGTACCAGGTGCCGGTGCGGTCCTGCCAGCCGACGATCCGGTCGTCGACGTCGTAGTCGAGGTTCACCGGCCGCCCGGTGAACCCGGCGATCTGGGTCAGCTGGCCGAGCCGGTTGTAGCCGTACCGGACGACCGGTGCGCCGCCGGGCACGCCGAGCGCGGCGATCCGGCCGGGCCCGGTCGTCTCGATGCTGATCTCGGTGCCGTCGTTGCGGCGCAGCAGCCGCGGGGCACCGGTTCCGTCGTGTTCGATCGTGGTGCGGGAGCCGCCCTGCTCGATCACGGTCAGCGGCAGCACCCGGCCGCGCCCCTCGGCGAACACCAGGTCGCGCGCGCCCGTCGAAAGCCGGTAGCCCTCGGCGGTCCGGCGCAGCGGGTGGCGCGGCCCTTCGAGCGGCAGCACCGGCTGGTCGCCGTCGGGCAGCGGGTACACGAGGACCATGCCGTCCTCGGCGAAGAACCGCAGGTGGTCGCGATCGGCCTCGAGCCGCTGGTCCAAAGTGGACGCCCAGGAGCGGCCGAACCACCGGCCCGCCCGGTACGACGACAGGTGCGTGCGGGACAGGACCAGGTCGCCCGCGTCGCCCGGCAGGGTCAGGTCGGTCTGGATCAGCACGACCTCGCCGGTCGCGATGTCCACCGGGTCCCCGCAGTACGTCTTGGCGTCCGAGGGCATCGCGCGGTCGCGCGGGCCGTCGTCCTTGGGGCCGCCCTTGGGCGTGCCGCCGCCGGACCCGCCTTTCGGCGTGCCGCCGGGTGGCGGCGCGTCGGCCTTCGGCGGTGGCGGGGTGTCGGCCGGCGGGTCGCTCTTCGGCGGCGGATCCGTCTTGGGCGGGGGATCGGTCTTCGGCGGCGGGTCGGCCTTCGCGCCCGCCGCGGTGGTGCTGTCATCGCCCTTGGGGGGCGGGTCGCTCTTGGGCGGCGGGTCCGTTTTGGGTGGTGGGTCGGTCTTCGGGGGCGGGCCGTCGAGGCCCTTGGGGTTGCCCTTGATGTCGGCGTGCTTGGGCGGCGGCGCGGCCTTGCCCGGCTTGATGTTCCGCAGCGCCTTCGCCGCGTCACCGAACAGGTCCCCGGCCCGCTTGAGCAGCGGCATCAGCGCCTTCAGCGCCGTGACGAGCCGCTTGACCAGATCGGCGATCTTGGAGGCTGTTTTGGCGACCGCGCCGATGACCTGCGGGACCACCCAGGTCAGGCCGATGCCGAGGGTGAACACGACCTGCAGTGCCCAGCTGATCAGGTGCCCGACCAGCTCCGCGATGATGTCCCGCACCAGCGCCCGGACCGCGGCGACGACTTCGCCGGCGGTTTTGACGCCGCTGGAGGCGCCTTCGCAGCCCTTCTGGGCGGTGGTCAGGAGGGTGACGGTGTCCTGCGCGCGTTGGCGGTAGGCGTCCCCGGCCGGTCCGGTCCAGGACGCGGTGTCCGCTTTGACCATGCCGGTCAGGTCTTCGCCGATGCTGCCCAGCTCGGTGGCGATGTTCTTCCAGGTTTCGGACTGTGCGGCGATTTCGTCGGCGTTGCCGGTCAAGCCGTTGAGGGCTTCCTTGAGCGGCCCGACGTGTTCCATCAGCCAGCCGACGCCGGCGGCGAGGATCGCGCCGAAGGGGTCCATGGCCATCGACAAGGCGTCCAGGGCCGTGCCGACGGCACCCATCGCCACCGACGCCCAGTCACCGCTCTCGATCGCCGACTTCAGGTCGTTCGCCGACTCCAGCAGCGAAATCCCCGAATACGCCTTCGTCGAATCCTTCGTTTCCGCGACCAGGGGGTTCGCCACTGTGCAACCTTCTCTTCACCAAACTTTCCCGCAGGGTGCCTGGCAAACTAGCAGGGCCGGTGCCGCGCGCGGCGGCGCCGTGACCCGGCTGCCCGAAAATCCACGAACCCCTGCCCCGAGCGGCTCGGTCAGGGTCGCCGGAAGATCGTGATGGAGTGGCCGACCTCGTCGATCGGGGTGCTTCCGCGGATCAGCTCGGCCAGGCGGCTGTCGGCCTTGGCGACGGCGGAATCCGAGACGACGAGCAGGCCGCGGACCTCGTCCGGCGGCACGGCGAACGGGTCGGCGGCGTCGATGCCGTAGGAGGACGGCACGCCGCTGCCCTTGTAGACGAGCCAAACCCGCTGACCGGGGTACTCCTGCCGCAGGCGGTCGCCCAGCCGGCCCAGGTCCTGGCCCCAGTCGACGTTGGAGTCGTGCAGCCACCGGTGCGTGTCCGCCGGGCCGCCGAACGCCTCGTTGGCGTACGGCAGGTAGTAGGGGAACGTGCGGAGCGAGCTGACCGCGGAAAACGTGACCAGCGCGGCCAGGGCGACGGGCGCCCAGCGACGGCGGATCACGACCACTCCGGCCGCCGCGACCGCCAGGAACATCGGCAGGAAGACCGCGTACCGGACGCCGAGGTCGCGGCTGCCGGTCATGGCGACGGCCAGCAGCACCGCCGAGGGGACCAGGACGTACGGTGCCGCCGGGCGCAGCCGGGGGACCGCCACCAGCACGACGGCGCCGGCCAGCCACAGTGCCAGCGCGCCGAGCGGCGTCTTCACCAGCAGCGCGGCCGGGAGGTAGTACCAGAGCGAGCCGACGTGGAGCCTGCCGTACAGGAAGGTGGTCCAGACCTGGTCCTCGAAGCCGAACTGGACGCGCATCCCGTCGAGGTACGGCCGGGGGAGCGGCAGCCACTCGGCGAGCGCCCGCAGGCCGTCGACCGGCGGGAGGCCCGGCGGCGCCGTCCACCGCAGCCGGGGATCCACGACGAGGTAGGACGCCCACACCACGGCGACGGCGATCAGCGCCACGCCGGCGGCGGCCGCCGCGCCGAGCCCGAGGTTCCGGACCGTCCTGCGCAGGCCGTCGCCGGAAGCGTGCCGGGCGTGCCAGACCGACAGCACGGCGAGGAGCCCCAGCACGGGGACGGCGGCCAGCGCGCTCATCTTCGTGGCCACGGCCGCGCCGAGAGCCAGCCCGGCGAGGGGCAGGTATCGGGCGGGCCGGCGCCGGGCCCGCCACAGCAGCCAGGCCGACGTCAGGAGGAACCCGGCCATCGGCACGTCCAGGGTGGCCAGGGACCCGTGGGCGATGAGGTCGGGGGAGAACGCGTACAGCGCCAGCGCGGCCAGCCCACCGGCGGAACCGGTCAGGTCGCGCGCGAAGGCGAAGACGACCAGGCCGAACAGCAGCGTCAGCACGATCACCGGCAGCCGGGCGAGCAGCAGCAGCGTGCCCGGATCGTGGCCCGACTCGTACAGCACACGACGGCCGAGCTGGGTCTGGTCGCCGTCGAAGGCGGGGTCGACGTGCACATCGGCGAACGCCAGCCCGGTCGCGATGATCAGCTTGCCCAGCGGCGGGTGCTCCGGGTTGTACCGCAGGCTGTGCTGCTCCAGGGAGAACACGGCGGTGCCCACGTAGACCGGCTCATCGATGGTCGGCGTCTGCTCGACGGCCGTCGTGACCATGGCGATCGCCATCTCGGCGAGCAGCGCGACGACGGCGAGCGCGAACAACCACCGCCGCGACCGGCCTGGCGGGCGTTCAGCTGTCTCGGTGGTCACCGCTTCGGCGCTGGGCGGCCGGCTCGTCAAGAGGGCCAATTCGACGGCCCTTCCTCGGGAGTGATCATTCCCTGAGGACGTCCGGCAAGGCCGATGGTTCGTTTCGCGCCGGTCCGGGCCCGCCGATCGGCCGGCCGCGACCAGCCGCCCGGCGGGCGGTTCCAGCCGGTTCACCGATGCCGTCGGGCGCCCTCGGCATCGAGCATAGAGCCCCGAGGAAGGGAGCACCGATGGAACGCGACGACCATCGCGGCACCGGACCGGCCGGGCCGGCAGAGCCCGGGGACGGCGGCTTCCTGCAGCGGGCCACCGCGGTCGCCGGTGGCTTGTTGCTCGGCGGGCTCACCATGGCTTTCGCGGGCGGCGAAGCGCACCCGGGCTACGGCGAGCCGGTGGGCTTCACCGACGACGACCGGCCGTAGCCGCCGTCGAATGACCACCCCGCCGGCCGACTTCCGCCAGTCCCGAGCTTTCACGTGAAAGCTCGGAGCCCAGGTCGGAGCTTTCACGTGAAAGCTCGGGAGCCAGGTCGGGGCTTTCACCCGCGACGGCTGGCCCTCACCGGCCGCGAAAGACCACCCGACGACCGCCGAAGTCCCCGCTCGGCTGCCGCCGGGATGGGCCGGCGGCGGCTCGCCCCCCACTCCCAGCCGCCGCCGGCGTCCCGCCCCGCCTCTCAGGCACCCCCTCGGCTCGGCGGTGCCGCCGCCGGTGCGGCGCGCCACCCCACCGGCAGCGACCGCGCCCTCGGTTGCTCGCCGGGTACCGCGAAGGTCCGGTCGAACTGCCAGAACGCCTGCGTCGGCGGTTCGGGGACCGGCCGCTGCCGTCCCGCCTGCCGCAACGGCTGAGTCATCGGCTCCGGGTTCGTCCGCGGCGACGGTGCCTTCTGCTCCTTCGTCGGGACGCCTGCGTAGCGCAGCCTGGGCAGCAGCCGCTCCTGCTTCATGATGACGCTGTGCGGGGCGACGTAGGCGTGCTCGCCGATTTCCGCTCCGTACAACGGAACCGTGCCGTGGGACAGGGTCGAATGCGCGCCGACGTACACGTGGTCGATCTTGAGCACGCGGTCCTCGAACGTGTGGGCCTGGAACATCGCGCTGACCGTCGCGCCGTCGCCGAAGTGCAGCATGTCGGGGTCGACGACCTGCGCGAAGCCCTCGCCGAGCACCACGCGCTTGCCGATGTCCATGCCCATGCGGCGCAGGTACAGCGGCAGCATCAGGGTGCCTTCCAGCGCCGACAGCACGCCGCCCGCGATGACACCCCAGGCGACGTACAGGAAGTCCCACCGGCTGCACCAGCACGACCACAGCGGGTGCACACCCGGCTTGACCCGCCCGAGCAGCCCCCACTTCAGCGCGAGGACCATCAGGCACGGCAGGGCCATGGTCGCCAGCGTCACCACGGCGGCGCCCGGGAAGATGAGCACGGCGAGCGGCAGAACGCTTGCGGCGTAAGCGATTCCGGCGAACCAGGCCGTCATGACCACCAGCGGGGCGATCGGCAGCGCGAACCGCAGCCACTCCCAGAACACCCGGGTGACCACCCGCGCGAACGACGGGTCGTGGGTCAGGCTGCGGTCGGTCTCCACGACCTCGCGGCGCGGCAGCAGCATCGGCGGGTGGCCGAACCAGGACGTTCCGGGCAGCATCACGCGGTCGTCGGCCACCGTGCAGACGCCGATCAGGATGTCCGGTGGCAGCCGCTGCCCGCCCGGGATGACGGCGTGGTTGCCGAGGAACGTGTCGTGCCCGAGCCGGACTTTCGCGAGCGTGACCGTGCCCTGCTGGATGCGGGGACCGCCGAGGTAGATGCCGTCGGCGAAGAACGTGTCCGGCCCGATCTCCACCAGTTCCGGGACGACGTCGATGATCGTGCTGATCTCGCAGCCGCGGCCCACCTTCATCCCGGCCCAGCGCAGCCACACCGGCCAGAACAGCCCGCCGGAAAGCCAGTTGCCGGCCGTGGTGACCAGGCCGGTCTTGAGGCTCACCCGGATGTAGGCGGGACTCCAGCGGCTGATGACGCCCGGCTCGATCCGCCCGAGCGCCCGGGCGCAGAACGCCTCGACCCAGACTCCGATCAGCAGCGACAGGCAACTCCCCAGGGCGAGGACGAGCAGGAACCCCGCGTGCGCCCACGGCCGCGTGAACGCCTCCAGCAGAGCCGGATAGGTGACGTCGAAGGCCAGCACCAGCGCGATCATGACGATCGACAGCGGCAGCGCGAACACCCAGGTGAACAGCGCGCGGGCGGCGATGGTGGCGAGCCCGTGCGCGAACGGCGACAGCACGCTGCCGCCGACGACCGGGACGGGCACGCGGGGCGCCGGGCCCGCGTCGTGGGCCGGGACGCCGTCCCAGCGCCGCCCGTCGGGAACGGCGGTCCCGGACGGCAGCGACGACAACGCGGCGAGCCAGGACCCGCGGCCGAGGCGGGTGTTGGGGGACATGCCCGCGCGGACGTCCACGGTGGCCCCGCCGGCGACGGTGATCCGGCCGATCGTGAGGTGCCCCTCGCTCAGCTGCACCAGGCCGAGCTGGGCGTCCTGGCCGATGGTGGCGTCGTCGCCGATGTCGAGCAGGTCCCAGCCGCCATGGACGATGTCGACGCCGCGGTGGATGTGCACGCGCTTGCCGATCCGGGCGCCGAGCCGCCGCAGCGCCATGTTCTGGAACTCGGTGCCGGCGATGGTCCCCCACGGCACGAACCGCAGCAGGTGCCGCACGATCCACAGCCGCAGGTGGAACCCGCTCCAGACCGGGACGCGCATCGGCTCGAACTTGCCGATGAGCAGCCGTTTCGCCCGCACGGCGAGGAACACGGCCACCGGCGTCCAGCCGAAGGCGATCACGACGAGCGCGCTCGGGAGCAGGACGATCAACGGCACCAGGCCGATCCGTTCGGCCAGCCACGGCAGCGCCACGAACACGGCGAACCAGCCGATCGGCGCGGCGATCGCCAGTTCGGCGAACAGCCAGGCCGCCTGCGCCATCGTGATCGAGACGGCGCTGCGGGCCGGGGCGGCGATGGCGTCGATCTCGTCGTGGGTCACCGGGGCGGCCAGCTTCGCCAGTCCGGACACCGTGCGGGCCCGGTAGACGTCCCGGACGGCGATGGCTTCGGTGAGCGGGTTGACGCGCAGCTTCGAGATGAGCATCGCCGCCTGCAGCGAGCTGCCGCCGAGGTCGTCGAAGAAGTCGTCGTCGGCACCGACGTCCGGCGTTTCCAGCACTTCGCGGAGGGCGGCCGCGATGAACTCCTCGGTCTCGTTCCCGGTGGTCTCGCTTCCGGTGGTCGTGGACGCGGTGGTCTTGGCCGCGTGCCGCCGCCCGGTCGCCAGCACCGGCAGGTCGTTGCGGCGCAGCTTGCCGCCCGCGCTGCGCGGCAGGGTCTCCGCCTCGCCGAAGACCGCCGGGATCATGTACGCCGGAAGGGCTTTGCGCAGGTGTTCTTTGAGCGCGGCCGCGTCGGGCATGGCGCCCTCGGGGATCAGGTGCGCGGCGATCACCTGTCCGGCGCCCTCGCCCTGGACCCGGCACGCCGCCTCGCGCACGCCGGGGAACCGGGCCAGGGACGCCTCGATGGCCTCCAGTTCGATCCGGTATCCGCGCAGCTTGACCTGGGAGTCGATGCGGCCGTGGTAGAAGAGCGTGCCGTCCGCCTCGGCGTGCACGAGGTCGCCGGTGCGGTAGAGCCGGCCGAGCCGGGGGTGCCGCGGGAACTTCTCCGCCGTCAGCTCGGGCTTGCCGTGGTAGCCCAGCGCGAGGCCGGCGCCGGTCATGCAGAGCTCGCCGTGCTGCCCCGGCTGGACGGGCTCGAGGTTCTCGTCGAGGACCCAGGCCCGCATGCCCGGCACCGGCTTGCCGATGGCGACCGGCTTCCCGGGTTCGACGTCGGCGCGCAGGCAGGTCACCGTGCACTCGGTCGGCCCGTAGCCGTTGACCATCCGGCGGCCCGGGGCCCAGCGCTCGGCGACGTCGTCGGGCAGGGCTTCCCCGCCGACGTAGAGCAGGCGCAGGTCGGGCAGCTCCCGCCGCGGGTTCTCGCAGGCGGTCGCGCGCAGCAGGGTCGGTGGCGGGCAGAGCACGGTGATCCGCTCGTTCCGCAGCCACGGCACGAGGTCGGGGCCGAGGCGCGCCGTCTCGTCGTCCATCACGACGACGGTGGCGCCGCACGCCCACGCCATCCACGCCTCCTCGACCGAGGAGTCGTACGCGGGCGAAGATCCCTGGGCGACGCGGTCACCGGGCCCGAGCCCGAACTCGGCGACGTCCGAGCGGATCAGGTTCACCACGCCCTGGTGCCCGACGAGCACGCCCTTCGGCTTGCCCGTGGTGCCCGAGGTGTAGATGACGTAAGCCAGTCCCGGCGGCGCCGCGGGCGTAATGACAACCGGGGCTTCGCCCCAGGCCGGGGGCTCCGCCACCCGGAGCCCCCGAAAAGCGGCCGAGACCGGCCGGGCAGCGGGTTCGGCCGGGCCGTCGACGCGCTGCACCGCGCCGGTGTATCCGGCCCGCGCCGCCCGTTCCTGCCCGGCCCGGTCGGTGACGAGCAGCGCGGGCCCGGCGTCGGCGAGGATGTGGGCCAGCTGCTCGTCGGGGAACGACGGGTCGACGCAGACGTACGCCGAACCGGCCCGCAGCACGCCGAGCTGCGCGAGGTAGAGGTCCTCGGTCGTGCGGGACAGCAGGATCGCGACGATCCCCGGCCGCCGCACCGCCTGCTGGACCACGCGGGCGGCGGCCGAGGACCGCCGGAGCAGCTCGCGGTAGGTGACGGTGCGCCGCGGCCGGCCGCCGGACGGCGGGACGTCGAGGGCGATCGCGTCCGGCCGGCGCCGGGCCGACTGCTCGAAGAAGTGGTGCAGGAGTGCCGGCCCGGCGGAGCCCCGGGCCGGCACGTCCGGCTGGAACGCTTCGCTCACCCCTCACGCCCCGACGGGTTCGGCGAGCCGGCCGTCGAGCACGGCCAGCAGGTACGGCGAGAGCAGCGCGCGCAACGCCTCGCGCCGCTCCGTGGGCAGGTACCGGAAGCCCTGGATGACACCGTCGCAGCGGTCGCCGCCGCACTGGCAGGTGAAGGGCTCGGCCATGTCGTACTCGGTGGTGGCGTAGTGGAAGGTGATCTCCGACCACGCCGGGATCGGGCGCAGGCTGAACACCGACCGGTCGCGGATGACCGCGGTCGGCTCGCAGGCGTGGTTCATGAACCGCCAGGAGTAGCGGTCCAGCACCGCTTCGAGCGGGCAGTCCGCGGGCATGTCGATGTGGTGGCCGGCGTCGAGCTGGACCGTGTAGCGCGTCGGCGTCACCGTGACTTCGCCTTCGAGGGTGAACAGCAGCGTGCGAGCCGGCACGGCCTGGTTGGTGACCAGCCGGTACTCGCCGTCGTTGCGGACGACGGCGGCGCGGCGCTCGGTGACGACTGTGGACTCGGTCATTCGTGATCTCCTCAGTGGGTGGCTGACCGGGGCACGGCTGCGCGGTGCCGCGGGGTTCACGCTCGCTCGCGAGCGTTCTCAGCGCGTTCTCAACGAACTTCTGCTACGGCTGGGAGCCGGTTCGCGGCAGGCCGGAGACCCGTGCGGCGCGGGACATCCCCCGCGCGCCGCACGGGTCGGGCCGCGCTGAAAAGCGCGGTCCGCGGCCTCAGCCGCCGATCCGGGCACCGACCGCGGCGAGCGCGGCGGTCACCGGCTGGAAGAACGTCACCCCGCCGGTCCGGCAGTTGCCCGAGCCGCCCGAGGTCAGGCCGATCGCGCTGCCGTCGCGGGTGAACAGCGGCCCGCCGCTGTCCCCGCCTTCGGCGCACACGGTGGTCTGGATCAGGCCGGTGACCCGGCCTTCGGGGTAGTTCACCGTGGCGTTCAGGGCGGTGACCCGGCCCTGGTGCAGCCCGGTCGTGCTGCCCATCCGGAGCACCTGCTGGTTCACCCGCGCCGCGGCGGCCCGGGTGATGGTCACCGTCCGGCCCCCGCCGGTGTCGACGACACTGGGGGCGTCGGTCGCGGTGTCGTTGTAGGTGAGCAGGGAGAAGTCGCCGTTGCCGGGGAACGTCGCCTGCCGGACGGTGGCGACCGGCCGCCCGCCCTGCGTCAGCGACCACTGCCGGCCGGCGGCGGCGCAGTGGCCGGCGGTCAGGATGCCGGGGTTCCCGTTGCCGGTGGTGACGTTGAAGCCGAGGGAACATCGGGCCCGGCCGGTGAAGATCGCGTCGCCACCCTCGGCGAACAGGCTGAGCACCCCGGGTGTCCGTTCGACCCGGACGGGCTGTCCGCGGGTCGCCGCCATCAGCCGGTCCCACTTCTCGCCCTGCACGGTGCTGTCGGCCGTGACGACCGTTTCGCCGGTCCGCGCGTCGACCGCCCACGCGGTGCCGGTGATGGCGCGCGCGGCCGAGTCCGTGCCGGCGGCGTCCGCCTGCGGCAGCGCGACGGCGGCGGTGCCGGCCGCCACGACGGCGGCGGCCGCCATCAGGATCTTGCCTCTGCTCAACTTCCGGTGCCGGGAACGCACTTCGCTGACCTCCGTGGTCGGTGATCGGGGCTCTCACCTCGATCCACGGACCGCCCCGCCGGTGCGTTCAGGGCGCCGGCGTTCCCGAGACCATCGGCTCGTGTCAAGACCCCGATCGTCTCGGCTCAGCCCGCCGGCAGGATGCCCGCCTCGTGCGCGACGATCGCGGCCTGCACCCGGTTGTCGCGGCCCAGCTTCCCGAGGATCCGGCTGACGTAGGTCTTCACGGTGCCCTCGCCCATGAACAGCTGCCGCGCGATCTCGGCGTTCGACATCCCGAGCCCGACGCCGACCAGCACCTCGTGTTCCCGTGCCGTCAACGTGCCCACCAGCCGGCGTGCCTCGCCGTCGTCGGTGACGACGTAGGTGTCGATGAGGTCCTTGGCGATGCGCGGGGACAGGACGGCACCCCCGCGGGCGGCGGCCCGCACCGCCTGGATGAGCTCCTGCGGCCCGGTGTCCTTGAGGACGAACCCGGCCGCGCCGGCCCGCAGCGCGCGCGAAACGTAGCCCGGCTCGCCGAACGTCGTCAGCATGACGACCTTGAGCGCCGGTGCCCGCCGGGCCAGCTGCTCGGCCGCGGTCAGCCCGTCGACACCGGGCATGCGGATGTCCAGGAGAGCGACGTCGAGCGCGAGTCGGCAGGCCAGGTCGACGGCTTCGCCGCCGTCCCCGGCCTCGGCGACGACCTCGATGTCGTCGGCGTGCCGCAGGACGAGCCGGATTCCGGCCCGCAGCAGGTGTTCGTCGTCGGCGAGCAGCACGCGGATGCGGTCCACGGCGTCAGGCCCGCGGCAGGGTGAACCGGGCCTTGTCGACCAGGAGGTCCGAGCGGAAGCAGTAGCGTTCGATCATCGATGTGCCGTCCTCGGTGAAGGTGAGGGAATAGGAGCAGTCCGAGCCGGTGGGCGCGGGCGGTTCGGCGCCGCGCGCGGCCCGGCGGGCCACGGGATCGTCTTCGCCCGCGAGATCGGCGACCCGCGCGCGGGGGCTGCCGAGGCCGAGCGAGCCGAACGGATCGCCCACGCCGTCGAACGGCACCATGCCGAACACGAACACGACGATCGCGGCCACCCCGGCCAGACCGGTGGCCAGCACGACGGACATACCGAGCCGGGCCCACCGGTCGTCGGGCTGCGCGTCGGTCCCGGGCGCCGGTGCGGGGGTGGTGATGGCCGCGGGCAGCTCGGCGGTGATCCGGAAGCCGCCGCCGGGCACCGGGCCCGCCCGGAAGGTGCCGCCCAGCAACCGGACCCGTTCTTCGACGCCGACCAGGCCGAGGCCGGAGGCGGGCGGGTTGGTGTCGCCGCGCCCCTCGCCGGTGACGCCGGCCAGACCGCGGCCGGAGCCTGGCGAACCGGTCTCGCTGCGCCGGATGCGGTCCGGGATCGCGGTCAGGACGGGACCGGAGTCTGGCGAGCCGGTGCCGCTGCTGCTGCGCCGGATGCGGTTCGCGATTCCGGTCAGGACGGGGCCGATGCCTGGCGAGCCGGTGCCGCTGCGCCGGATCGGGCCGGGGGCGCCGGTCAGGTCGGGGCCGGAGTCTGCCGGGCTGGTGTCGCTGCTGCTGTGCCGGATGCGGTCGGGGACCCCGGTCAGGCCGCGGCGGGAATCCGGTGCGTCGCTGCCGCCGCTGCCCCGGCTCCGGTCCGGAACCCCGGCCAGGCCGGGGTCCGAGCCCGCCGGGCCGACCCCGCCGCGTCCGTCGTCGGTGACGCTGACCCGGATGCGGTCCGGCCCGCGCTCCACGACCACCTCCGCCCGGGCGCCGGCGGCGTGCCGGCAGGCGTTGGTCAGGCCCTCCCGGACGATCCGGTGCACCGCCTGCCGGGTCGGTGGTGCCGTGTCCGTCAGATCCGGGCCGTGCCAGGTCAGGTCGATCTCGACGCCGGCCGTCCTGGCCTGCCGGACCAGCTCCTGGACGTCCGATCGGGTGCCGGTCCGGTCCGCCGGCCGCGTCAGGTCGGCTTCGCCTTGGCGCAGGATGCCGAGCGTCGCGCGCAGCTCGTCCATCGCGGTCTGGACGGTGCCGCGGATGAGCCGGGCGGGCTCGGTGGTCTCGGCCGGCTGCGCCGCGTCGAGCTCGAGGCTGCCGGCGTAGAGCGAGATGAGGCTGAGCCGGTGCCCGAGGAGGTCGTGCATCTCCTGCGCGATCCGGGACCGCTCCTGCAGCCGGGCGGCCGACGCCGCGAACCGCGTCTGCTGCCGCAATGCGACCAGCAGCCGTTCCCGCTGGGCCAGCAGCACCTGCACCACGACCGGGCCGAGGACGCAGACCACCGCCACGACCCCGTAGTCGGCGAGCGCGGTCTGCCACTGGAAATCCGACCCCGCCAGCCCGACGGCGAACGGCGTGGCCGCGGCCACGGCCAGTGCCCCACAGCGCCACCGGAGGGACCGCGTGCGCGCGGCCACGCCGTACGCCGTCAGGGCGAGCGTGACCCCGGCGGCCGGGTACCACCCCACCAGCAGTGCCCCGGCGAGCAGCGCGAGCACCGGAAACCGGCGGCGGGCAGCCGCGGCCAGCATTGCCGCGCCGGCGACGAGGACGCCGACGCCGGGCCGTTCGCACGGCGCGGGACTCCAGGTCACGGTGATGTACTGCGTGGCGAAGTACGTGACCCCGCCGGCGAACGCGAGCACGGCCAGCTCCCGGCCGCAGACCCCGGCCCGCGAGGCGAGCCGAGGTGCCACCGAGACGGCGAATCCGGTCATACCCGTTCCACGTACCGCGCCCCCTCGCCGGTTCGGGTGGGTCGTGAGTGAGAAACCGGTTTGGAAGACCGTTTTCACTCACGACCGACCCGGCCGAGGCCGCCGCCGGTCACACGCGCTGAAGCAGAAACCGCTGGTTGGCGGCGCCGGTCACCGTCCACTGCGAGATGCGGGCGCCGTCGGCGGTCGAGGCGCTCCAGACGTCCATGGCGAGGCCGCTCGCCCGGTTGACCAGGCTCACGACGCCGCCGCCCTGGTCGGTCACCCGCCACTGCTGGGTTGCCGCGCCGCTGTCGGGTTGCTGGGTGATGTCGGCGCCGGTGCTCGTGGACGCCACCTGGAGAACCAGGCCGCTGCCGCGCGACCGGATGCGGTGGAAGCCACCGTCGGAGGGCAGGAAGTCGAACTGCTGGTTGAGCCCGCCGGTCGCCTGCCACTGGATCAAGGCCGCCCCGGCCGCGGTCGAGCCGCCGCTGATGTCGGCCTGCTTGCCGCTGTGCTGGGCGACGAGCCGGTAGTTCACCCCCGGTTGCACCACCGGCGGCGGCCCGCCGGTGGAAGTCGCGCGGTAGGTGTGGCCCGCCTGGCCGGCGAAGCTCACCAAGTCGGTCTCGACGGAGACCGGCTGGACAGCGGCGCCGGTCGTGGTGTCGAGCAGCGCGTACTCCGCGGTGAACATCCGGCTGCGGACCTTGACGTCGCCGTCGCGGTCGGGCGTGATGGTCAGCTGCGTCGCCGAGCCGCCGCTCCAGGCCGCGCCGACGGTGTAGCCGCCACGGCCGCGCAGGCCCGTGACGCTCCCGGACGGCCAGGACGAGGCAACGCGGGGAGCACGTGGAGCTCGCCGTTGTGGCTGTGCAGCAGCATCTCGGCGATGCCGGACGTCGCGCCGAAGTTGCCGTCGATCTGGAACGGCGGGTGCAGGTCGAACATGTTGGGCGCCAGCCGGTCCGTCCGCACCAGGAGCCGGAGCAGGTCGTGCGCCTTGCCGCCGTCCTCCATACGCGCCCAGTAGTTGATCTTCCAGGCCAGCGACCAGCCGGTGCCGTCGTCGCCGCGCAGCTCGAGCGTCCGGCGGGCCGCGGTGAACAGCTGGGGCGTGCCGCGCTTGCTGATCTGGTTGCTGGGATACAGGCCGTACAGGTGGGAGATGTGCCGGTGGTTCTGCTCGGTCTCCACCCAGTCGTAGAGCCATTCCTGGATGTTCCCGCGCGAGCCGACCTTCATCGGCGCCAGCCGCTGCCGGGCCGCCTTGACCTGGTCGGCGAAGGCGGCGTCCACGCCCAGCACCTGGCACGCGCCGGCGCAGCCGTCGAACAGGTCGCGCAGGATCTGCATGTCCATCGTGGGGCCGGCGCACACCGACGCGTTCGCGTGGTGGTTGAGTTCCGGCGAGTTGGCCGGGTTGGTGACCAGGTAGCCCAGGGACGGTTCGGTGACCAGGGTGTCGAGGAAGAACTGGGCGGCACCCTTCAGCAACGGATACCGCGAGCGCAGGAAGTTGACATCGCCGGTGAACCGGTAGTGGTCCCAGATCATGGTGGCGAGCCAGGCGCCCCCGGTCTGCCACATGCCGGCCTGCGCGAAGTCCACAATGGACGATCCGCGCCAGCCGTCGGTGTTGTGGTGGGTGACCCAGCCGCGGGCGCCGTACTCGACCTGCGCGGTGCGGGCGCCGGTGACCGCGAGGTCGGCGATCATGCCGAACACCGGCTCGTAGCACTCGGCGAGGTTCGTCACGTCGGCCGGCCAGTAGTTCATCGGCAGGTTGGCGTTGAGCGTGTACTTCGACTCCCACGAAGGGTTCATCTGGTCGTTCCAGATGCCCTGCAGATTGGCCGGCTGGGTGCCCGGCCGCGACGACGAGATCAGCAGGTAGCGGCCGAACTGGAAGAGCAGGGCGGAGAACTGCGGGTCGTCGACGGTGTTGTGCCGGGCGATCCGGACGTCGGTCGGCTGGTCGGCCGCCGCGGTGCGGCCGAGGTCGAGCGTGGTGCGCCCGAACAGCTTCTGGTAGTCGGCGACGTGCCGGCCGCGCAGCGAGTCGTAGGACAGCACCCGGGCGGCGCTCAGCCGGGCGCGGGCGATGCCCTGGTAGTCCCCGTTCACCGTCCGGTAGTCGACGTAGCTGGTGCCGACCGAGATCAGCAGCGTGACGGCGTCGGCACCGGAGACCCGCAGCGTGCCGCCGGAACTGCTGGTGGTCCCGCCTTCGGCGACGGCGTCGGCGAGCGCGAGGAACCGGACCGAACCGGCGATCCCGCGGCTGTCCGCGGAAATCCCGTCCAGCGCGATGGCCGTACCGCCGGGGCTGGACGTCGTCGCCCGCTGCGGGGTGGCCAGTGACGCGGAGAACGAGATCGAGCCGGGTGTCTCGGCCGTCAGCCGCACGACGATCACCTGGTCCACCGCGCTGGCGAACGCTTCCCGCCGGTACCGCACGTTGTTCGCGACGTAGGTGACGACCGTCGTCGCCGTGGTCAGGTCGAGCCAGCGCTGGTAGGAAGAAGCGCTTCCGCCGGGGAGGGCGAGGCTGAGGGTGCCGACGGGCTGGTACGGCTGCTGGGCGGCCGGCGTCCCGAGCATCTTCTGGTCGATCAGCGACTGCGCCTGCGTCCACTGGTTGGCGAACACCAACTGCCGGATCTGCGCCAGTGCCCCCGCGCCCTGGGTGTTGCTGTAGTCGTGCGGGCCGCCCGCCCAGACCGTGTCCTCGTTGAGCTGCAGGCGTTCGGTGTCGGTGTTGCCGAACACCATGGCGCCCAGCCTGCCGTTGCCGATCGGCAACGCGCGCAGCCACTCGGTGCCCGCCTGCTTGTCGTACCACAGGGCGAGGTCGTTCACCGCGCGGACGTCCGCGGGCGCGGCCGACCCGGCCCGGGCGGTCGCCGTCCACGCGAGGGGCACCAGCGCGGCGCCGAGCCGGATCGCCTGCCGCCGGGTCAGGTCGGGCATCGTCGTCCTCCGATCGACAGCGGGCGAAAGCGCCCCAATGTGGCGTTGGTTGCGTCCAACGCACCCAATGTGGCGTTCGGTGCGTCAGACGCACCGAACGCCACATTGGGTGCGTTGGACGCAACCAACGCCACATTGGGGCGCTTCGGGCTAGAAGCCGAATGCCGTGCAGGTTGCCGTCGCCGTCTTCGATGGGTCGCTCACCGAGGTCGCCGTCAGCTTCACCCGGGCCGTCAGGTCACCTCCCGCGCTGCGCTTCGCGTACGCCGGGACCTTCGCGTGGCCGCCGAACTTCGCCGTGGCCAGCTCGTTCGGGAGGCGGACCTGCCAGCCTCGGGCGTCCGTCGACACGCTCAGCCGGTACGTGTCCGTGTCGTACGGTGCCTGCGCTCCCCGGGCCGAACCCGTGTTGAGCAGGCCGAAGTCGCACGTTGCGAGGCCGCCGCGGGCGATCGACGGCAGGGCCGGTGTCAGTGCCGCGCCGCGGGCCTGGCTGCCCGCGCCGTCCAGCGAGGCCACCGTCACCGTGTACGACAGGATTCCCCGGCGGTCCCGGGCCAGGTCGGTGATCAGGAACCGCAGGCGGTTCGCCTGGTCGGTGTACTCGTACGGGCTCGACGCCTCCGTGCCCGCCTTGAACAGGGCGTCGTTGAGCTGGCGGTAGTCGCCGATGGTGATCTTCACCGGCGTGCCGTCCGCCTTCGTGTAGTCGGTGATGCCGATGTCCTGCGGGTTCGCGTCGATCACCCACTCGAAGGGCGCGTTGTCCTTGTTCTTGGTCTTCGCGATCAGCACCCCGGAGTCCGGGGCGAACGAGTCCGCGCCCATCCGGTCGACGACCTCGACGGTGTAGTTGTCGTAGCCGCCGCCGTCGCAGAACGGGTCCGTCGCCCGGTCGCACTTCGGGCTCTTGTCGCCGCCGGTCAGCTTGATGTTCAGCCCGGTGAACGCGCCGGGCTGCGCGTCGGCCTCACGAGCCGTGATGCGGGCCGACACGGGACCGGACGAGGCCAGTGTGTTCCGGTCGAGCTGCAGGACGTCGGCGGGGTCGACGATGCCGAGCTTCATCTTGTTGCGCAGCATGTGCTGGGCACCCATCGAGCTGCCCTGCGTCGCCGGGATCTGCCAGCGCGTGTGCGGCCCGCCCGGCCCGTTGAACGTGCCGCGCGAGAGCATCTCCCACGCGCCGGAGTAGTCGCGCCACGGCGGGATGCCGAACGGGTTGTTGTAGTTGTCGCCGATGCCCAGGATGTGGCTGAACTCGTGGGCGTAGGTCGACTGGCCGGAGCTTTCGGCCTGCACCGAGCTGCCGTCCTGCGCGTTCGGCCAGATGCTGGCGGCCGAGGCCCACGACGTCCACGGTACGTACCGGGTGGCCGCGTAGTTGGGCAGGTCGTGGTTCGGCGGGCCGAAGCTGTCGGGCACGTTCTCCTTCGTGCCGAACTTCATTTCGCCGAACTCCTGCCAGGTCGAGCTCTCGTCCTGGCCGGCGGAGAGGTAGAAGACGAAGTCGAACTGCTTCGCGGTGTCACCGACGTCGGCGCGCCAGGCGTCCCCGGCGTCCTTTCGGATGTCGCGGGTGCAGTTCGCGCCGGGCGGGCAGGCGTTCGGCTGGAACTCCATGCCGTACTCGTAGGACTTGCCGGGCATCCGGTACGGCCCGAACGCGGTCAGCTGCACGCCGAACCGGCCGCCCGAGTCCTCCATCCAGTACTCGTTGATGGTGTGGCCGTTGTTGAGGGCTTCGGGCTTGTTGAGGAAGTCCTGGTAGTACCGCGCGACCTGGGCCCGCGGGATGTTCGCGGCGGCGGGGCCGGGGTTGCCGAAGATGGTCGACTTCGCCGGCTTCGTGACGACGAAGTCCTGGTCGGGGTAGTCGGCGAGGACGACGGCGCCCTTGAAGGTGCGCTGGGTGGGCCTGAGGTTCGGGTCGGCCCAGTTCGTGCCGGGGACCTTGCGGTAGTCGGACCAGGTCATGTGGTCCTGGTTCTCCCAGTGCGCGGCGTCGATCGGGGCGGGCCAGCCACGGGTGAGCGGTTCCGCCGCGGCGGTGCCGGTGCCGAGCCCGGACAGGACGGCGACGGCGGCGAGCAGGGCGAGCGCTTTCGGGGTTCTGGGGCGCATCTGCGGCTCCTTCACTGGGAACCCGCGGGGGTTGGTGGTTCCCGAAGATCGACCGTATTGAGCCCCGCTGTCGTGGTTCTGCCTCGCGGCGAGGTTTACCCGCTTGCCCCACGACGAAAGTCTGGCCGCCCATCGCCGAGCGCTGTGGACAACTCCGGCCGCGCGCACCGGGGAGTGCCGGAAACTGTCGGTGGTCGCCGGTAGCGTGGAAGACGGGGGCGCCCCCAAGGCGGCCCGTGCAGGCCGAGCCGGTGCGGGCCACGTGGCCGCGCGGGTGTGACGCGGCGAACGCCCGCCGGCGCCCGCGGACTACGCTTGGCCCCCATGAGCGTGGTCTACGACTGCAGCAAGCGGGAGACCCGGGCCGACGGGCTGGCCGCCGCCGCGGGTGCGGTGCGGTCGAGCAGGCTGGTCGTCCTGCCGACCGACACGGTCTACGGCATCGGCGCCGACGCGTTCGACGCGGGCGCCGTCCAGGCGCTGCTGCGCGCGAAGAACCGCGGCCCCGACATGCCGGTCGGCGTGCTCGTCGGCTCCTGGTCCACTGTGGACGGTCTGGTGCTCGGCGTGCCGCCGCAGGCCCGTGCCCTCATCGAAGCCTTCTGGCCCGGCGACCTGTCGATCGTGCTGCCGCACGCGCCGAGCCTGCAGTGGAACCTCGGCGAC
The DNA here is from genome assembly GCF_040640995.1 of Amycolatopsis sp. NPDC021455. Classification (NCBI taxonomy): domain Bacteria; kingdom Bacillati; phylum Actinomycetota; class Actinomycetes; order Pseudonocardiales; family Pseudonocardiaceae; genus Amycolatopsis; species Amycolatopsis sp. NPDC021455. Next base: position 111,644 of record NZ_JBFACT010000013.1, on the reverse strand, counting down.
GCCCGCGGCACCGTGATGCTCCGGATGCCGCTGCACCCGGTGGCGCTGGAACTGCTGCGCGACGTCGGGCCGATGGCCGTCTCGAGCGCGAACGTCTCCGGCCGCCCGCCGGCCAGCACCGCGCAGGAGGCGCAGGACCAGCTCGGCGACTCCGTCGCGGTGTACCTCGACGGCGGTTCGAGCGGCGAGCCCGTCGCCTCGACCATTGTGGACCTCACGGGCACCGAGCCGGTGGTGCTGCGCGAGGGTTCGGTCGCGAAGACGGCGGTCGCGGAGGTGCTCGGTGTGCCCGCGGAATCGTTGGCCTGAAGCCGGATCACGGCGTTTTCCGCGGCACGATAGCGTGTCGCGGGTGACCCCGACCCCGCGAGCGTGAAGCCCCCGTGCCGCCCACATCCGGTCTTCTCCCCATCCGGGAATACATCCTCGTCGCGCTGACCGCGACGGCCGTGACCTACCTGCTCACCGGCGTCGTCCGCCGGATCGCGATCCGGGTCGGCGCCATCGCCAACCCCCGCGCCCGCGACGTCCACGTGGCCCCGATCCCGCGGATGGGCGGGGTCGGCATCTACCTCGGCGTCGCCGGCGCGATGGGCCTCGCCCACCAGCTGCCCGCGCTGTCGCACGGCTTCGACGCCTCCTTCGACTCGGTCGGCGTGCTGCTCGCCGCCGGGGTCATCTCGCTGATCGGCGCGCTCGACGACCGGTTCGAGCTGGACGCCTGGACGAAGCTGGCCGGCCAGGTCATGTGCGCCGGGATCCTGGTCATCTTCGGCGTGCAGTGGGTGTCGTTCTGGGTGCCGTGGGGTGGCAACGACGGCTCGTTCGGCTCGGTGCTCGTGCTCGACAAGAACCAGGGCGCGCTGCTCACCGTCGTGATGGTCGTGGTGATGGTCAACGCGATGAACTTCGTCGACGGCCTCGACGGGCTGGCCGGCGGCCTCGGCTTCATCGCGGCCGCCGCGACGTGCGCGTTCTCGCTCGGGCTGCTCGACAGCTCCGGCGGCGACGTCGGCACCTACCCGCCCGCGCTGATCGCGGCCACGCTCGCCGGCGCGTGTCTGGGCTTCCTGCCGTACAACTTCCAGCCCGCGAAGATCTTCATGGGCGACTCCGGGTCGATGATGATCGGCCTGATGCTCGCCGGCGCGACGACGTCGGCGTCCGGGCGGGTGCCGTACCCGCAGTTCAGCGGCAAGGACGCGATCGCGCTGCTGTCGCCGCTCGTCGTCGTCGCGGCGGTGCTGTTCGTGCCGCTGCTGGACCTGATCATGGCGGTCGTCCGGCGCACGCGCCGCGGCGAAAGCCCGTTCGCGGCCGACAAGATGCACCTGCACCACCGGCTGCTGGAGATCGGGCACTCGCAGCGCCGCGCGGTGCTGCTCATCTACCTGTGGGCCGGGATCCTCGCCTTCGGCGCGGTGTCGGTGACGCTGTTCGACGACGCCGCGGCGCTGTGGATCATCGGGGCGGGCCTGGTCTTCGCGGTGGTCGTCTCGATCGTCCCGCGGCTGCGCTCGCGCAACCAGCCCGGCACCTAGGACGCCGGGGTCTCTACACTCGGTGCTGAAACCGGACAGGGAGCCAGCCGTGAGCGAGACCGAAACCGAAGCGCAGGAGAACCCGCACGCCAAGGTGGTGCTGCAGGCGGCCCGCGCGATGACCAAGGCCTCGCTGCTGATCACCCCGCCCGCGGTGGTGGTGTGCATCGCGCTGTTCAGCATCCTCTTCGGCCTGCACGGCTTCCTGGGCTCGCTCGTCGGCGGGGCGCTGGCCATGATCGCGTCGCTGTCCACACTGGGCTTGATGAAGTTCAGCGCCGGCCAGGACCCGATGTTCGTCATGGTGATCGCGCTCGGCGGGTACGTCGTGAAGGTCGTCCTGCTGTTCGGCGCGCTGACGTTGCTGAAGGGTGTCACGGCGCTGCACCCGCTGTCGCTCGGGATCACGATGATCGTGGCGATCCTGCTGGCCGCCGCGGCCGAGTTCGCGGCCTTCCGCAAGACCAAGATCCCGACGATCATCCCTTCCTGACGCGGTAACTCTTCGTGCACCCGCTTGCGGCCGCCTGAGTGTGACCGGGACCACAAAGGTGCGCCTTCGTGCGGATTGCGGACGGTGACCGGGACCCGCCGCCTGCGGTGATCCGGACGCGGTCCCGGCCGGGGCCGGACCTGGGTCCCGGGTCGACCCGGGACCTAAGTCCTGGGCTGATCGGTGGGTTAGGAGTACGGCTGTCCGGCACTGATTGACCTGCTGGTATGGTCCGCGTCAAGGGTGGCGGCCTCGGCCGCGCGCTCCCTCAGACGAACCGCGATCAGCAGTGTGGCGACCGTGTCGTTCCGCCTCCCGCCGCTGGTCCGAAGTAGACAGCAGGGCAGTGTTCACGCGAGACAACCCCGTGTGCAGAACGTGAAGGTGTGTTCTGCGGACCGTGGGGTAGCCGCCTCCGACGTCCCGATACGTATCGGGTACGTTAAGTCCAGATCGTGACGATTCCCCCGGCGGAGTGAACGCCGGCCGGGAGAACCGGAAGGAGCCCAGTGGGCGCGCTGGTATTGGCCGAGGGTGCGACGTTCGAGCCCCCTGGCGCCGGAAGCTTCATCTTGCCGCCGATCTTCGGCTCGGTAACCAAGCCGATGGTGCTCGTGGTGCTCTCGGTCGTGATCATCGCGACGTACTTCCTGCTGGCGACCCGCAAGCTGCAGGTCGTTCCGGGCAAGGGACAGTTCGTCGCCGAGTCGATCTACAACTTCAGCCGCAACAACATCGCGCGCGAACAGATCGGCTCCCAGGACTTCAAGCGGTTCATTCCGCTCGTTTTCTCGTTGTTCACCTTCGTCCTGGTGAACAACCTCTACGGGATCATCCCGTTCCTCCAGTTCCCGACCATGGCGCGGTTCGGTTTCCCGATCGCCCTGTCGGTGCTCGTCGTCTACCCGGTGTACCACTACGCCGGGATCAAGAGGCACGGCCTGGGCCGCTACTTCAAGAAGGAGCTGGCCCCGCCGGGCGTGCCGCCGATGGTGCTGCCGCTGTTCGCGCTGATCGAGTTCGCGGAGAAGTTCTTCCTCAACCCGCTCACGCTCGCCATCCGTGTTTTCGCCGCCATGTTCGCGGGTCACCTGATCCTGGCGGTGTTCACCCTCGGCGGCACCTTCCTGCTGACCGAGACCTCGGGCTGGGCGCTGAAGCCGGTTTCCCTGGTGGCGTGGATCTTCGCCATCGGGATGACGTTCCTCGAGGCCTTCATCCAGGTGCTGCAGGCCTACATCTTCGCCCTGCTGTCGGCCGGGTACATCGGCGCCGCGCTGGCGTCGGAGCACTGAGAACACAAGCCCCCGATCCACGCGAGCGCGTGGACCGAAGTGAAGGGAAATGCACGTGAGCAACATCGTTCTGGCCCAGGCCGCGGAAGCCGCCACCAACATCAACCCCGGCCTCGCCGCGATCGGCTACGGCCTGGGCGCGATCGGCCCGGGCATCGGTGTGGGCCTGATCTTCGCCGCCGTCATCAACGGCACCGCGCGTCAGCCGGAGGCGCAGGGCAAGCTGCAGGGCATCGGCTTCTCGACCTTCGTGCTGACCGAGGTGCTCGCCCTGATCGGCATCGTCATCTACTTCATCGCCTCCGCAGGCTGAGTCGTCCGCTCATCGTTTAAGGAGGCCCTGCCGTGACGAACGAACTGGTCGTGGCGTCCGAGACGCCATTGCCGATCATCCCCGACATTTCGGAGCTGATCCTCGGCATCGTCGCCTTCCTCATCCTGCTGTTCATCCTCAAGAAGTACGTCGTCCCTCGCTTCGAGGCCGCGTACGAAGAGCGTGCGCAGAAGATCGAGGGGGGCATCGAGAAGGCCGAGAAGGCCCAGGCCCAGGCCGAAGAGGCCCTGGCGAAGTACCAGGCGCAGCTCAAGGAGGCCCGGACCGAGGCCGCCAAGATCCGCGACGACGCCCGGCTCGAAGCCGAGCAGATCAAGGCGGAGCTGCGGGCCGAGGCCGAGGCCGAGTCCCAGCGCATCGTCGCCCAGGGTCAGGCCCAGCTCCAGGCCCAGAAGGCGCAGATCATCGCCGAGCTGCGGGCCGACATGGGCCGCAACGCCGTCGAGCTGGCCAGCCGGATCGTCGGCGAGTCGCTCGAGGACGAGGTGCGCCGCCGCGGCACCGTCGACCGGTTCCTGGCGGAGCTGGAGACCGCCGGTGCCTCCAACGGAGCGGGGAAGTAACCAGAGATGACGCTGCATGCTGCGAGCCGTGAAGCGCTCGGCCTCGCCGAGGAACGCCTCGGCGAGGTTCTGGCCGACGCGGGAGCCGACGCGGCCACGGTCGGCGACGAGCTGCTCTCGGTCGTCGACCTGCTCGACCGGGAGATCGGCCTGCGCCGGGCGGTGAGCGACGCTTCGACGACGCCGGAGGCGCGCACCGGGCTGGTGCGCCGGCTGTTCGAGGGCAAGCTTTCCGAACCGGCGTGCCAGGTGCTCGACGCCGTGGCGGGCAGCCGCTGGTCCAGCCCCCGTGAGCTGACCGACGGCCTCGAGTCGCTCGGTCGCTCGGCCCTGCTCACCTCGGCGGAGAAGACCGGGAACGTCGACACCGTCGAGTCCCAGCTCTTCCAGGTCGCGCGGGTCGTGGCCAACCACCCGGAGCTCGAGGCCGCGCTGTCGGACCTGACCGGTTCCGCCGACGCCAAGCGCACGCTGGTGCGCGGGCTGTTCGCCGACAAGGTGGACGTCGTCACCGAGACCCTCGTCGAGCAGGTCGTCCGCCGGGCCAAGGGCCGCGGCGTCGGCGTCGGGCTCGACAAGCTGGTCAAGCTGGCCGCGGAGCGGCGTCAGCGCTCGGTGGCCTACGTGACCAGCGCGAACGCCCTGTCCGACGAGCAGACCGCCCAGCTGGGCGCGAAGCTCAACGACCTCTACGGGCGGCCGATCGCGCTGCACGTCGAGATCGACCCGCGGCTGGGCGGCGGGCTCGTCGTCCGCGTCGGCGACGAGGTCATCGACGGGAGCGCGGCGGGACAGCTGGCGGCTCTGCGCAGGCGGCTGGCCCGGGCATAGCCCCAGGTCACACAAGACTTTGCATACTGGCAAGAACGAAGCGAGAGCGGGAAAGACATGGCCGAGCTGACGATCTCCTCGGATGAGATCCGTAGCGCGATCGAGAACTACGTCTCGAGTTACGCCCCGGACGTGAGCCGGGAAGAAGTTGGCATCGTGGTGGACGCCGGTGACGGCATCGCCCACGTCGAGGGTCTGCCTTCGGCCATGGCCAACGAGCTGCTCGAGTTCCCCGGCGGCGTCCTCGGCGTCGCCTTGAACCTGGACGCGCGGTCCATCGGTGCCGCGATCCTCGGTGACTTCGAAAGCATCGAAGAGGGCCAGCAGGTCAAGCGCACCGGCCAGGTCCTGTCGGTGCCGGTGGGCGACGGCTACCTCGGCCGCGTCGTCAACCCGCTGGGCCAGCCGATCGACGGCCTCGGCGACATCGAGACCACCGACCGCCGCGCGCTGGAGCTCAAGGCCGCCTCGGTGGTCGAGCGCCAGCCGGTGTCGGAGCCGCTGCAGACCGGCATCACCGCCATCGACGCGATGACGCCGATCGGGCGCGGCCAGCGCCAGCTGATCATCGGTGACCGCAAGACGGGCAAGACCGCCGTCGCCGTGGACACGATCATCAACCAGAAGGCCAACTGGGAGACCGGCGACCCGCAGAAGCAGGTCCGCTGCATCTACGTCGCGGTCGGCCAGAAGGGCTCCACGATCGCCGCCGTGAAGAAGTCCCTCGAGGACGCCGGCGCGCTGGAGTACACCACCATCGTCGCGGCCCCCGCGTCCGACTCGGCCGGCTTCAAGTGGATCGCGCCGTACACCGGCTCGGCCATCGGCCAGCACTGGATGTACGAGGGCAAGCACGTCCTCATCGTGTTCGACGACCTGACCAAGCAGGCCGACGCCTACCGCGCGATCTCGCTGCTGCTGCGCCGCCCGCCGGGCCGCGAGGCGTTCCCCGGCGACGTCTTCTACTTGCACTCCCGCCTGCTGGAGCGCTGCGCGAAGCTGTCGGACGAGCTGGGCGCCGGCTCGCTGACCGGTCTCCCGATCATCGAGACCAAGGCGAACGACGTGTCGGCCTACATCCCGACGAACGTCATCTCGATCACCGACGGCCAGTGCTTCTTCCAGTCGGACCTGTTCAACGCCGGCCAGCGCCCGGCCATCGACGTGGGTATCTCGGTGTCCCGCGTGGGTGGTGCCGCGCAGGTCAAGGCGATGAAGGACGTCGCGGGCTCGCTCCGGATCGACCTGTCGCAGTACCGCGAGCTGGAGGCCTTCGCGGCCTTCGCCTCCGACCTCGACGACGCGTCGAAGGCGCAGCTCGAGCGCGGTGCCCGGCTGTACGAGGTGCTCAAGCAGCCGCAGTACTCGCCGATCCCGGTCGAGGAGCAGGTCCTCACGGTGTACCTGGGCACGAACGGCCACTACGACTCGGTCCCGACCGAGGACGTCCGCCGCTTCAACCACGAGTTCATCGACTCGGCCCGCCGCAAGCACGCCGACCTCATCAAGGGCATCCGCGAGTCGGGCAAGTTCCCGCAGGAGACCCGCGACGCCGTCGTCGAAGCGGTGAACGAGTTCAAGAAGGAGTTCACCACCTCCGAGGGCAAGTCCCTGGTCGAGGCGGACGCCGACGCGATGGACGCCGACAAGGTCGGGCAGGAGACCGTCAAGGTCAACAAGCCCGCCCCGAAGAAGTGAGCTGGTAGCTCATGGCCGCACAACTCCGGGAACTCCGGTCGCGCATCAAGGCGACCAAGTCGATCGGCAAGATCACGAAGGCGATGGAGCTCATCGCCACCGCGCGCATCACGAAGGCGCGGGCACGGGTCGCCGCTTCCCGGCCGTACGCGGACGAGATCACCAAGGTGCTCTCGGCGCTGGCCGGCGCGGCCACCACGCTCGACCACCCCATGCTGGTCGAGCGCCCGAACCCCAAGCGGGCCGCTGTCCTGGTCGTGACCAGCGACAAGGGCCAGTGCGGCGGGTACAACTCCAACGTGCTGCGCGCGACCGAAGAGCTGCTGGCCCTCCTCCGCTCGGAGGGCAAGGAGCCGCAGGTCTACGTCACCGGCAACAAGGGGCTGAACTACTACCGGTTCCGGGGCCGCGAGGTCGTGGACGGCTGGACGGGCTTCTCCGACCAGCCGGGCTACGCCAACGCGGTCGAGGCCGGTGACGCCCTGGTGGAGTCGTTCATGCGCGGCGCCGACGACGCGGACGGCAACGCCGACGGCGTCGCGGGTGTCGACGAGATCCACGTCGTCTACACCGAGTTCGTGTCGATGCTGACCCAGCGGCCGACCGCCAAGCGCGTCGCCCCGCTCGAGGTCGAGTACTCCGAGGGAGAAGAGGAGAAGCCCGCCGGGCTGCTCCCCAGCTACGAGTTCGAGCCCAGTGCCGACACGCTGCTGGACGCGCTCCTGCCGAAGTACATCAACACGCGGCTCTACGCGGCCTTCCTCGAGTCCGCGGCGTCCGAACTGGCCGCCCGCCGGACCGCGATGAAGGCGGCGTCGGACAACGCGAACGAACTGGTGAACACGCTGACGCGGGAGGCGAACCAGGCCCGCCAGGCGCAGATCACCCAGGAGATCTCCGAAATCGTCGGTGGGGCGAACGCGCTCACCGCAGCAGGAAGTGATGACTGATGACCAGTACTGAAGCCCCGCGCGCCAAGGGGCGCATCGTCTCGGTGACCGGGCCGGTCGTCGACGTCGAGTTCCCGCGCGGTTCCGTTCCCGACCAGTTCAACGCGCTCAAGGTCGACATCGAGTTCGAGCAGCTGCGCAAGACGGTGACCCTCGAGGTCGCCAGCCACCTGGGTGACAACCTCGTCCGCACCATCTCCCTGCAGCCGCAGGACGGCCTGGTGCGCGGCGCCGAGGTCACCGACACCGGTGGCCCGATCACGGTCCCGGTCGGCGACAAGGTCAAGGGCCACGTCTACAACGCCCTCGGCGAGTGCCTCGACGAGCCCGGCTACGGCGAGGACCTCGAGCGCTGGGGCATCCACCGCAACCCGCCGTCCTTCGACCAGCTCGAGGGCAAGACGGAGATGCTGGAGACCGGCCTCAAGGTCGTCGACCTGCTCACCCCGTACGTCCAGGGTGGCAAGATCGGCCTGTTCGGCGGTGCCGGCGTGGGCAAGACGGTGCTCATCAAGGAGATGATCACCCGCGTCGCCCGGAACTTCGGTGGTACGTCGGTGTTCGCCGGTGTCGGCGAGCGCACCCGTGAGGGCAACGACCTCTTCCTGGAGATGTCCGAGGACGGCGTCATCAACGACACCGCCCTGGTCTTCGGCCAGATGGACGAGCCGCCGGGCACGCGTATGCGCGTCGCGCTGTCCGCGCTGACCATGGCGGAGTACTTCCGCGACGTCCAGAACCAGGACGTGCTGCTGTTCATCGACAACATCTTCCGGTTCACCCAGGCCGGCTCCGAGGTGTCGACCCTGCTGGGCCGCATGCCGTCGGCCGTGGGTTACCAGCCGACGCTGGCCGACGAGATGGGGCAGCTGCAGGAGCGGATCACCTCGACCCGGGGTCGCTCGATCACCTCGATGCAGGCGATCTACGTCCCCGCGGACGACTACACCGACCCGGCCCCGGCGACGACGTTCGCCCACCTGGACGCCACCACCGAGCTCTCCCGGTCGGTGTTCCAGAAGGGCATCTTCCCGGCGGTGGACCCGCTGGCGTCGACGTCGACGATCCTCGACCCGGCCATCGTCGGTGAGGACCACTACCGCGTGGCCTCCGAGGTCATCCGGATCCTGCAGAAGTACAAGGAGCTGCAGGACATCATCGCGATCCTCGGTATGGACGAGCTCTCGGAAGAGGACAAGCTGACCGTTCAGCGCGCGCGCCGCATCGAGCGGTTCCTGTCGCAGAACATGCTGGTCGCCGAGGCGTTCACGCAGATCCCGGGCTCGACGGTGCCGCTGTCGGAGACCATCGAGTCGTTCGACCGCATCGCCAAGGGTGACTTCGACCACTACCCGGAGCAGGCGTTCCTGGGCATCGGTGGCCTCGAGGACCTCGAGAAGAAGTACAAGGAAATCACCAAGAAGTGATTTTTCGGGTACGGCGGGGGCGTTGTCCTATGTGGACTGAAGCCCCCGCCGTTCTCGTAGCCGGAGACAGACCTATTACACTCGGTGGCAACACCCCGAGTTAAGGAGTGCTACGTGGCTGAGATGTCCGTGGAGCTGGTGGCCGTCGAGCGCCGTCTCTGGTCGGGTACTGCCACTTTCGTGGTGGCCCAGACCACCGAGGGTGAAATCGGCATCATGGCCGGTCACGAACCCGTGCTCGGGCAGCTCGTCGAGGGTGGCGTGGTCAAGGTGACGACCACCGACGGCGAAACGGTGTGCGCGGCCGTACACGGGGGTTTCCTCTCCGTGACCGGCACCGGCGTCAGCATCCTCGCCGAGAGCGCCGAACTGTCCGACGAGATCGACGTCGAAGCGGCCAAGGCGGCTCTGACCGGGGACGACGAGACCGAGCGGGCGAGGGCCTCGGCCCAGCTCCGCGCAGCGGGTCAGTCGGCCTGAGCGCGAGACGGGCAGGAGCCGGGCCGTGAAGATCACCGTGGTCGTAGCAGGGCTCCTGATCGTGCTCGCGGTGCTGGCCGCCTGGTACGGCCAGCGGTGGATCCGGATGCGCCGCGGCGGCGGCGTGAGCGTCGCGCTGCGGTGGCGTCCGGACAACCCGCGGGCCGGCTGGCACCTGGGGCTCGGCCGTTACGAGGGCGACGAGTTCGTCTGGTACCGGGTGTGGAGCCTGCGGACCGGCCCGGACCGCGTCTTCCAGCGCGAAAGCATGCAGATCGCCGACCGCCGCGACCCGTCCGGGACCGAGGCCTACGCCGTTCCCGAGGGCTCGACGGTGCTGCGTTGCGAGTCGGAGACCCAGGAAGCGATCGAGATCGCCATGGGCCCGGGCGCGCTGACGGGCTTCCTTTCGTGGCTCGAATCCGCCCCGCCCGGGCGACGCCTCCCGCGCGCTTCCTGACCTGTCTCATTCCGAGACGTCCTGTGGTGCCTCGCGGGCTTACCGTGGAGGCCATGATTCTCATCGTGGTCAAGTGGCCGGTGAAGCCCGAGTACGCGGACTCCTGGCTCGACATCGTCGGGGACTTCACGCGCAGCACCCGCGCCGAGGCGGGCAGCAAGTTCTTCGAGTGGTCCCGCAGCGTCGACGACAAGAACACGTACGTGCTGGTGGAGGGCTTCGAAGGCCAGGACGCGGCCGTCGCGCACGTCAGCTCCGAGCACTTCAAGACGGCCGTCGCGACGCTGGGCGAGTACATCTCCGACAACCCGCGGATCATCAACGTCCAGGACGCCTCCGACTGGGGCCCGATGGCCGAGATTTCCCCGCACTAAACTCGGGGTGTGACCCTCGTCGAGATCCCCGGCTCCAAGTCCGTCACCGCCCGTGGCCTGTTCCTGGCCGCCGCCGCGCGCGGCACCACCGTGCTCGGCCGTCCGCTGCACTCGGACGACACCGAGGGCTTCGCCGAGGGCCTGGTCAAGCTCGGCTACCGCGTCGACCGGCAGGCGGACGCGTGGACCATCGAGGGCCGGCCGTCGGGCCCGGGGGTCGCCGAGGCCGACGTCTTCTGCCGGGACGGCGCCACGACGGCCCGGTTCCTGCCCGCGCTGGCCGCGGCCGGCACCGGGACGTTCCGCTTCGACGCGTCCGGCCAGATGCGCCGCCGCCCGCTGGGGCCGCTGACCGACGCCCTGCAGGAGCTGGGCGTCGACATCGAGTTCCGCGGCGAGCCGGGGCACCACCCGCTGACGGTCCGCGCGAACGGCATCAAGGGCGGCGAGCTGACCCTCGACGCCGGGCTGTCGTCGCAGTTCCTGACGGCGTTGCTGCTGGTCGGGCCGCTGACCGCGGAGGGCCTGCGGATCACGGTGACCGACCTCGTCTCGGTGCCCTACGTCGAGATCACGCTGGAGATGATGCGCCGCTTCGGCGTCGACGTCGGTCGTGAGGGGCAGACGTTCGTGGTGCCGGCGCAGCCGTACCAGGCGTGCGAGTACCCGGTGGAGCCGGACGCGTCGACGGCGAGCTACTTCCTGGCCGCGGCGGCGGTCACCGGCCGCACCGTGACCATCCCGGGCCTCGGTTCGGACGCTCTCCAGGGGGACGTGAAGTTCGCCGACGTGCTGCGTGAGATGGGCGCGCACGTGGAGCTGGGCCCGGACTCGGTGACGGTCGCGGGGCCGTCGGACGGCCTGCGCGGCATCACGGTGAACATGCGCGACATCTCGGACACCGTCCCGACCCTGGCGGCGATCGCACCCTTCGCTTCGGGCCCGGTCCGCATCGAGGACGTCTACAACACGCGCATCAAGGAGTGCGACCGGCTCGACGCGTGCGAGGAGAACCTGCGCGCGATGGGCGTCGAGGTCGAAACGGGCCGCGACTGGATCGAGATCCAGCCGGGCCGGCCGACGGGCACCCTGGTGGCGTGCCGCCGCGACCACCGGATCGCGATGGCGTTCAGCATCACGGGCTTGCTCGTCGACGACGTGACCCTGGATGATCCGGAGTGCGTGAAGAAGACCTTCCCCGGCTTCCACCAGGCGCTGGGGACCCTGCGGGAGAGCTGGGGAATCTGATGGCCGAAGAGAACCGCTTCGCCAAGCTGCCGGAGCGCGTGAAGCCGGAGGACATGGTGACGACGCAGCCGGTGGACCCGGGCTTCGACGGGACCCCGGAAGAGGCCGACCTGGACCGCTACTGGTCGGCTCACCTCGGAGGCTGAGTCAGGGCTGCCCGCCCGGCTGCCACAGGACGTCGCCGTCCGGGTTCGCCAGCCTCGCCAGGATGAACAGCAGGTCCGACAGCCGGTTCAGGTACTTCACCGCGATCGGGTTGGTCGCCTCGGGCTCGGCCTCGTGCAGGGCCCAGGCCGACCGCTCGGCCCGGCGTGCCACCGTGCGCGCCTGGTGCAGGAACGCCGCCCCCGGCGTCCCGCCCGGCAGGATGAACGACGTCAGCTTCGGCAGGCGCTCGTTGAACTCGTCGCACCAGCCTTCCAGCCGCTCGACGTACTTCTCGGTGATCCGCAGCGGCGGGTACGGCGGGTCGTCGGAGATCGGCAGGCACAGGTCCGCGCCGACGTCGAAGAGGTCGTTCTGGACCGTGCGCAGGACGTCCGCCACTTCGTCCGGCAGCGAGCCGACCGCGATCGCCAGTCCCAGCACCGAGTTCGTCTCGTCCGTGTCCGCATACGCACCCAGCCGCGGGGACGTCTTCGGCACGCGGGACCCGTCGCCGAGCGCGGTCGTGCCGTTGTCGCCGACCTTCGTGTACACGCGGTTGATGCGAACGACCATGAACCCACCATAGCGGCCCCCGCCCGGGCCGAATCCGGGCGAGAGGGCATGATTGGCGGCCATGAGCGAGCACTTCGACGTGCATGGCGGAGCCCGGCTGGTCGGCGAGGTCGACGTGGTCGGCGCGAAGAACAGCGTGCTGAAGCTGATGGCCGCCGCCCTCCTCGCGGAGGGCACCACGACCATCACGAACTGCCCGCAGATCCTCGACGTCCCGCTGATGGGCGACGTGCTGCGGAGCGTCGGCTGCGAGGTCGTCATCGAGGGCGACACCGCCACCATCACCACCCCGGCCGAGCTGTCGCACCGCGCGGACTCGTCGGCGATGGGCAAGCTGCGCGCGTCCGTCTGCGTGCTGGGGCCGCTGGTCGGCCGGCTGAAGCAGGCCGTCGTCGCGCTGCCGGGCGGCGACGCGATCGGCTCGCGCCCGCTGGACATGCACCAGAACGGCCTGCGCAAGCTGGGCGCGACGAGCACGATCGAGCACGGCTGTGTCGTCGCGAAGGCCGAGACGCTGGTCGGCGCGCAGATCTGGCTGGACTTCCCGAGCGTCGGCGCGACCGAGAACATCCTCATGGCGGCCGTGCTGGCCGAGGGCACGACGGTGATCGACAACGCCGCGCGCGAGCCGGAGATCGCCGACATCTGCACGATGCTCACCGAGATGGGCGCGAAGATCGAGGGCGCCGGGACGTCGACGCTGACCGTCCACGGCGTCGAGAAGCTCCACCCGACCCAGCACAGCGTCATCGGCGACCGGATCGTGGGCGCGACCTGGGCGTTCGCCGCCTCGATGACCCGCGGCGACATCACCGTCCGCGGCGTCAACCCGCACCACCTCGACCTGGTGCTGAACAAGCTGGAGCTGGCCGGCGCGGACGTCGAGACGTTCGGCGACAAGGGTTTCCGCGTGGTCCAGCCGGAGCGCCCGAAGGCGGTCGACTGGGTGACGCTGCCGTACCCCGGCTTCGCGACCGACCTGCAGCCGTTCGCGGTCGCGCTGTCGGCGGTGTCGGAAGGCACGTCGATGATCACGGAGAACGTCTACGAGGCGCGCTTCCGGTTCATCGAGGAAATGGTCAGGCTGTCGGGCGACGCCCGCACGGACGGCCACCACGCGGTGGTCCGCGGGGTCGAGAAGCTCTCGAGCGCGCCGGTCTGGGCATCGGATATCCGCGCAGGTGCGGGGCTGGTGCTGGCGGGCCTGTGCGCGGACGGTGTCACCGAGGTCTGGGACGTCTTCCACATCGACCGCGGCTACCCGCACTTCGTCGAGAACCTCAACCGCCTCGGCGCGAACATCAAGCGCGTCGCCGGCGAGCCCGACCGGAGCTGAAGTCAGGTGCCCTGCGCGCCGAGCGCGCGCAGGGCGTACTCCACCAGCCGGTCCAGGTAGTCCGGCTCCGGCTCGGCCTGCCGGACCACCAGACGCCAGTAGATGGGCGCCGCCAGGACGTCGAGCGCCATCTCCATGTCGAGGTCCTCGGGCAGTTCGCCGCGCGCGATCGCGCGGCGCAGCATCGCCTCGCCGACCTCGCGGCGAGGGCCGCCGATGGCTCCGCGCAAGCCGTCGCCGTAACCCGGGTTGCGGGCGTCCTCCGCGACCAGGTCCGGCAGGATCCGCGAGAACAGCGGGTGCGTGAGCCAGTCGATCAGGGCCTGCATCGTTTCGCGCAGGTCGCCACGCAGTGAACCGGTGTCAACCTCGGCCGCGCGGCCGACGCTGAACTCCGTCACCACCGAGGCGATCATGTAGTCCTTCGACGACCACCGCCGGTACAGCGCGCTCTTGCCGACGCCGGCGCGTTTCGCCACCGCTTCCATCGAGAGCCGGCCGTAGCCCTGTTCGGCGAGCTCCCACATGACGGCGTCGGTGATGGCCTTGGTGACTTCGGGCTGGAGGACCGCGGCGCCGGTCGGGGTGCGTGGCATGGGTCGCAGTGTAGCGGGTGGACGGGACGGTACCGTCCCGTCTATGGTCGACGTCGGGACGGTACCGTCCCGTCCAAACGCGGAAGGAGTTCCGATGCGGCCACTGGACCTCGTCGAGCACGCGCTCGACCTGCTGCTGAAGCACGACATGGCCGGGTTCGCCGGGCTCTGGGCGCCCGACGGTGTCCTCGAGTTCCCGTTCGCCGGTCCGGGCTACCCGGCCCGGGTCGAAGGCCGTGACGCGATCCGCGAGTACCTCCGCGACCACCCGAACCTCCTCGACATCCGGGAGGTCACGGCCAAGACCGTGCACGAGACCGCCGACCCGGCCGTGGTCGTCGTCGAGTTCACCGTCGCGGGAGTCGTGGTGGCGTCGCGGAAGCCGTACGAGCTGTCGTACGTCGCCGTGATCACCGTCGAGGACGGCGAGATCCGGCGTTACCGCGACTACTGGAGCCCGCTCGCCGCGGCCGGGGTGCTCGGTGGCGTCGAAGAGCTGACGGCGGCCTTCAATGGGTGACGTCCTGGTCCTCGGCGGCACGGGAACCACCGGGCGCCGGGTCGTCGCGGGCCTGCGTGACGCCGGGTTCGCGGCGCGGGCGGCCACGCGCAAGCCGGGAGAACCCGGTCAGGTCCGGTTCGACTGGACAGATCGCGCCACCCACGCGGACGCCGTGCGCGGCGCCACCGCCGTCTACCTCGTCGCGCCGATCGGCGAGGCCGCGCCGGCGGCGCTGGTGGAGCCGTTCCTGGCGGACGCGTTCGACGCGGGGGTCCGGCGGGTGGTCCTGCTCAGCTCGTCGGCCGTCACCGAGGACAGCCCCGGGCTCGGCGACCTGCAGCGGCTGGTGCGCGCGGCGCCGGAGTGGGCCGTGCTGAAGCCGAGCTGGTTCATGCAGAACTTCACCGGCGAGCACCTGGTCGCCCAAGGGGTGCGCGACGGCGAGATCGTCACCGCCACCGGTGATGCCCGTGTCGCGTTCGTCGACGCCGGCGACATCGCCGCGGTCGCCGTCCGCGCTCTGACGGACGCGGTGCCGCACAACACCGAACACGTCCTGACCGGCCCGGCCGCCCTCAGCTACGCCGAAGCCGCGGCGGTCGTTTCCGCCCGGCTCGGCCGGACGGTACGGCACCGTTCCGTCCCGGCCGCCGAGTTCGCCGCACGGCTGACCGGGTCCGGGCTGCCCGCCGAGTTCGCCCGTGTGCTGGCCGCGCTGGACGACGACATCCGGCGCGGCTCCGAAGACCGCGTCACCGCGGCCGTCGAACAGGTCACCGGGCGGCCCGCCCGTGCCTTCGAAACCTTTGTGGAAGCGGAGATCCGATGAAGCAGCTGATGTTCGAAGAGGACACGCAGTTCTGGTTCGAAACCCTGCGCCTGTTCGGCCACGCGGCCTACGGCGGCTCGGACTTCGGCGAAGTGCTCGCCGCGGCGTCGAGCGTGACGCCCGGCGACTACGACAGCTGGCACGACGCCTACCGCGCCCTGGCCGACCGCCTGTACGCGGAAGCGGCGGACGCCGGCCCGGTGACCGCGCGGGACCTGCTGCTGCGCGCGTCGACGTACTACTTCTCGTCGGAGTTCTTCCTGCACGGCGACCCGGCGGACCCGCGGATCGCGGCGGCCTACGACCGCAGCGTCGAATGCTTCCGGCGGGCCGGGGTCGCGGAGCCGGTCGAAATCCCCTACGAGGGAACGGTTTTGCGCGGCTACCTCTACCGCGCGCCGGGTGCGGGCCCGAAGCCGGTGCTGATCATGCACAACGGGTTCGACGGCAGCGCCGAGGAACTCCACTTCATGGGCGCGGCGACGGGTGCCGAACGCGGCTACCACGTGCTGACCTTCGACGGCCCGGGCCAGCCGAGCGCGATCCGGCACGAGAAGCTGGTGTTCCGCCCGGACTGGGAACACGTGGTGACGCCGGTGGTGGACTTCGCGCTCGGGCTCGACGGCGTCGACCCGGCGCGGATCGCGCTGCTCGGCGTCAGCCTCGGCGGCATGCTGGCGCCGCGTGCGGCGGCGTTCGAGCCCCGGCTGGCGGCGGTCGTCGCGGTCGACGGCGTCTACGACGCGGGCGCCGCGGTGACGTCGGCGCTGCCGTGGTCGCGCGAGGAGATCGCCCGCCGTGCCCGGGCGGAGCACGACGACGAGTTCGACGCGCTGCTCGCGGCGGGCCGGCAGGCGAGCCCGACGCTGCGCTGGGCGTGCGACCACGGCCGTTACGTCCTGGGCGCGGCGACCGACCGCGAGTTCGTCGCGAAGTACCTGGAGTACACGCTCGAAGACGGCGTCGCGGAGAAGATCGCGTGCCCGACGCTGGTCTGCGAAGCGGCGGACGACCTGTTCTTCGGCGGCGAGACCGAAACCGAGCCTCGGCGGCTGTACGCGCACCTGAACGCACCTAAGACGCTGATGACGTTCACCGCGGAGGAAGGCGCGGACGCGCACTGCCACGTCGGCGCCCAGCGGCTCGCGGCCGGCCGGATCTACGACTGGCTGGACCGGACGCTCTAACCCTCGAAGGCCAGTACGGCGCCGAAGCCGACGAGGGCGGTGCCGGTGACGCCGTCGAGGGTGCGGCGGACCCGGCGCCGCTGCAGCCAGCCGCGGATCCGGTGCACGCCGGCGACGATGACCAATTGCCAGAGCGTGGCGAGCACCACGACGGTGACGACGAGCAGCATCGTCTCGGCGATCGTCGAGCCCGGGGTCAGGAACTGCGGCAGCATCGCGAGGTAGAAGAGGAGCCCCTTCGGGTTGGTGAGGTTGCAGAGGAAGCCTTCACGCCACCGCCGGCTTCCGCTCGGCTTGGCTCGCGCGAGCGTCAGCGCGGAGTAGTCCCCGCGCCAGGCGGCGATGAGGGCTCTCACACCGAGGTACCCGAGGTAGGCGGCGCCGGCCCACTTCAAGGCGAGGAAGACGGGTTCGGACCGCACGATGACGGCACTGAGTCCCAGGGCGGCGGCGAGGCCCTGGATGAGGTTTCCGGATCCGATCCCCAGCGCGGTCAGGACCCCGCCGCGGTTCCCGCCGGCGAGCGAGTTCTTGAGCACGACAGCCGTGTCCGGCCCTGGCACGACGAGCACGAGCAGCACGAAAAGCACATAAGCGCCATAAGTTCCCCAGGTCATGACCACAGCCTAGGACGGGGACGACAGGGTTCCGGATCGTGAGCGTCAGCCTTCGAAGGCCAGCGCCGCCCCGAACCCGACGAGTGCTACCCCGGTGGCGCCGTCCATCGTCCGCCGCACCCGGCGGCGCTGCAGCCAGCCCCGGACGCGGTGGACGAAGAACAGCAGCAGCACCTGCCACACCAGCCCCAGGGCCGCGACGGTGTACGCCAGCAGCAGCGCGTCACCCTGGTCCGTCACACCCGGGGTGAGGAACTGCGGCAGCACCGACAGGTACAGCACGATCACCTTGGGGTTGGTGATGTTGGACAGGAACCCTTCGCGGAACCGCCGTCCCCGGGACGCGCGTGCCTTGCGGACGTCGTCGAGCGCCTCGTAATCGCCGCGCCAGGCGCCGCGCAGGGCTTGGACGCCCAGGAAGACCAGGTACGCCGCGCCGAGCCACTTCACCGTCAGGAACACCGGCTGGGAGCGCGTGAGCACCGCTCCCAGCCCGAGTGCGGCCGCCGTGCCCTGCAGGAAGTTCGCGGCGGAGATCCCGGCGCACGCCCAGCCGCCGCCGCGGACGCCGCCGGTCAGGGCGTTCTTGAGCACCACCATCGTGTCCGGGCCCGGCATCATGGCCAGGAACGCCATCATGCCGGTGAAAGCGGCGTACGTGCTCCACGTCATCAAGACTCCAAGGCGAGGGCGGCGCCGAACCCGAGCAGCGCGGTGCCGGTGACGCCGTCCAGGGTACGGCGCACCCGGCGGCGGCCCAGCCACGTCCGGACGCGGTGGACGAACAGCAGCAGCGCCAGCAGCCACAGCCCGCCGAGCACGGCGACCGTGTAGGCCAGCAGCAGCGCGTCCCCGGTGCTCGACTCGGCCGTCAGGAACTGCGGCAGCACGGACAGGAACAGCACCAGCACCTTCGGGTTGGTGACGTTGGAGAGGAACCCTTCACGGAACCGCCGGAAGCCCCGGCCCCGGCGCCGCTGGACTTCCTCGATGCCCGCGTAGCTGCCGCGGAACGCGCCGCGCAGCGCCTGGATGCCGAGGAAGACGAGGTAGGCCGCGCCGACCCACTTGAGCGTGATGAACAGCGGCTGCGACCGTGCGATGAGGACGCCGAGCCCGAGCGCGGCGGCGGTGCCCTGCACGGCGTTCCCGGTGACGATGCCGAGCGACGCGAGCAGCCCGCCCCGGAACCCGCCGGAGAGGGCGTTCTTCAGCATCACCATCGTGTCCGGTCCCGGCGCCAGCACGATCAGGACCACGATGACCAGGTAACTCCCGTACACACTCCACGTCACGGCTGTCCACGCTAAACGACGCCCGCCGTACGGTCTCGCGGATTTCGGTCACAGCGACCGGCCCGGCACGGAGCGTGCGCGAGCCCGTACGGCGCGCGTGGCACTCGGCGGCGGGCGCCCCGGCGGAGTACTGTTCGGCCATGTCAGCAGGGGAAATCGATCTTTTGCCCGGTGAGCGCGTGCTCTGGGCGGGAGAACCGGTCCAGCGCCCGCTCTACGTCGCCGCGGACGGGGTGATCGCCCCTGCCGGACTCGTCCTCGCCGCAGCCGCGCTCTGGTACCTGCTCACGAAGCAGCCGAGCGGCCTGACGATGGCCGCGGCCGTGGTGGCGCTGGTGCTCGGTTGCTACGGCCTGATCGGCCGGTCCGTGGTCCGCTACCTGGCGCTCGGGCGCACGACCTACGCGGTGACCGACAGCCGGATCATCGCGCGTTCGGGCCTGTTCCGGCAGAAGGAACGCTCCAGCGAGCTGGCCGGCCTGCCGGCGCCGGTCCTCAAGCCGGGACCGTCCCGCACCGGCACCATCGCCTTCGGCGGCCCGGGAACGGTGACGCTGATGGGCATCGGCGAGCCCAAGCGGGTGCGCGACATGCTCACCAAGGCCATCGACGAGGCCAAGGCCCGCCAGGCCCCGCCGGAGCCCGGCAGTTCGGCCGCCTGAGGGGCAACCACCAGGGGTCGCCGGGCGTGAGTCCGGCAAAGACCACTGGGGAGGCGACGGTGGACCTGCCGGCGGACGGGCTGTTGCCCGGTGAACGGCTGCTGTGGTGGGGACGGCCACAACGTCTCGCGCTCGCCCGGTTCGACTGGTACCAGTTCCTGTTCGGCCTGCTCTGGGGGATCGCGACCATCGTGGTCCCGGTGGCCAGGCACGCCCCGCTGTCGTTCCTCGCCTGGGTCGTCGGGGTGGGCGGTCTCGCGTTCGCCTGGGTGCCGGTCGGCGCCAGGTTGCGGGCGCGGCGCGGCGTCGCGTACCTCGTGACCGACCGGCGGATCGTGCTGGTCGATCGCTTCTCGGGACGGACTCGCACGTCGGTGTACCTCGGGACGCTGCCGCCGCCGGTCGCCCGGATCCGGCGGGACGGCAGCGGAACCATCGACTTCGGCAGGTTCTTGCGGACCCCCGTGGCGTTCTCTCCCGCGTCGGTTTCCTTCTTGGTCACGGGCCTGGTCGCCGTGCCGGAGGCCGGGCGGGTCCGCGACCTGATCGCGTGGGCACAGGCCGGGCAGGCCTGACCTCACCCGGACGTGTCCGATTCCACTGCTCAGCTAAGTTACCGGCCGGTACACTCGACGAAACGTCCACCGCCGGAGGTGTGCTGTGCCGTATCCAACGGACCGCGAACGAGACCGCCCGTGGGTGATGCGGACCTACGCGGGGCACTCCTCCGCGGCCGCGTCGAACGAGCTCTACCGGCGCAATCTCGCGAAAGGGCAGACCGGTCTCTCGGTGGCGTTCGACCTGCCGACCCAGACCGGCTACGACCCGGACCACCAGCTCTCCCGCGGCGAGGTCGGCAAGGTCGGCGTGCCGGTGTCGCACATCGGCGACATGCGGCGGCTCTTCGACGGCATCCCGCTCGCCGAAGCCAACACGTCGATGACGATCAACGCGCCGGCCATGTGGCTGCTCGCGTTGTACGTCTCCGTGGCGCGTGAGCAGGCCGAAGCCGAGGGCCGGGACGTGGACGAGGTCCTGGCCAAGCTCACCGGCACCACGCAGAACGACATCATCAAGGAGTACCTGTCCCGCGGGACCTACATCTTCCCGCCGGGGCCGAGCCTGCGGCTGATCACGGACATGATCGCGTGGACCGTGCACCACGTGCCGAAGTGGAACCCGATCAACATCTGCAGCTACCACCTGCAGGAAGCCGGGGCGACGCCGACGCAGGAGGTCGCGTACGCGCTGTGCACCGCGATCGCCGTGCTCGACGCCGTCCGGGACTCCGGGCAGGTCGACGAGGCCGACATGGCCAAGGTCGTCGCGCGGATCTCCTTCTTCGTCAACGCCGGTGTGCGGTTCGTCGAGGAGATGGCGAAGATGCGCGCGTTCACCGCGCTCTGGGACGAGCTCACGCGAGACCGTTACGGCGTAACGGATCCGAAGGCACGCCGCCTGCGTTACGGCGTCCAGGTCAACTCGCTCGGCCTCACCGAAGCCCAGCCGGAGAACAACGTCCAGCGCATCGTGCTCGAGATGCTCGCGGTGTCACTGTCCCGCGGCGCTCGCGCCCGCGCGATCCAGCTGCCCGCGTGGAACGAAGCCCTCGGCCTGCCCCGGCCGTGGGACCAGCAGTGGGCGCTGCGGATGCAGCAGGTGCTCGCGTTCGAGACGGACCTGCTGGAGTACGAGGACATCTTCGACGGCTCGCACGTCATCCAGGCCAAGGTCGACGAGATCATGACCGGCGCGCGCGAGGAGATCGCCCGCGTCCAGGACCTCGGCGGCGCGGTCGCCGCCGTCGAGAGCGGCTACATGAAGTCGCAGCTGGTCACCTCCCTGGCCGAGTACCGGCGCGGGGTGGAGAACGGCGAGCGGATCCTGGTCGGCGTCAACAAGTTCGAGACGACCGAGCCGTCGCCGCTGCAGGCCGAGGGGGCCAAGGCGATCGAGACGATCGACCCCGCCGTCGAGAAGGCCGCCGTCACCGCGATCGAGGACTGGCGGGCCCGGCGCGACAACGACGCCGTCGAGCGGTCGCTGGCCGCGTTGAAGGAACGGGCGCGGACCACGGAAAACCTGTTCGAGGCCACTGTGGACTGTGCGCGGGCCGGGGTGACCACCGGCGAGTGGGCCGGCGCGCTGCGCGAGGTGTTCGGCGAATACCGGGCGCCCACCGGGGTTTCCGCGTCCGCCGTCGCCGGCGCGGGTGACCCCGAGCTGGAGCGGGTGCGCGCGCGGGTCCGGGAAACCGAAGCCGAACTCGGCGAGCGGCTGCGGATCCTGGTCGGCAAGCCGGGCCTCGACGGCCACTCCAACGGCGCCGAGCAGGTCGCCGTCCGGGCGCGCGACGTCGGGTTCGAGGTCGTCTACCAGGGCATCCGGCTGACGCCCGAGCAGATCGTCGCGGCCGCGGTGCAGGAAGGCGTGCACGTCGTCGGGCTTTCCGTGCTCTCCGGTTCGCACCTCGAGGTCGTCCCGCACGTCGTCGACGGCCTGCGGGCCGCGGGGGCGGGCGACGTCCCGGTGATCGTCGGCGGCATCATCCCGCCGGACGACGCCGCGCTGCTGACCGAGCGCGGCATCGCCAGGGTGTTCACGCCCAAGGACTACGAGCTGACCGAAATCATGGACGGCATCGTCTCGCTGGTCCGGGAGCGCAACGGCCTCAGCTGAGCCCGGCCAGGACGTCCTTTGTGGACTTCACGGTGGCGAACTGGTTCGCCAGGTTCGCCGCCGTGACCCGGTAGAGCTCGTCCGCGGGCACGCCCGGCAGGTCGAAGGTGAACGTCGCGTCGAGGGCGAAAGTGACGTCGTAGCCGAGGTTCCCGCCCATCCGCGCGGTCGTTTCGCAGCAGAAGTTCGTCTGGATCCCGGCGACGACGAAGCTCGAGATGCCGCGCCGGCGCAGCCACGCGTCGAGGTCGACGTCGCCGATGAACGCCGAGTTGACCTGCTTGCCGAACACCAGGTCCGGCCGCGCGCCGTCGAGCTCGGGCTTGAAGTCGTTGCCCGGCTGACCCGGGCGCAGCGGGGAGTCCGGCTTCACGGAGTCGTGGCGCACGAGCACCACCGGGAGCCGCCGCTCCTGCCAGGCGTCGAGCAGTGCCTCGATGTTGGCTTCGGCGCCGGGATTGTTGCGCGGGCCCCAGAAGTCCGGGTCGTCGAACCCGCGCTGGACGTCGATCAGGATGAGTGCCGTTTCGGTCATGCGTCGAGTTTCGCGGCGTGCCGGCACGAAGGGGAGTGGCAGAAGACGCGCGATGCGGTACTTTCCTGCCATGCGCACCATCGGCGTCCTGCTGCTGCCGGGCACCCGGATGTTCGACCTCGCGGTGATCGGCGAGGTCTGGGGCCAGGACCGGACCGACAGCGGGATCGGCCCGTTCACCGTGCGGCTGTGCAGCCCCGGCCGGGTCCGCACGGCCGTGTCGCCGTTCGGCGACGTCGCCGCGACCCACGGGCTCGCCGGGCTCGACGACTGCGACCTCGTGCTGGCGCCCGGCCGCGACGACCCTCTGGCGGCCGTGCCCGCGGCAGCGGCCACCGCGCTGCGGCGGGCGCACCGGGACGGGCGGACCGTCGCCGGGCTGTGCTCCGGCGCGTTCACCCTCGCCGCGGCCGGCCTGCTCGACGGCCGCCCGGCGACGACGCACTGGCGCGACCTCGACGCCCTCGCCCGCGTGGCGCCGCGCGCGGACTTGCAGCGTGACGTGCTCTACACCGACGACGGCGGCGTCCTGACGTCCGCGGGTGTCGTCGGCGGCCTCGACCTCTGCCTGTACCTGGTCCGGCGCGACCACGGCGCCGACGTCGCCGCCGCTCTCGCCCGGCGCCTGGTGATGCCACCGGCACGCGAAGGCGGTCAGCGTCAGTACGTCGACAACCCGTTGCCGCCGAAGGCTTCCCAGCCCGGCATGGCGTCCACAATGGACTGGGCGTTGGCACGGCTCGGGGACGGCATCGGCGTCGAAGACCTCGTCGGGCACGCGCGGATGAGCGAGCGGACGTTCCACCGCGAGTTCGCCGCGGCCACGGGCGTGACGCCGGGCCGCTGGTTGCGCGTGCAGCGCGTCCGGTACGCGCAACGGCTGCTCGAGACGACGTCGCTGC
Organism: Amycolatopsis sp. NPDC021455; assembly: GCF_040640995.1. Lineage (NCBI taxonomy): Bacteria > Bacillati > Actinomycetota > Actinomycetes > Pseudonocardiales > Pseudonocardiaceae > Amycolatopsis > Amycolatopsis sp. NPDC021455. Next base: position 88,090 of record NZ_JBFACT010000013.1, on the reverse strand, counting down.
CGGTCGAGCGGGTCGCGCAGCGGTCGGGCCTGGGCACGGCGGCCAACCTGCGACGACGGATGCGGGCCGAGGTCGGCGTCGGCCCGGACAGCTACCGGCGCACATTCCGAGGGGCTACCGTCGGGGCATGACCGACTACCAGCACATCCTGGTGAAGCGGGACGGTGACACCGTCACGATCACCATGAACCGGGCGGCGCGGCGCAATTCGCTCTCCGCGGACCACCTCGCCGAGCTGCTCGCCGCGTTCCGCGAAGCGGGGACGTCCGACGCGACCGGCGTCGTGCTGGCCGGCGACGGCCCGGTGTTCTCCGCCGGGCACGACTTCGCCGACGTCGCCGCGCGTGACCTGGTGGGCGTGCGCGAGCTGCTGGCGCTGTGCACGGACCTGATGAAGACGATGCAGTCGATCCCGCAGGTGGTCATCGCCCGCGTGCACGGCCTGGCCACGGCGGCGGGCTGCCAGCTGGTGGCGTCGTGCGATCTCGCCGTGGCGGCCGAGTCGGCGGGCTTCGCCTTGCCGGGCGGCAAGGGCGGCTGGTTCTGCCACACCCCGGCGGTCCCGGTGGCGCGCTCGATCGGCCGCAAGCGGCTCATGGAGCTGGCGCTGACCGGCGACGTCATCGACGCGGCCACGGCGCTGGACTGGGGCCTGGTGAACCGGGTCGTCCCGGACGAGCGGCTCGACGACGCCGTCGCGGAGCTGCTGGGCCGGGCGACACGCGGCAGCCGGGCCAGCAAGTCGATGGGCAAGGTGACGCTCTACGCCCAGCTCGACCGGCCCGAGGCCGACGCGTACGCGATCGCGCTCGAGGTCATGGCCGCGGCGTCGCAGCTGCCCGGCGCCCGCGAAGGCATGGCGGCGTTCCTGGAGAAGCGCAAGCCCTCCTGGCCCGACTGACCCGGAGCCGCACTTTCACGGGGAAAGTGCGGCTTCTCGCTGCGGGCCGACCGTACCATACGGTATGGTACGGCCATGGCGGGTAAGCGGGACTGGCTGGACGCGGGGTTGGTGCTGCTGGCGGAGCAGGGCGCGCCGGCGGTGACCATCGAGCGGCTGACCGAGCGGCTCGGGCTGTCGAAAGGCTCCTTCTACCACCACTTCAAGGGCATGGGCGGCTACCGCACCGCGCTGCTGGAGCACTTCGAGGCCGAGCGCACCACGCGGTTCGTGGAGCAGGCCGAGGCGGCGGAGGGCGACCGGCTGAGCGCGTTGCTGAAGCTCGTCCTCGCGCCGGGACCCGGCCCCGAACTCGAGATCGCCGTCCGGGCCTGGGCCCTGCAGGACGCCGAGGCGAGGGCGGTCCAGGAGCGCGTCGACCGGACCCGGGTGGCCTACCTGACCGAGATCAGCGGCGACGCCGGCCTGGCGCGGGCGCTCTACCTGATCGTCGTCGGGGCCGGGCAGGTCGTGCCGCCGCTGTCCGGCCGGCAGCTCAAGAGCGCGTTGGAACTCGTACTGGGGAGACGGAAATGACCGAGCCATTCGCCGCGGGTGCGGACTACGTCGAGTTCAAGGAGGTCGAGAGCGAGAACAGCCTGCGCGAGTTCGTCGCGGGCGTGTTCGGCTGGTCGCCGCTGTGGGTGAAGGCCCTGTTCGGCATCCGGTACGTGCTCGCCAAGGCGCTGCGGCTGGACACCGCGTCCGTGCCGCGGACCGGCCGGCTCCGGCCCGAGGACGTCGGGTTCGCCCCCGGCGACCGGGTCGCGTTCTTCACAGTGCGGTCCGGCGATCCGGAGCGCTACCTCGTCGCCGGCGTGGACGACAGCCACCTGACCGGCTACCTGACGGTCGAAGCCGTGCCGCGCGGCTTCCGGCTCGGCACGCTCGTGCACTTCCACAACCGCGTCGGCCCGGCCTACTTCGCGCTGATCAAGCCGTTCCACCACCTGGTGATCCGCGGGATGCTCAAGGCCGGTGCCGCTCGGCGAGCATGAGCTGGGCCCAGGCGGCGATGGACTGCGCGTCGGTGATCTCGCCGGCGAGGATCATCTTCTCGACGTCCGCGCGGGAGAACCACGCGCTGCGCATGTCCTGCTCTTCGTGTTCGCGCTCCGGCTCGCCTTCGGTGATGTCCGTGGCGAGGAACACCCAGCCGCGCTGGCTGCTCATGCCGGCGGCGACGTCGAGCTTGCCGAGCGCGACCATCGAGCCGGCGCGCAGCCCGGTCTCCTCGCGCAGTTCGCGGACCGCCAGCTCCGCGGGCGGCACGTCGGCCAGGCCGGGCGCGGTGCCCTGCGGGAACTCCCAGCGCCGCTCGCCGAGCGGGTAGCGGAACTGCTCGACCAGCCGGAACCGGTCGCCGTCCTGGGCGATGACGAGCGCGTAGGCCGGCTTGTCGATGACGCCGTAGATGCCCGGCGAGCCGTCGGAGCGGCGGATCTCGTCCTCCCGCACCGTCATCCAGTTGTTCCGGTACACCTCGCGGGACGCGACACGCTGAATGGGGTCCACGCGCCCAGTATCACCGACTCTGTCCTACCCTCCTCGGGTGCGTCTCGTGATCGCGCGGTGCCAGGTCGACTACGCCGGCCGGCTGACCGCCCACCTGCCGATGGCCACCCGCCTGCTGCTCGTCAAGTCCGACGGCTCGGTGTCGGTGCACTCCGACGACCGTGCGTACAAGCCGTTGAACTGGATGAGCCCGCCGTGCTGGCTGATCGAGGACGGCAAGCTCTGGATCGTCGAAAACAAGCAGGGCGAGAAGCTGGTGATCTCCATCGAGGAGGTCTTCCACGACTACTCCCAGGCCCTGGGCGCGGAACCGGGCCTGCAGAAGGACGGCGTCGAAGCACATCTGCAGGAACTGCTGGCCGAGCACATCAAGACCCTCGGCGACGGCTACACCCTGGTCCGCCGTGAATTCCCGACGGCGATCGGCCCGGTCGACATCATGGCCCGCGACGCCGACGGCCGCTCGGTGGCGGTCGAAATCAAGCGCCGTGGCGAAATCGACGGCGTCGAGCAGCTGACGCGCTACCTGGAGCTGCTCAACCGCGACCCGCTGCTGGCCCCGGTGCAGGGGGTGTTCGCGGCGCAGATCATCAAGCCGCAGGCCCGCACGCTGGCCGAGGACCGCGGCATCCGCTGCCTGACCCTGGACTACGACGAGCTGCGCGGCATCGAGTCCGACGAGTTCCGGCTGTTCTGACGTGGTCGAGCCCGGCCGGTACGTCCACTACAAGGGCGGCGAGTACGAGGTGCTCGGCGTGGCCCGCCACAGCGAGACCGAAGAGGAGCTCGTGGTGTACCGCGCGCTCTACGGCGAGATGGGGCTGTGGGTTCGCCCGGTGACGATGTTCACCGAGACCGTGGAGACGCCGGACGGCCGGGTGCCGCGGTTCCGGCGTTCGCCGGGCTGAAGCCGTACCGTTGAAAACCCGCTGACGCTTATGCCATGTGTCCGGAGAGCGGCCGATTGGGTCACGATGCCGGATGAGGACATTATGGGCAGGTGCGATCCATCCCGGAGAAGACACTGGAGCACTGGGCCAGCAGCTACCTGTCCAACCGGTTTCCCAACGGTGCTCTGTGGTGGCCGACCTCGGGCGAGGACGTCCTGGCCGAGTTGCCCCGACTCGCCGCATCTGCGCCAGGGAAGACACTGGCGTTGGAGCTGAAGACGACCGAAGCGCGCGGTGACGACCACGTCCTCGAAATTGACACCCGCCGGCTGGCGCGTTACCTGTATCCGCGGTCCGGCCCACCGCTGCCGGTGTACTACGTGTTCCCGACCCCGCGCTGGACCGGTCCGCTGACCTCCCGCTCCGGCTTCTCGCCACCCGCTCCGGGCAGTTCGGCGGCACCACCGAAATGGTGGCGGCGGCAAGCCGGGACGGCGTGGTTCGGTGACTGGCTCCACGTGATGCCCGCGGGCTCGGTGGCCGCTGCCTTGCCGCGTGGTCGGAGCGCACCGTCCGTGAAGAAGGCGACGTTGTTCACCCTGAAAGATTCTCATCTTCACGGCGGGGTGCCGGACTGGGCGACTGTGTTCGGCAAAGCTCTGCCGCGGCGGCCATTGAAGTGGCCACGGTTCTGGGAGGTTGTGACTATCTGTGGGCCGGACGATGGTGTCCGGTGGTGGACGATCGTCGGGCGGGATAACCGGCCAGACCGGGTACTCGTGCTCAGCGCAGGCGAAGAGCGCGAATGGTCGGTCGGTGAGCTACTCGATCAGCCTCGGTGGCAGCACGGTCAGATGGACGACGGGGACGAGGGCGTTGAAGCGCAGCTGGGCGAGGATGTCGGCGGCGATGAACGTCTGCTGCTGCATATTCCGGAAGCCTCGCTCACCTGAAGTGCGACTGCGGCGGTGTCTGCCGGCGAACGGCTGGGAAGCCCGCGGAGGAGTCTCCGGCTGCCTGAAACACCGATACCGAATCGATGCCGGAATCAATGTATCTGATTCTTCGCTGAATACTCCGCCAGGAAATTCTTTGACCCGATAGCGCCCGGCATAGTGGCAGATATTTTTTTCACCGTGATTCCTGCGCTGTTCGGGTGAGTTCGGGATCTTATTCGCCGAACCCGTGCGACACTCGGGTCGAGGGGTTCCGCCGGTGCGTCCGGCGTGGCCGGAGGGTGGTGCGCTCGGCCGTCTTTCTTCGTCGTGCCAACGTTGGGAATCCGCCTTCGAGCTCGGTGTGCGCACGCCAGCCGGCCGGTGTGCGCGCGTTTCGCCACCCGCGGAGGAGGAAGTCATGCGTTATCGCCCACTCGGTTCCGATCCGGCCGACCCGCGCCTGGGCCGATTCGTTCCGGACGACTGGCGGCACGTGGAAAGGTATCCGTTCGGCGCGCTGGCCGAGGAGCACCGGCCGAAGCGCTCGCCCGTCGTGATCGGGGTCAACTGGTACTCGGCGTTCGACGGCCCGGAACAGGACGAGACCTCCGGCGAGTTCTTCATCGCCAAGGCCGGCGTCAAGAAACTCGGCCACATCCGCGGCGGGCACTGCGTGTGCCTCGAGCCGGGTGGCACGCCGGACACCGACGCCTGGTACGCGTTCTACGACCAGGGGCACGAAGGGGCCTGCGTCGGCTTCGGCTGGTCGCGGTGCATGTCGCTCTACAACGGCAGCGAGTACGCGGCCCGCTGGCTCTGGGACTCGGCCAAGAAGCGCGACGAGTGGCCCGAGACCAACCCCGGTGACGACAACGGCACGTCGGTCCGCGCCGCGGCCCAGGTGCTCAAGGACACCGGGCACGTCCTGTGGGCCGACTCCTACGCCGCCGACGACTGGCAGGCGCGCGAGAAGTACACCCCCGAGGTCAAGCAGGGCATCAAGGCGTTCCGCTGGGCGAAGTCGGTCGACGACGTGCACTCCGTGCTCGCCAACCCGCGGGCCGACGCGCTCGGCGCCGTGCCGATCCTCAACTCGTGGGGCCCGGGCTACCCGCACCGGACGTACCTGCCCGACGAGGTGCTCGCCAAGCTGATCGAGGAGGACGGCGAAATCGCCGTCCCGACCGACCGCTGATCGGCGCCCGCTCCCGCGGCGCGTGAACGAGGGCGCGTCTTCCCTGGTCAAGACCGGGAAGGCGCGCCTTCTGTGCACTGTGGACACGTCAGCGTGCCGACCCTGAATCCATGCAGTACTGTCCGGATCCGACAGGGTGGTGGTGATTCCTGTCGGTTATTGTCCCGCTTGACTTGTGCTGTTTCAAGACGTACTGCCGGAGGTGGGTCGGGTGCTGGTACTGGCCGATGCGAACCTGCGACTCGACGCGAACGCGATCGACTACATCGAGCTGGCGTTCTATTTCGCGCTCGTGCTGGGCATCGGATATCTGGCGCGACGGCAGGTGTCGAGCAGTCTCGACTTCTTCTTGTCCGGCCGTTCGCTCCCGGCCTGGGTGACGGGCCTGGCGTTCATTTCGGCGAACCTCGGCGCGGTCGAGGTCATGGGCATGTCGGCCAACGGGGCCAAGTACGGCCTGCCGACCGTGCACTACTTCTGGATCGGCGCCATCCCGGCGATGCTGTTCCTCGGCATCGTGATGATGCCGTTCTACTACGGCTCCAAGGTGCGCAGCGTCCCCGAGTTCATGCGGCGGCGCTTCGGCAAGCCGGCCCACCTGGTCAACGGCATCAGCTTCGCCGCGGCCCAGATCCTCATCGCGGGCGCGAACCTGTTCCTGCTGGCCAGTGTCGTCAAGCTGCTCCTCGGCTGGCCGCTGTGGGTGTCGATCATCGTCGCCGCCGCGATCGTGCTCTCCTACACGGCGCTCGGCGGCCTGTCCGCCGCGATCTACAACGAGGTGCTGCAGTTCTTCGTGATCGTCATCGCGCTGGTGCCGCTGACCATCATCGGCCTGGTCAAGGTCGGCGGCTGGCAGGGCCTGGTCGACAAGGTCACCAACAGCCCGGGCGGGTCGGCGCAGCTGCACTCCTGGCCCGGTGACAACCTGACCGGGTTCGGCAACAGCCTGCTGTCGGTGCTGGGCATCGTGTTCGGCCTCGGCTTCGTGCTTTCCTTCGGCTACTGGACGACGAACTTCGTCGAGGTCCAGCGCGCGATGGCGTCGAAGAGCATGTCGGCCGCCCGGCGCACGCCGATCATCGGCGCGTTCCCGAAGATGCTGGTCCCGTTCATCGTGATCATCCCCGGCATGATCGCCGCGGTCACCGTCTCCGAGTACGTGAAGGACAAGCAGGTGCTGCTCGACGGCGGCACCGCGGAAAGCGGCGTCACCTTCAACAACGCCCTCTTGCTGCTGATGCGCGACCTGCTGCCGAACGGCATGCTCGGCATCGCCATCGCCGGTCTGCTGGCCTCCTTCATGGCCGGCATGGCGGCGAACCTGAGCTCGTTCAACACGGTCTTCACCTACGACATCTGGCAGACCTACGTCCAGAAGGACAAGCCGGACCACTACTACCTGAACCTCGGCCGCGTGGTGACCTCGGTCGGCACGATCGCGGCGATCGGCACGGCCTTCATCGCGTCGAACTCCGGCAACATCCTGGACTACCTGCAGGACCTGTTCTCGTTCTTCAACGCGCCGCTGTTCGCGACGTTCATCCTCGGCATGTTCTGGAAGCGGATGACCCCGCACGCCGGCTGGAGCGGCCTGGTGCTCGGGACCGCGTCCGCGATCACCGTCTGGGCCCTGTCGAAGGCCGGGGTGCTGGGCCTGACCGGCCAGGGCATCAGCTTCGTCGCCGCCGGGACCGCGTTCGTCGTCGACATCGTGGTGAGCGTGGTCGTCTCGATGGCGACCCGGCCGAAGCCGGACGAGGAGCTCGTGGGCCTCGTCTACTCGCTGACGCCGAAGGAGACGCGCCAGCACGACGCGACCGGTGAGAACGCGGGCTGGTACCGCAAGCCGGGCCTGCTCGCGGGCATCGTGCTCGTCCTGACCATCGCCCTGAACGCCATCTTCTAGGAGGCCGGAATGGCTACCGAGTCGCAGCCGCGCACGCACAAGGCAGGCGCTTTCGACATCCGGCTGATCATCGCCCTGCTGATCGGCGTCTACGGCGTCATCCTCACGGTCATGGGCATCGGCTTCACCTCCGACGAGGAGATCAAGAAGTCGGCCGACGTCAACATCAACCTGTGGGCCGGCGTCGGCATGCTGGTGGTCGCCGCGTTGTTCGTCCTCTGGGCGAAGCTCCGCCCGCTCGTGGTGCCGGTCGAGCCCGAGAGCGGCGACACACCCGCCACCGCGGGCGAATAGCCGGGTTGTCCGGACAGCGGGCCGACGTTGCCGCTAGCGTGCTCGGCGTGCTCCCCGACGCTCGGCACCGCCGTCTCCCGAAGCTGTTCCTGCTGGTCACCGCCCTCGCGCTGCCGCTGACCGCGTGCGGGCAGGACCTCGGCAAGTCCAACTTCGCCCGGACGACGGTGCCCGCCGCGGCCGGCACCGGCCAGATCGCCGACGGGCCGATCACCGACGCCGCGGTGGCGGCGGACGCGCTCCGCGTGATCCAGCCGTGCCAGTTCCTCACCAAGGACGCCCTCGGCGCGCTGGGCCTCGGCACGGCCGGTGACGACCCGTCGCCGTCGTCGATCGCCTTCGACACGTGCAGCAACAAGGTGAAGGATCCCGGCGGCAAGGAGATGCGGCTCGAGCTCGAGATCGGCAGCGCCACCCTGCTGCCGCGGGCGGACAAGACGACCGGGCAGGCCGGCGGGCTGCCGCTGCGCGTGAACAAGACCGGCGACACCGACTGCACGGTCGCGGCGATGACCGCGCTGAACCCGGACCTGGCGCTCGCGGTGTCGGTCACCTACGCCGGCGACCCCTGCCGTCCCGGGCAGACGCTGGTCGAAGCCGTCGTGCAGAAGGTGCACAACGCGCCGGAGAAGTACTCGACGCCGGCGGGCACGGTGCTGACCGCCGACCCGTGCGCGATGGCCGACACCGCGGTGGTCGCCTCCGCCGTGCCGTCGGCGAAGCCCGCGCCTTCGGGTCTGCACTCCTGCGACTGGAAGGGCGGCGTCGGCGGCGCGGTGGTGACGGTCCGGTTCCTCCCGGGCCTGCCCCCGCTCGCCGGCGACGGTTACTCCAAGGTGGACCTCGGCAACGGCGTCACGGCGTTCCAGAAGCCCGACACCGCGAGCTCGGCGCGGTGCCGGGTCCAGTGGCAGCACCGGCCGTGGCAGGGCGACGACGTCGAACTGGCCCAGGTGGACTACCAGGGTGAGTCCGGAGGCACCGGCGACCCGTGCGGCAAGGCGGTGACCGTCGCGAAGAACGTCGTCACCAAGCTCCCCAAACCTTGATCTGGCGGCGGGCCGCGCGGGGAGGTAGGAAGGGGGCACCCCACCCGCCGATGTGCCGGAGGCTGCCGTGAAGAAGATCATCAACGATCCGGCGAACGTGGTCGCCGAGTCGCTGCGGGGGCTCGCCGCCGCGCACGCCGACGTCCTCCGTGTCCAGTACGACCCGGACGTCGTGATCAGAGCCGACGCGCCGGTCGCGGGCAAGGTCGCCGTCATCTCCGGCGGCGGGTCCGGGCACGAGCCGCTGCACGGCGGTTTCGTCGGCCGGGGCATGCTCGCCGCCGCCGTGCCCGGCGCGGTGTTCACCTCGCCGACGCCGGACGCCGTGCAGGCCGCGGTCACCGCGACCACCGGCGACGCGGGCGCCCTGCTCATCGTGAAGAACTACACCGGCGACGTGCTGAACTTCGAGACGGCCGCCGAGCTGGCCGCCGCCGAGGGCCTCGACGTCCGCAGCGTCGTGATCGACGACGACGTCGCGGTCAAGGACTCGACGTACACCGCGGGCCGCCGCGGGGTCGGCGGGACGGTGCTGCTGGAGAAGATCACCGGCGCCGCCGCCGAGCGAGGCGACTCGCTCGACGCCGTGACCGCGCTGGCGCGGAAGGTGATCGGGCAGGTGCGGTCGATCGGCGTCGCGCTCACCGCGCCGACCGTGCCGCACGCCGGCACCCCGAGCTTCGACCTCGGCGAGGGCGAAGTCGAGTTCGGCATCGGCATCCACGGCGAGCCCGGCCGTGAACGGATTCCCGCCGAGCCGGCCGACGCGTTGGTGGCGCGGATGGTCGAGGCGGTCGTCTCGGACCTGCCGTTCGCATCCGGCGACCGCGTGCTGCTGTTCACCAACTCGATGGGCGGCACCCCGCTCGTCGAGCTGTACCTGGCGCACGGCATCGCCGAGCGGCTCCTGGCCGACCGGGGGATCGTGGTCGAGCGCCGGCTGGTCGGGCCGTACATCACCAGCCTCGAGATGCAGGGGATGAGCCTGACGGTGCTCAAACTGGACGACGAGCTGACCGAGCTCTGGGACGCCCCGGTCAACACCGCGGCGCTGCGGTGGGGGTGCTGATGACCTGCACGACCGAGGGGGTCGCGGCGGCCGTGCGCGCCGCCGCGGCGGTGGTCGCCGAGCACCGCGTGGAGCTGATCGACCTCGACCGCGCCATCGGCGACGGCGACCACGGCGAGAACCTGAACCGCGGGTTCGCGGCCGTGGTGGCGGCGCTCGACTCCGCTGTTCCGGACACACCGGGCGGAGTGCTGAAGCTCGTCGCGACGACGTTGATCTCCAAGGTCGGCGGCGCCGCGGGCCCGTTGTACGGCACGGCTTTCCTGCGTGCCTCGGCCAAGCTCGGCACGGCGGACGACCTTGACGTCCCGGCGCTGCTGGACGCGCTGCGCGCCGGCCTCGAAGGCGTCCAGGCCCGGGGGAAGGCCGTGGGCGGCGACGCGACGATGGTCGATGCCCTGATTCCCGCGGTGTCGGCCGCGGAGAAGGCGGCCGAGGACGGCGGTGACGTCGCCGCGGTGCTGACCGCCGCCGCCGACGCGGCCGACGGCGGCGCGGAGTCCACAGTGGACCTGGTGCCGCGGAAGGGCCGCGCGTCCTATCTCGGCGAGCGCGCGGTCGGGCACATGGACCCCGGCGCCCGTTCGTCGGCGCTGCTGCTGCGGGCGTTCGCGGAGGCCGCCCGGTGAGCGTGGGAATCGTGCTCGTGTCGCACAGTGCGAAGCTCGCCGAGGGGCTGGCCGAGCTGGCCGCCCAGATGGCGCCGGACGTCACCATCGTGCCCGCCGGCGGCCTTGCGGACGGGTCGATCGGCACCGACTACGACGAGGTCGTCGCGGCCACCCAGCGCGCCGACCACGGCGACGGGGTCGTGCTCCTCTACGACCTCGGCAGCGCGCAGATGACCGCCGAACTCGCCGTCGAGTCGCTGGCCGACCCGTCGGCGGCCATCGTCGCCGACGGCCCGCTGGTCGAGGGCGCGATCGCCGCGGCGGTCGCGGCGCAGGCCGGGCAGGACCGCAAGGCGGTGGCGGAGGCCGCCGCGACGGCCGGCATCCCCGAGGACCTGGCGCCCGCCGAGGACCTGGCCGACCGCACCGACAGCGTGGAAATCGAGCTGGAGCTGCGCAACGACGTCGGGTTGCACGCGCGGCCCGCCGCGTTGCTCGTGCGCGCGCTGAGCGAGTTCGACGCCGAGGTCACCGTCCGGCTCGGCGACCAGGAAGCCGACGGCCACAGCGTGCTGGCCCTGATGTCGCTCGGCGCCCGCCAGGGTGACCGGATCCGCGTCCGGGCGCGCGGCCCGCGGGCTTCCGCCGCGCTGGAGAAGACGAAGGAGCTGGTCGACGGCAATTTCGGCGAGTGAGGCCGTCTTCGCCGACCGGGTGACTTGTGCGGTACTGACTCGATTCCGTCTGGGCTTCCGGTGGTGCCCGTGGCACTATCGAGGCCAATTACCAGCGAGTAACATCTCTGGAGGCCTCGATGGCGCGGGACATCTCGACGGTCGGTGTGGTCGGCCTGGGCACCATGGGGGCCGGAATCGCCGAGGTGCTCGCGCGCAGCGGGCTCGACGTCGTCACGGTCGAACTCGACGAAGCCGGCGTCGCGCGCGGCCGCGGGCACCTCGAGCACTCGACGGAACGGGCGCTCTCCGGCGGCAAGCTGGACGCGCCCGGCCGCGAGGCGTTGCTGGGCCGGATCCGGTACAGCACGTCGCTGTCGGATCTGTCCGAAGTGGACTTCGTGGTCGAGGCCATCCCGGAAAGCCTCGAACTGAAGGCCGACGTCTTCGCCGAGCTGGACAAGATCACCCGGCCCGAAGTCGTGTTCGCGTCCAACACGTCGTCGCTGTCGATCACGGAGATCGGCGTGCACACGACGCGTCCCGGCAAGGTCGTCGGCATGCACTTCTTCAACCCGGCGCCGGTGCTGAAGCTGGTCGAGATCGTGAAGACCGTGGTGACCGAGCCGGAAGTGATCACCGAGGTGGTGGAGTTCGCCGAGCGGCTCGGCAAGGTGCCGGTGGTGATCGGCGACCGGGCCGGGTTCATCGCGAACGCGCTGCTGTTCGGCTACCTCAACCACGCGGTGCGGATGTACGAGCAGCGGTACGCCACGCGCGAGGACCTCGACGCGGCGATGCGGTTCGGCTGCGGCTACCCGATGGGCCCGCTGGCGTTGCTCGACCTGATCGGGCTGGACACGGCGAACGAGATCCTCGACACGATGTACCACCAGTCCCGCAACCGCCTGCACGCGCCGGCGCCGCTGCTGAAGCAGATGATCACGGCGGGGTTGCTGGGCCGCAAGACCGGCCGCGGCTTCTACACCTACGACGCCCCGGATTCGCCCAACGTGGTCGCCACCGAGACCGTGTCCACAGTGGACTCGGTGCCGCCACGGCCGGTGGCGAAGGTCGGCGTGGTCGGGACGGGGACGATGGCCACCGGCATCGCGGAGGTGTTCGCCAAGCGCGGTCTCGACGTCGTCCTGCGGGCCCGGAGCCTGGAGAAGGCGCAGGCGTCGGTGGCTCGCGTCAAGAAGTCGCTCGACAAGGCCGTGGTCAGGGCCAAACTGTCCGAAGAGGACGGTGCCGCGGCGCTGGCCCGCATCACCCCGGTCACCGACTTCGAAGCCCTGGCCGACGTCGACCTGGTGATCGAGGCGGTGGCCGAGGAGCTGCCGGTGAAACGGGCGGTGTTCGCGGCGCTGGACGAGGTGGTCCGCCCGGGGGCGGTCCTGGCGACGACGACGTCGTCCCTGCCGGTGATCGAGTGCGCCGCGTCGACGTCCCGGCCGTCCGACGTGGTCGGCCTCCACTTCTTCAACCCGGCACCGGTGATGAAGCTGGTCGAGGTGGTGTCGACGATCGCCACCGCGCCCGACGTCGTGGCCACGGCGAGCGCGGTCTGCGCCGCGGTGGGCAAGCACGCGGTGCACTGCGGCGACCGCGCGGGCTTCATCGTCAACGCGTTGCTGTTCCCGTACCTGAACGACGCGGTGAAGATGCTGGAAGCCCACTACGCGGGCGCGAACGACATCGACACGGCCATGAAGGTCGGCTGCGGCCTGCCGATGGGCCCGTTCGAGCTGCTGGACGTCGTCGGCTTGGACGTCTCCCTGGCCATCCAGCGGACGCTGTACAACGAGTTCCGCGAAGAGGGTTTCGCGCCGGCGCCGTTGCTGGAGCACCTCGTGACCGCCGGGCGGCTGGGCCGGAAGACCGGGAAGGGCTTCAAGGACTACTGATCAGCGCTCGTCCACCTCGCCGAGGACCGGTTTGACGTCGAGCACCGGCGTGCCGTCGATCGCTTCCAGGCCGGTCACCGTGATCGTGCCGCCCTCGACCGCCGTCACCGTGACCGTGTGGAGGCCGATCGGGTTCGGGCGGTCCGGCGAGCGCGTCGAAAACACCCCGGTGCTCGGGCGGCCGCGGTCGCCGCGGGGGTGGACCGCTTGGACGTCGCGATCCGCTTCGTGCAGCCACGTCAGGAGCACCAGGCGGTCGCCCGGCCGGAGGTCGGCCGCCGCCGGGGTGAATTCCGGGGCGAACACCACCCGGGACGGCGGCGCGCCCTCGTCGCCCTGCTTCGGGGCCGTCGCGCGGTCCGTCAGCGGCGACTCGACGCGCGCCACCGGGCGCACCTCGTAGCTCGTCACTGGTAGTAGCCCTCGACCGGCACGCGGGCCTCGTCGAACAACGCCGGGCCTTCCAGCTCGTACCCCCAGGTGACCGGCGGGCGCAGCGTGAGGAACTGTTCCGTCGACAGCGCATAGACGACGCGGCCGAGCCCGGACCGCTCGATCGCGCCCGTACACATGCCGCACGGCTGCGTGCTGGTGAACATCGTCGTGGCCGCCGCGGTTTCCGGGGCCAGGTTCTGCGCCGCCCAGCGGGCGAGCTTCAGCTCCGGGTGGGCCGTGATGTCGTTGTCGGTCAGCGAAGTGTTGCGATCCTCGGCCAGGATCTTGCCGTCGGCGTCGGCCAGCAGGGAGCCGAACGGCGGGTTGCCGTGTACCTCGCGCGCTTCGCGGGCGAGCTCGATCGCCCGCCGCAGCAGGGCTTCTTCGGTGTCCTTCACAGGTTCTCCCTCCAGGACGCGGCCACCGCCGCGAGGTCACGCCACGCCACCTCCGGGCGCAGTGTTTCGGCCGGGTCCGAGTCGAACGGGTCGAGCACGACGGTGTCCGCCCCCAGGGCCCGCAACCGCACCAGATCGTCGACGACCTGGTCGAGCGTGCCTTCGCCGGCGCGCCGGTCCGGCCCGGTCACCGGCGCCGTGGTCACCCGCAGCAGGATCCGCGGCGCGAAGGCGGGCACCGGCCGGTTGCCGGCCAGCCTTTCGAGGCATGCCAGCCCGTCCCGGAACCCGGCCATCGTCAGCCGCAGCGGGTGCCACGCGTCGCCGAGCTCCACCGCGCGGCGCAGCCCGGCGTCGCTGTGCCCGCCGAGCCAGAGCGGGATCGGGCCCGCTCGGTAGTCGTCCTGTTCGGCCCAGGCGGCGCGGATCGCCCGCAGGTACTCGCTGGTGAGCTTGCCGCGCTGCTCGAACGGCACGCCCAGCGCGGCGAACTCCTGCTTCGCCCAGCCGATGCCGGCGCCGAGCACGAGCCGTCCGCCGCTGAGCTCGCCGAGGTTCGCCGCCATCCGCGCCACCAGCAGGGGATGCCGGTACGGGACCACCAGCACGGTGGTGCCCAGCCGCACCCGCCGTGTCACCCCTGCGAGCCACGCCAACGTCGTGAACGGCTCGTAGAACGGCGCGGGGTACTGCCCGGCGACGTCCGGCGTGATGGCGACGTGGTCGGACACCATCAGCAGGTCGTAGCCGAGGCCTTCCACCGTCTGCGCCCAGGCGCGCAGGACGCCCGGGTTCGTGCCGGGGCCGAAGTTGGGGACGTTCACGCCGATCTTCACCGCAAAAGGCTATCGACGTTTTGCCCGGATCCGGAAGGCAATGATCACGGCGTTCCGGGCCTTGGGCCGTGGATCCCACGGTATGTTCGGCGAATGACCGAGAGTCTCGATCCGACGGACTGGGCCATCCTGGCCGAGCTCCAGCGCGACGCCCGGCTGCCGCTCACCGAGCTGGGCCGCCGGGTGAACCTCAGCGCGTCCGCGGCGACCGAACGTCTCCGCCGGCTCGAGGCCACCGGCGTGATCACCGGCTACCGCGCGGAAATCGACCTCGGCAAGGTCGGCTACCCGGTGCTCGCCGTGGTCCGGCTCAAGTACCCCGGCAGCCGGCACGAGCCGTTGCACAAGCTGCTCGGCGAGCGCACCGAGATCCTCGAATGCCTGCGCACCACCGGCGACGACTGCTACACGCTCAAGGTCGCCGCCGCCTCCATGGCCCACCTCGAGCGCACGATGGACGAGCTGGCCCAGTTCGGCAGCACGACCACCAACGTCGTCTACAGCCAGACCCTGCCCTACCGCGGACCGCGGGAGCCCGCCCATGACCTCGAGCCCTGAGCGCATCGTCGTCGTCGGCGTGACCGGCTCGGGCAAGTCGACGCTCGCCGCCCGGATCGCCGAGCGGACCGGCTTGCCCTTCCACTCCGCGGACGACATCGGCTGGCAACCGGGCTGGATCGGCACTCCGGACGAGGAACAGCGCCGCCGGATCGCCGAGGTGTGCGCGGGGGACCGCTGGGTCCTCGACGCCGTCTACAGCAAGTGGCAGGACATCGTCCTGCCGCGCACCCAGCTCGTCGTGGGCCTCGACTACCCGCGCTGGCTTTCGCTGGGCCGCTTGGTGCGCCGGACGTTCGCGCGGGCGGTGACCCGCCGCCGGATCTGCAACGGCAACGTCGAGTCGTTCCGGCAGGTGTTCTCCGCGGACTCGATCATCCGCTGGCACTTCCGGTCCTTCGCGCGCAAACGGGCCCGCATCCGGGCGTGGGAGGTGGAGTCGCCGGGCCCGGTCGTCGTCCGGCTGACGTCCCCGCGCGAGACTCGCCACTGGCTCGAGACCCTCTGAAGTCAAGCCTCCGGCGGCAGCAGCGGGCCACCGCTCCAGTGCTGGAAGACGAGGTTCGTGTGGACGCGGGCGACCTCGTCGCGCGCGGTCAGCTCGTCGAGGACCAGGCGCTGCAGCTCGCCGGCCGAGCTGGTCGCGACGTGCGCGAGGAAGTCGTCCGGCCCGGTCAGGTGGTAGACCGCGCGCACCTCCGGCAGCGAGAGCAGGTGCTCGACGAACGGGTCCACCAGCGGCCGCCGATGCGGGCGGACCTGGACGAACAGGAACGCCTCCAGTGGTCGTCCGAGCTTGGCCGCGTCGACCGACGCGTGCTGCCCGGTGATGACGCCGGTGTCCCGCAGCCGGGCGACGCGGTCCAGGCACGTCGACGGCGCGATGCCGACCGCGGCCGCCAGGTCCTTGTTCGTGATCCGGGCATCGTTCTGCAGCAGGCGCAGAATCTCCAGGTCCACCGGACTCAGTTCGACGGAAGCGGACATCGCCGAATGATATCCGAGAGTGTTGCTCCCGGTCCGGCGAAAGCTCGACCATGCTGGCATGACTTCCTCGCTGCGCACGCGAGCCGTCCACGCCGGCCGTGACGATCTCACGGACCTCGGCGTGCACGCCGCTCCGCTCGACCTGTCCACGACCTACCCGTCCCGCGACAGTGCCGCCGAAGCCGCCCGGATCGACGCCTTCGCCGCCGGCGGCGAGCTCGACGGGCCGCCGATCTACGGCCGGGTGGGCAACCCGACCGTCGAACGGTTCGAGCGCGCGCTCGCCGAGCTCGAGGGCTTCGACCACGGCGTCGCCTTCGCCAGCGGCATGGCCGCCGTCTCGGCCTGCCTGCTTTCCGCGGTGGCGCAAGGGAAACGCCACATCGTCGCCGTGCGGCCGTTGTACGGCTGCAGCGACCACCTGCTCGAGTCCGGGCTGCTCGGCACGGAGGTCACCTGGGCCGCGCCGGATGCCGTCGCCGCCGCGCTCCGGCCGGACACCGGGCTGGTGTTCGTGGAGACACCGGCGAACCCGACCCTGGCCGAGGCCGACATCGCCGAGCTGGTCCGCGCTTGCGGAGAGGTGCCGCTGTTGGTGGACAACACGTTCGCGACCCCGGTGCTCCAGCGCCCGGGCCGCCACGGCGCCCGGATGGTGTTGCACAGCGCGACGAAGTTCCTCGGCGGCCACGGCGACGTGATGGGTGGCATCGTCGCGTGCGACGCGCCGGAAGCCGCCCGGCTGCGGCAGATCCGCTTCGCCACCGGCGGCGTGCTGCACCCGCTCGCCGGATATCTGTTGCTGCGCGGGCTTTCCACGCTGCCGCTGCGCGTCAACGCCGCATCCGCGACGGCGGCGACGCTGGCCGCCCGGCTCGGCGAGCACCCGGCCGTGACCGCCGTCCACTACCCGCGGATCGGCGGCCCGCTGGTGGCGTTCGAGATCGACGGCGACCCGCACGCCCTGATCGGGGCGGTCCGGCTGATCACGCCGGCGGTCAGCCTGGGCAGCGTCGACACGCTGATCCAGCACCCGGGCTCGATCAGCCACCGGATCGTCGACGAGGGCGACCGCCACGACGCCGGGGTGTCCGACCAGCTGGTCCGGATGTCCGTCGGCCTCGAGGATGTCGAGGACCTGTGGGCGGATCTGGAGCAGGCGCTGAAGGCTCTCTAGCTCGGAATCCAGCCGGCTCCGGAGCTAGCCGCAGCAGCCGCCGCCACAGCAGCCACCGCCGCCCGCCGGGGCCGGGGGACCGCTCGCGGCCCCGGTGAGGGCGACCGTGGTGAGCAGCTTGACGGTGTCGGTGTGCCCCTCCGGACAGGCCGCCGGCGCGCTCGATTCGCTCATCGGGCGCAGGAGCTCGAAGGTCTCGGTGCACTCACGGCAGCGGTAGGCGTAGGTCGGCATACCGTGATTATCGCCGGAGCGGCCGGCCATGCCATCCCCGGCCACTGCCGGCTCGGCGACCCGCGGCCGGGTTCGGCGACCTGCGGCCGGGCTTGGTGACCCTGCGGCTGGGTTTGGCGACTCGCGGCTGGGCCTGGCCACCTGCGGCCGGACCCAGCCACCTGCGGGCGGCTCGGTGGCCCCGGGTCTGGGCTCGGCCGCCCGGGGACTCCGGCGGGTGGGAAGTAGGCGCTCATCACCGGAGCGGGCTACCGTGCCACCCCGGCCACCCCGGCCACCCCGGCCACCCCGGCCACCCCGGCTGGGCTCGGCTGGGCTCGGACTCCAGCCAACGCCGGCGGGTGGGAAGCTGGGCGCGTGCAGCCGCCTTCGCTCGCCGACGTTCCGCACCTCGGCCAGGTCGTCCCGTCCCTGCTGGCCACGCTCGGGGTCCCCGGCTGCGCGAACACGCTGGCGTTGCCGGAGGCGAGCAGCGCCGGGGTGCTCCTCGTCGACGGGCTCGGCTGGGAACTGCTCGCCGAGCACGCCGCGGACGCCCCGGTCCTGGCCGAGCTCGCCAGGGAGCCCTTGCGCGTGGGCTTCCCGTCGACGACGGCCGCCGGCGTCGCCGCGATCGGCACCGGGCTCGCTTCGGGCGAACACGGCATGGTCGGCTACACGTTCGAAATGCCCGGCACGGGCGTCCTCAACGCGCTGCGCTGGCGCAGCCACGAGGACGGCAGCGACCTCCGCGGCGCCCTCCCGCCCCGCGAGGTGCAGCCGCTGCAAACGACGTTCGAACGGGCCGCCGCGGCCGGGATCGACGCCGCGGTGGTTTCTTCGGCCCAGTTCGCCGACACGGCCCTGACGCGGGCCACCCAGAGCGGAGCGCGGTACGCCGGGGTGCACGCGCTGGGCGACCTCGCCGCGCGGACGCTGTCGGTACTCGAAGGCCGGACGTTCTGCTACGCCTACCACAGCGAGCTCGACTTGCTGGGCCACGTCTACGGCCCCGGTTCGGCGGCCTGGCGGATGCAGCTGCGGCAGATCGACCGGCTCGTCGAGTCCCTTGTGGACGGTCTGCCCTCCGGTGCGCTGCTCGCCGTCGTCGCCGACCACGGGATGGTCACCCTCGACGACAAGCTCGACCTCGAAGACACCCCGGAGCTGCTGGCGGGTGTCCGGACGTTCGGCGGCGAGGTCCGCGCCCGGCACGTCTACACCGAGCCGGGCGCGGCCACGGACGTCCTCGCGGCTTGGCGGGAGGTGCTGGGCGAACGGGCGTGGGTGCGCTCGCGGGAGGAAGCCGTCGCCGAGGGCTGGTTCGGCCACACGGTCAGCGACCGGGTGCTGCCGCGCATCGGCGACGTCGTCGTCGCGGCCCGGGGCCGGTTCGGGATGGTGCGGGGGCTCGCGGAAGCCGTGGAGACGTCGCTGGTCGGGCAGCACGGTTCGCTCACCACCGCCGAACAGCTGGTTCCGCTGGCGCTCGCCCAAGGCTGACCGTAGCCGGGAACTTTCCCACCGCCCGTGCCGACCTGTCCACTGCGTACCGGACTGACGGGAGTGGGCGGAATGAGCGTGCTGGACGGGATCGGGGTCGTCGGAGCGGGCGGTGAGGGGCGGGCCGTGGCGGCCCACCTCGCCGCGCTTGAGCAGCCCGTGCACCTCTACACGCGGGATCTTGAGGCCGCGAAGGAGATCGCGCGCCGCCGGGAGATCGTCGCGCGCGGGGTGCTCGACGGGCGGTACCCGCTGCGCGAGGTGACCGCGGACCCGGCGGGCCTGGCCGGCCGCGCCGTCGTCCTGGTCGCCACGGTGACCACCGCCTACCCGGAGGTCGCCGCCCGGCTCGCACCGCACCTGGGTGCCGGGCAGGTCGTGGTGCTGTTCTCGGGCAAGCTGTGCGGGAGCGTCGAGTTCGCCCACGCGCTCGCCGCCGCCGGAGCACCGGACGTCGACGTCGTCGAGACCGACGCGCTGTTCGCCGCCCGGCCGTCCGGGACCGACGGCGTGACCGTCCTCGGCGTCAAGCGCTGGAACCTGATCTCCGGCAGCACCACGGCCGCCGTGGGACGGCACGCCGGGCTGCTGCGCGAGTGGTTCCCGATGCTGGAAGTCGCGCGCAACCCCGTGGAACGCGGTTTGCACGACTTCGGCGCGGTCGCGCACGTGCCGATCTCGCTCGCCAACCTCGGCACCATCGACCGGGCGGAGGAGCTGCTCTTCTACGTCGAAGGCGTTTCGTCGCGCACGATCGCCCTGCTGGAGCGGACGGAGGCCGAGTTCGCCGCCGTCGCGCAGGCCTACGGGGCCCGGTTGCTGCCCATGACCGAGGTCCTCGACCGCTACTACGGCTGCCCGGCCACGACGCTGCTCGACGCGTTGCGGACCGTGGAGCCGTACCGGACGATCGCCGCGCCGACCAGCCTCGACCACCGCTTCCTCACCGAGGACATCCGTTCCACGCTCGTGCCGCTGCAGGCACTCGCGCGGTGTGCCGGCGTCGCCACGCCGATGGTCGACGCCGCGATCACGATCATGTCGGTGCTCGGCGGCGAGGACTACCGCCGGACCGGCCGGACCCTGGCCCGGCTCGGCTGGGACGGGCTCGGCCACGACGCCATCCTGCGCACACTCGGGCGACCGGCCGCGGTGGGTGGCCGCGCGGCCTGAGGCCCGGTGGGTGTCACCCGTGACGGGAAGGGCATCACGGGTGATCAGGGAGGCATCACCCGTGATTGGAGGGGCATGACACGTGATTGGAGGGGCATCACGCGTGATTGGAGGGTCGACTCGTGTGATTGGAGGGTCGACTCGCGTACCTGGAGGGTCGGTTCGCCAACCCGGGCGGTCGGTCCGCGTGCCTGGAGGTCAGCTTGGGTGGCTGGACGGGTGGGCGGGGTGGGGCCGCTACCGTTTCGGGCGTGCCTCGACGCAACCGTCCCGGCCGCCGTCCGGACGGCGGGCCGCCGCCCGAGCGGGACCTCGGTGCCGCCACCGGGTGGGCGCGCGCCGAGTCCGGGGCCGACGGGGACTGGCTGGTCCGGACCGTGCCGGGGGCCCAGGCCACCAAGGTCTACCGCTGTCCCGGCTGCGACCACGAGATCCGGCCGGGTACGCCGCACGTCGTCGTCTGGCCCGCCGATGAGACCGGTTCGGTCGCCGACCGGCGGCACTGGCACCGCGCCTGCTGGGAAGCCCGGGCGCGGCGGCGGCCGCACCGCCGCTGGTGACCCCGGCCCGTGGCCGGAGCGTGGCTCGTTTCGCTCTGGAGTTTTCAAACAACGTCCGGCTCAGCGCCGGTAGTGCCTTGACATCGCGCCGTCGTACAGCTCCTCCGTGTACTCCGTGAAGCCGAGGCGCTCGGCCACTCGCAGCGATGACTTGTTCGCGATGCTCACGCTCGCCAGCACCGGCACGGACGGCAGCTCGCGGGCGCACCACTCCAGGACCGCCCGCCCGGACTCGACCGCGTAGCCCTTGCCCCACGCCGACGGGCGGAACCGGTAGCCGAGGTTCAGCACCTTCTCGCCGTGGAACTCGCGCAGCCGCACGCCGCACAGGCCGAGCACCTCGGTGCCGCCGCGTTCGAGCACCGCGGGGTAGCCGAAGCCGTGCTCGGACCAGTGCGCCAGCCAACCCGAGAACATCTCCGACGCGCGCGGGACGTCGGGCGGGTCCGGGTTGAAGCGGTTGGTGCGCGGGTCCGTGTGGATGTCGACCATCGCCTGCCGGTCCGCCTCGTGGAGCGGACGCAGCAGCAGCCGGTCGGTTTCGATGTCGGTGAACACATCGGCGAAGCTAGCGAGGGGGTCCGACAAAATGACGCGCATGACCGAACTGCCGCTCGTCCTCCTCCACGCCTTTCCGTTGGATTCCCGCATGTGGAACGCGGTGCGCGAGCCGCTGGCATCACACGTCCGGGTGATAACGCCGGACCAGCGCGGGCTCGGCCGCTCGCCGCTGCCGGAGTCCCCGCGCGAACCGAGCCTCGAAGACGCCGCGCGCGACGTCGTCGCCCTGCTCGACCGGCTCGAACTCGGCCGTGTCGTGCTCGGCGGCTGCTCGATGGGCGGCTACCTCGCGATGGCCGTGCTGCGGCTGGCTCCCGAGCGGGTCGGCGGGCTCGTGCTCATCGACACCAAGGCCACGCCCGACACGCCCGAAGCCGCGCAGACGCGGCTGGATGTCGCCGCCCGGGTCGAGCGGGAAGGCATCAAGACCTGGCTCGCCGAGGCCAACCTGCCGAACCTGCTGGCCGCGTCGACGCGGGAACAGCGTCCCGAGGTCGTCGAAACTGTCCGCGAGATCATCGAATCCCAGCCGGCCGCCGGGGTTGCGTGGACGGCCCTGGCATTGCGGAGCCGGCCCGATTCGCTCGACCTGCTGCGCGACTGCGGGGTTCCGGCGCTGGTCGTCGTGGGCGAAGAGGACCCGATCACCCCGGTGGCGGCGGCGAGCGAAATGGCCGGGGTCATGGAGGGCTCGACGCTCGTCGTGCTGCCGGACGCCGGCCACCTGACGCCGCTCGAAGACCCCGCGGGCGTGGTCGAGGCGATCCTGTCCTGGTACCCCGCGACTCAGGAGAAATAGCCGGCCAGCGCCGAGCGGGCCTCGGGCAGCCGGTGGGGGAACCGCCGGGCGATGACGAACCGCCACACGACGGCATAGAGGGCGCGCAGCTCCGAGTAGGCGCGAAGGGCTTCGCCGGAGACCGAGCCGGGGTAGGCGGCCAGGTGGTCCGGGCCGCCTTGGCGGGCCAGGATGCCGAGGTCCCAGGCCAGTGGCCCGCACCAGGTGTCCTCGAAGTCGAGCCAGCACGGCCCGTCTTCGGTCGCGATCACGTTCCCGGGGTGCGCGTCACCGTGCAACGGCTGCGCGGGGCCGTCCGGCAGCGTGGCCGCCACCCGCGCGAACTCGGCCCGCAGGCGGGGCGCCGCGCCGTCCAGGTCGTAGCGGCCGAGGATGCGCTCGAGGTCGTCGAGCGGTCCGCGGCGGGGCAGCTCGCCCGGGTACTCGCGCAGCGCCGCGTGCACCTCGGCGAGCGAGCGCGCGACGACGTCCGGGGCGTACCGGTGATCCGGATCGTGCGGGGTGTGCTGCCAGAGCGTGACCGGAAGACCCTCGGCGAAATGGGGTCCGGCCGGGGGATCCGTCGTGGGTGAGACGACGCGCACACCACGTTCGGTGAGGAACCGCGACACCGCCACGTCCCGCTCCTGCCAGGCCGGTCCGGTCCGGGCGAGGCGGATCGTCGCCGGCACCCGCGCGACCAGCGGACCCAGCCTCACCAGCACGTTCGACCGTTCGTGGAGCACCTCGGGATCGCGGGCGGGCAGGCCGAGCCGGGCGGTCACGGCGCGGGCCGCACGCACCGCCTCGCGGGTGTAGTCGTCGGCCACGCCCCGATCTTGCCAGCCGGTGCGCGCGACTGTCGGTAGCGAGGGCTACGATCCCCCTAAGCCGCCGGACCGGATCTTCCCGGGCCCCGGTGGCGCGACGATGACCACCACAAGGTTTCAGTGTTGGAGGCAGGAGTGACGGCCGTAGCCCCCAAGCCGATCGCCACGCGCCCGTATCCCGCGCGCGAGTCGGTTAAGGGTTCGTACCTGCTGCGGTTGTTCCGCACGACGGACCACAAGCAGATCGGGATCATGTACCTGGTCACGTCGTTCGCCTTCTTCATGGCGGGCGGCGCGATGGCCATGCTGATCCGCACCGAGCTGGCGCGGCCCGGGCAGCAGTTCCTGTCCCAGGAGCAGTACAACCAGCTCTTCACCATGCACGGCACGGTGATGCTGCTGCTGTACGCGACCCCGATCCTCTTCGGCTTCGCGAACTTCGTGCTGCCGCTGCAGATCGGCTCGCCGGACGTCGCCTTCCCGCGGCTGAACGCGTTCTCGTACTGGCTGTACCTCTTCGGTGGCCTGATCGTGATGTCCGGCTTCCTGACCCCGGGTGGCGCCGCCGACTTCGGCTGGTTCGCCTACACCCCGCTGTCGGACGCCATCCACTCGCCGGGCGTCGGCGCGGACCTGTGGATCTCCGGCCTGATCGTCGGTGGTCTCGGCACCATCCTCGGCGCGGTCAACATGATCACCACGGTGGTCTGCCTGCGCGCGCCGGGCATGACGATGTACCGGATGCCGATCTTCACCTGGAACATCCTGGTCACGAGCATCCTGGTCCTGCTCGCCTTCCCGATCCTGACCGCGGCCTTGATGGGCCTGCTGGCGGACCGGCACCTCGGGGCGCACGTGTTCGACCCCGAAAACGGCGGCGTGATCCTCTGGCAGCACCTGTTCTGGTTCTTCGGCCATCCCGAGGTGTACATCGTCGCGCTGCCGTTCTTCGGCATCGTGTCGGAGATCTTCCCGGTGTTCAGCCGCAAGCCGCTGTTCGGCTACAAGAGCCTGGTCTGGGCGACGCTGGCGATCGCGGCGCTGTCCGTCGCGGTGTGGGCGCACCACATGTACGCCACCGGCGCCGTGCTGCTGCCGTTCTTCTCCTTCATGACGTTCCTGATCGCCGTCCCGACCGGCATCAAGTTCTTCAACTGGATCGGCACGATGTGGAAGGGCCAGCTGTCCTTCGAGACGCCGATGATCTTCTCGATGGGCTTCATCGTCACGTTCCTCTTCGGCGGCCTGACCGGCATCCTGCTGGCCGCGCCGGCGATCGACTTCCACGTGTCGGACAGCTACTTCGTCGTCGCGCACTTCCACTACGTGCTCTACGGCACGATCGTGTTCGCCACCTTCGCCGGCATCTACTTCTGGTTCCCGAAGATCACCGGCCGGATGATGGACGAGAAGCTCGGCAAGTGGCACTTCTGGACCACGTTCATCGGCTTCCACGGCACGTTCCTCGTCCAGCACTGGCTGGGTGCCGAGGGCATGCCGCGCCGGTACGCGGACTACCTGTCCACCGACGGGTTCACCACGCTGAACACGATCTCCACGATCGGCGCGTACATCCTCGGCGCCTCGACGCTGCCATTCATCTGGAACGTCTTCAAGAGCTACCGGTACGGCGAGATCGTCACGGTGGACGACCCGTGGGGCTACGGCAACTCGCTCGAGTGGGCGACCTCGTGCCCGCCGCCGCGGCACAACTTCACCGAGCTGCCCCGGATCCGCTCCGAGCGGCCGGCGTTCGAGCTGCACTACCCGCACATGATCGAGCGCATCCACAGCGAGGGCGAGATCGGCTTCTTCGGCAAGCAGAAGGTCCACAGCCACGCGGCGCCGTCGCAGCTGCTGACCGAAGCGGTGATCCCGGGAGACCACTCCCAGGACAACGCGAGCGAGCAAGGCGAAAAGTAGCCCCTGATCGAGTGAGCGCGTGCCCGGCTGATGTGAAGCCGGGCACGCGCTCTACTTATGTCCGAGCCCGGACCGGCAGACTGGCGTTGCAGCGTTGCCGAACGAGGGATGACCAGTGACCCAGACCCCCGTCCTGATCACGACGACCGGCCCCGACAAGCCGGGCGTCTCGTCCGTGCTGTTCGCCGTGCTGACGCGCCACGACGTCGACGTGCTCGACGTCGAGCAGGTCGTCATCCGGGGGCAGCTGGTACTCGGCGTGCTCGCCGGGGTCTACCGCGACCCGGAGGGCCTGCAGGAGGCCGTCGAGCAGGCGATGGCGTCGGTCGGCATGCAGGTCGACGTCAAGATCGGCAGCGCGATCGGGGACGACCCGTTCGCGCTCGGCCGCCGCGACTCCTCCCACGTGCTCGTCGTCTTGGGCCGTCCGGTCACCGCCCGCGGCTTCTCCGAGGTGGCGCGCCGGCTGGCCTCGCTCGGGGCCAACATCGACGCGATCCGCAGTGTCGCCGACTACCCGGTCACCGGCCTGGAGCTGTACGTCTCGGTCGACCAGGACACTCCCGAAGCCGACGCCGCGCTGCGCACCGAACTCGCCGACGCGGCCGTCGAGGCGGGCATCGACATCGCCGTGGAACGGGCGGGCATCATGCGCCGCGCGAAGCGGCTGGTCGTGTTCGACGTCGACTCGACCCTGATCCAGGGCGAGGTCATCGAGATGCTGGGCGCGCACGCCGGGGTCGAGCCGGAGATCCGCGAGATCACCGAAGCGGCCATGCGCGGCGAGCTGAACTTCACCGAGTCCCTGGAACGGCGGGTCGCCCTGCTGAAGGGCCTGCCGGCCACGGCGATCGAGGAGGTCGCCGCGTCGATCGAGCTGACCCCGGGGGCGCGCACGACGATCCGCACGCTCAAGCGGATGGGTTTCCGCACCGGCGTGGTGTCGGGTGGGTTCACGCAGGTCATCGGGGGTCTGGTCGAGGAGCTCGGGCTCGACTTCGCGGTGGCGAACGAGCTCGAGATCGTGGACGGCAAACTCACCGGGAAGGTCATCGGCGACGTCGTCGACCGCGCGGGCAAGGCGAAGGTGCTTCGCCGCTTCGCCGGCGAGTACGACATCCCGCTCGAGCAGTGCGTCGCGGTCGGGGACGGCGCCAACGACATCGACATGCTCTCGGCCGCCGGCATGGGCGTCGCGTTCAACGCGAAGCCCGCGTTGCGCGAGGTGGCCGACACCGCGCTGTCGCACCCGTACCTCGACGCCGTGCTGTTCGTCCTCGGCCTCACCCGCGGCGAGGTCGAAGCGGCCGACGCCGCCGACGGGCTCGAGCTGATGCGTCCGTGAGCAGCGTTCTCGACCCCCTGGGCGCCCGCTACGCCTACTGGCTGGGGCTCCCGGCCGAAGACACCTCGGACACCTCCGACGAGCTCCCGGAGGAAGTCCGCGCGATGCCGGTCATCCTCCGCATCGAACGGGCCGAGCCGCCCGGCCGCACGCCGTTGCTGGAGGCGGCGGCCGCGGCGGCACTGGCCGTGTGCCTCGACGAACGTTCGCAGCCCGGCGGGGAGTGGGCCGAGCCGGTGCACGCGTGGCTCGACAACCGGATCCGGAAGGTCGCGCGGCGGGCGCGGGGCGCGCACTGGGCGGCTGTCCAGGACTTGCCGGGCATCACCGTCGAGGTCGACGGCGCCGAGGCGCGGGCCCTGCTGCCCGGCCTGGTGACCGAGACGCCCAAGGACGTCGCGCGGCTGCAGATCTCGGGCAGCGAACTGCCGCCGGACGAGCCGGGCCCGGTCCCGGACGGCGTCCCGCTGCTGCTGCTCAACCCGCACGTGCCGATGACGGTCGGCAAGGCCGCCGCCCAGGTCGGCCACGCCACGATGATCCTGGCCGCGCTGCTGGACGACGAGCAGCGCGTGGCCTGGGCCGGGCAGGGCTACCGGACCGCCGTGCGCGCTGCGAGCGCCGTGCAATGGAAGGAACTGCACCCGGGAGACGACCCCGAGGGCGCGTGGCGGCGCGACCGGGTCATCGCCGTCCGGGACGCCGGGTTCACCGAGGTCGACCCGGGCACGATCACGGTTCTCGCCCAGTGGGCACCGGAACAAGTGGCTTCCTGACCCGG
This sequence comes from Amycolatopsis sp. NPDC021455, assembly GCF_040640995.1. Classification (NCBI taxonomy): domain Bacteria; kingdom Bacillati; phylum Actinomycetota; class Actinomycetes; order Pseudonocardiales; family Pseudonocardiaceae; genus Amycolatopsis; species Amycolatopsis sp. NPDC021455. The sequence continues at coordinate 61,041 of NZ_JBFACT010000013.1, read as the reverse complement.
TTGGAGCGGGCATGACACTGGAAGTGGAACGCACGGGCGAGCACGCGTTCGTCGGGCGCAACGAGCGGGGCGCGGAGGTCCGGCTGGGGCGGAAGGGCGCCGAAGGGGCTTTCTCGCCCGCCGAACTGCTCCAGATCGCGGCGGCGGGCTGCAGCGCGGTGACGGCGGAAGAGCTGATCACGCGGCGGGTCGGCGACGCGAAGTTCCGCGTGAATGTCACCGCGGACCGGCGTGAAGGCGCTTCGGAGCTGGACGCCGTGCACGTCACTTTCGATGTCGACGTGTCGACTTTGCCGGCGGATCAGCGGGACGCGCTGGCCGGCGCCGTCGACCGGGCGATCGAGCGGCTCTGCACGGTGAGCCGGACGCTCAAGAAGGGTATTCCGGTGACGGAAAGCTTTCCCGGCGCCTAGTGCCGCGCGTTGTTCGGGTCGAGCCGAGCGCCCCAATGTGGCGTTCGGTGCGTTCAACGCACCCAATGTGGCGTTCGGTGCGTCAGACGCAACCAACGCCACATTGGGGCGCATTCCGGCAGGCTGCCGACGAACCTTGGGCGCGAGTGGCTAGTTCTTCGCGGATTCCCAGACGACGTACGCCTGGTCGGCGTCGGTCGTCATGGCCTCGATGAACTTCTCGTTGTCGAAGCCGGGCAGGGCCTGCAGGCGCTCGATCAGCGCGTCGGCCGCCGGGTCGCCGCTCGGGACCGCCGTGCCCTTGCCGTCGGTGCCCACCAGCATGAAGAACACGTCTTCGTTCCACGGGCCGTCGGGGATGACCCGCACCATCACCGACGACAGGCCGGCCCACGTGACGGCCTCTTCGCTGCCGTCCGCGAGCCGCCGCCGCACTCCGGTGTCGTCGACGCTGACGGTCCGGGACTGGGCGCTGGACGAATCCTGGGTCAACCGGTGCTCCCTTGTTGCTTCGGTGGGTTCACCGTACCGGGCGTGGCGGCGGGCCGCGTCACGCGGGCGCGGCAGCGTCCAGCCGGCGCAGTGCCTCCCGCACCACCTTCGGGTCCATCGTCGGCCAGAACGGCGGCAGCGACGCACGCAGGAATCCGCCGTAGCGGGCGTTCGCCAGCCGCGAATCCAGCACCGCCACCACCCCGCGGTCGCTGACCGCGCGGTGCAGGCGCCCGGTGCCCTGCGCCAGCAGCAGGGCCGCGTGCGTGGCCGCCACCGTGAGGAACCCGTTGCCGCCGCGGGCTTCCACCGCGCGCTGCCGCGCCGAGGACACCGGGTCGTCCGGGCGCGGGAACGGGATCCGGTCGACCACGACCAGCTGCAACGACGGCCCGGGCACGTCGACGCCCTGCCACAGGCTCAGCGTGCCGAACAAGCACGTGCGGACGTCTTCGGAGAACTTCTGGACCAGCAGCGACGTCGCGTCGTCGCCCTGGCACAGGATCGGGAAGTCCAGCCGCTCCCGCATCTCCTCGGTGGCCTGCTTGGCCGCGCGCATCGACGAGAACAGGCCCAGCGTGCGGCCGCCCGCGGCCTCGATCAGCTCGGCCAGTTCGTCCATTGTGGACGACGTCAGGCCGTCACGGCCCGGCGGCGGCAGGTGCTTGGCCAGGTACAGGATGCCGTTGCGCCGGTGGTCGAACGGCGAGCCGACGTCGAGGCCGGTCCACTTCGGGCCCGAGTCGGCGTCCGACGGCGCTTCCTTCTCCGTCGCCGCTCCCGGCGCCTGCTCGACGCGGGCCGCGCCCGGCGGGAGACCCCACTGGCGCGCCATCGTGTCGAACGTGCCGCCCAGGGTGAGCGTCGCCGACGTCAGGATCGTCGTGTGCTGGTTGAACACGCGCTCGCGCAGCAGCCCGGCGACGCCGAGCGGCGCCACCTTCAGCGCCGGCGGCCGCGGGTTCGACGCGTATTTGTCGCCGGAGAGCCAGACGACGTCCCGCTGGTGCGCCTGGTCGTCGTCGAACGCCTCCAGCAGCCGGACCGCGGTGTCGTGCACCTCGTCGAGCAGCGACCGCGCCAGCTTGCGCGCCGTGGCCTCCTCGACGTCCTCCTTGCGGTCGGAGCCCAGCGCCGTGATGCACGCGTGCGCGGCGTCGCGGATCGCCGGGATCGCGCCCTTCAGCGGCCGGGGCAGCTCGTCCATCCGGCCCGCGGGCAGGTCGTCCACGATGAGCGCCAGCCCGTCACCCGCCTCCAGCAGGCGGTCGGCGACGTCGGCGTCGATGAGCTTGCCGCAGCGGCGTGCGGCCGACGCGCACATCGCGCTGGTCAGCTCGCCGGTGGCGACCGAGGTGACCCGGTCGACCAGGTCGTGGGCCTCGTCGATGATCACCACGTCGTGGTCCGGCAGGACCTGGTAGCCCTGCAGCGCGTCGATCGCCAGCAGCGCGTGGTTGGTGACGATGACGTCGGCCCGGCCGGCCTCGGCGCGGGCGCGCTCGGCGAAGCAGTCAGTGCCGATCGGGCAGCGCGAAGCGCCGAGACATTCCTTCGCCGTCACCGAAACCTGGCGCCACGCCTGGTCGGAGACGCCGGGGACGAGCTCGTCGCGGTCGCCGGTTTCGGTGTCCGACGCCCACTCCCGCAGCCGCGTGACCTCCTTGCCCAGCCGGGACACCGCGAACGGGTCGAAGAGCTGGGCGTCCTCCGGCTCGTCCGGCGCGCCGGAGTCCAGCCGGTGCAGGCACATGTAGTTGCGCCGGCCCTTGAGGATCGCGAACGTCGGTTCGCGGCCGAGCGGCTTCTTCAGCGCCTTCGCCAGGCGCGGGAGGTCGCGGTCGACGAGCTGGCGCTGCAGCGCGATCGTGGCCGTGGAGACCACGACCGTGGCCTCCTTCTCGACGGCGTGGCGGATCGCGGGCACGAGGTAGGCCAGTGACTTGCCGGTGCCGGTGCCCGCCTGCACGGCCAGGTGCTCGCCGGTGCGGATGGCGCGCCCGACGGCGTCGGCCATCCGGACCTGCCCTGGGCGTTCGGCACCGCCGACGGACTCCACCGCGTGGGTGAGGAGTTCGAGGACGCCGGGGAAATCAGTTCGGGCGGGCACAGCGACACATTAGCCGCCGCCCCCGACAAAGATCGGTGCTCCGTCGCGAACGGTCCGTTCGCGCCGTGGGGGAGCGGGTCCCCCACGGCGTCACGGTCAGCCTGCGTCAGTCTTCGGTGCGGCGCGAAACCAGCTTCCACGTCAGCGGCAGCAGGCCCGCGGCCACGACGATCTTCAGCGTGTCGCCGATCAGGAACGGCGTCACGCCCTTGGCGAACGCGGTGGACAGGTCGAAGCCGGTGGAGGCCATCAGCCACGGCACGCCGAACGCGTAGATCACGACGTTGCCGAGCACCATGGTGCCCGCGGTGCGCACCGGCGTCCGGTCGCCGCCGCGCCCGGCGAGCGCGCCGACCAGGGCACCGGCGAAGACGAACCCGACGATGTAGCCGGCACTCGCGCCGGACAGGCCGGACGTCCCGTGCTGGAACCACGGCACGCCGACGGCGCCGACCAGCAGGTAGACGAGCATCGAGGCGGCACCGCGCGACATGCCGAGCGACGCGCCGACGAGCAGGGCGGCGAACGTCTGGCCGGTCATCGGCACCGGGCTGCCCGGCACCGGGATCGTCAGCTGCGCGGCGGCGCCGGTGAGCGCGGCACCGCCGGCGACCAGCGCGATGTCCCGCACGAGCGTGCCGGGCACGAGGTCGGCCAGCACGGGCCGCTTGCCGGCGAAGGACAGCGAAGACACGAAACCTCCCGAGGTGAACAGGCGACGATCGAGGTTAACGCTCGTTACCGTCCCGGGGACCTCCCGAGTTGCGTTCCTCACCGGCCACTCGTCCGGGTGGACCCGATCAGGGCGGCCGCCGGACCGGCCGATGACGAAGGGCAGAGCTGCGATCTGTCACGGGACCGAGGAGGCCGGAGCGTGCGAAACCCCTGGAAGAGGACATATCGGTTGCTCGCGGTGATGACGCTGGCCGTCCCGCTCCTCGGTGCGGCGGCCCCCGTGACGTCCACCGGATGGGCGTCTTCCGGTTCGGCGGACGTGACGACCGACAACGAGCACATCGTCACCGGTGAACTGGCGAAATGCACCGTCGACGGCCCGTACAAGGGCTGGACGCAGGGCGGCGCCACGGGCGACATCGCCGTGTTCGGGGCCGGCAGCACCGGCTGCGGGCGGTCGGGCGAGGTGTCGATCGCCCAGGCGAGCGGGCGCCGCTTCCGGACGACCGTGCTGCAGCGCTACGGCGGTCCGGTGCTCACGGTGCGCACCTACTCCGCGAAGTGCGCGACGACCGCGACGGGCAGCGGCGGCGAGGTGGCGATCGGCGCCGTCGAGGGCGTCACCGTGCCGGAGCAGATCCCGCCGAACCACCGGATCGTCATCCCCGGCGGCGCCGCGGGCACCGCACTGGCGACGGTGATCCTCAACGAGACCGTGACACCCCAGCCGCCCGACGGCAGCCTGGTGACGCACGCGCTGCACATCAAGCTGTTCCCGCAGGGCGGCCCGGCGAGCGGCGACATCTACCTGGGCACGGCGTTCTGCGACCCGTTCGGCAAGAGGTAGTGGAGCTTTCACGTGAAAGCTCGGGTCAGGCGGTGGTGAAGCGGGAAGCGGCGGCGACGAACTCGCCTGCCCGGGTGGCCAGGTCCGGGAGGCTGCCGCCGGAGGACAGGGCGTCGCCCAGCAGGGGGGTTGCGGCGGCGACGGCGATCGCGCCCGAGCGCAGGTAGCCCTCGACGTCGGCCAGGTGGACGCCGCCGGTCGGGACCAGCGGGACGTCCGGCAGCGGCGCCCGCACCGCGCGCAGGTAGGCGAGCCCGCCGACGGCCGCGATCGGGAACACCTTCACCGCGGCCGCGCCGAGCCGCCACGCCTGGTCGATCTCCGTCGGTGTCAGCGCGCCGCAGATCACCGGGGTGTCCAGGGCCGCGGCGCGCTCCAGGACCGCCGGGTCGACCGTCGGCGTGACCAGGTACGCCGCGCCCGCGCCGACCGCGATGTCCACATCGGACGGTTCGCGGACGCTGCCCGCGCCGACCAGCGCGGCTTCGCCGAGCGCCAGGCGCAGCGCGGTGATCGCCGCGGGCGCGCCCGGCGTCGTCAAGGTCGCTTCGAGCAGGCGGACGCCCGCCGCGTGCAGCACCATCGCCGCGTCGGCGAACCTCGACGCGTCCGACGCCCGCAGGATCGCGACGAGCCGGTGTTCCGCCAGCGCGGCCTGCAAATCCTTCACGCGGCGGTGCCGACGACGGCGGTGCCGGTGTACGCGACGCCCGCCTCGTCGAAGTCCTTCAGCGTCGCGTCGACCGTCGGCTGGGAACCGCCGACGGTCAGGTCCAGCAGCACCCGCACGCCGAAGCCCGCCTTCGCCGCGTCGAGGGCCGTCGCGCGGACGCAGAAGTCCGTCGCGATGCCGACGACGTCGACGTCGGTGACGTCGTGCTCGCGCAGCCAGGCTTCCAGGGACTTCCCGTCGCGGGCCGCGCCTTCGAAGCCGGAGTAGGCGGCGCTGTACTCGCCCTTGGAGAACACCTCGCCGATCGGGACGACGTCGAGCGCGGAGTGGAACGACGCACCCGCCGTGCCGGCGACGCAGTGCACCGGCCAGCTGTCCTTGAAGTCCGGCGTCTCGCTGAAGTGGTCACCCGGGTCGATGTGGTTGTCCCGGGTGGCCACGACGTGGCTGTACCCGCCTTCGGCGGCCTGCTTCGAGATGGCGGCGGCCGCGGCGGCCCCGCCCGGGAGGCCGAGCGAACCTCCTTCGCAGAAGTCGTTCTGCACGTCCACCACGATCAGCGCGGTACCCATCGGTCGAACTCCCTCTCAGAGGAACAACGTCGGAATGGCGGGCTCGCCGTGCGAGAGCTTGAGGCCCTCCCACGGCAGGCTGACCAGGCCACGGCGCAGCCGCTGCCTGGCGTCGTCGAGCGTAGGCAGGTCCGGCTCCGGGCGGCCAGCGCGGATCAGCGGGATCTGCAGCGGCCGGTCGTTGGCTTCCGGCTCGGGTGCGGCGCCCGAGGTCGCCCACACGACCTCCTCGACCGCCGTGCCGGTGCCGCGGTGGCGCCGCAGCGCGGACTTGCGGCCGCCGCGGGACTCCTTGTGCGCGCTGCGCTTGGCGACCGGCTTGCCGTCCACTTCGACCAGCTTGTAGACCATCCCGGCGGTCGGCGCGCCGGAGCCGGTGACGACCGAAGTGCCGACGCCGTACGCGTCCACCGGTTCCGCACGCAGCGCCGCGATGGCGTGCTCGTCGAGGTCGCCGGACACCACGATCCGGGTGTCCTTGGCGCCGAGGGAGTCCAGCTGTTCGCGGGCGCGGCGGGCGAGCGGGCCGACGTCGCCCGAGTCGATCCGGATCGCGCCGAGCTCCGGCCCGGCGACGCGGACGGCGGTCTCGATGCCCGCGGTGATGTCGTAGGTGTCGACCAGCAGCGTCGTGTCCGCGCCCATCTTGTCCACCTGGGCGCGGAACGCCGCCTCCTCGCTGTCGTGCAGCAGCATGAAGGCGTGCGCGACGGTGCCGCGGGTCGGGATGCCGTAGCGGCGCCCGGCTTCCAGGTTGGACGTCGTCGCGAAGCCGGCCAGGTAGGCGGCGCGCGCGGCGGCGACCGCGGCGTACTCGTGCGTGCGGCGGCCGCCCATCTCGATGATCGGGCGGCCGTGCGCGGCGCCGGACATCCGGGCCGCCGCGGACGCGATGGCGCTGTCGTGGTTGAGGATCGACAGGACCAGCGTCTCCAGCAGCACGCACTCGCCGAACGAGCCGGTGACGGTGAGGATCGGCGAGCCCGGGAAGTACAGCTCTCCCTCGGGATAGCCGTCGACGTCACCCGAGAACTCGTAGTCCGCCAGCCAGGCGAGCGTCGCGTCGTCGACGACCGCGGTCGCTTCCAGCTGCGCCAGTTCGGCGTCGGTGAAGCGGAAGTCCGCGATCGCGTCGAGCACCCGGGCGGTGCCCGCGACGACGCCGTAGCGGCGGCCGTCCGGCAGCCTCCTGGCGAAAACCTCGAATACGCAGGGCCGCGCGTGCGTCCCGTCGGCGAGCGCGCTGCCCAGCATGGTCAGCTCGTAGTGGTCGGTGAGCAGCGCAGTGCTGGCCGTGACCGGCTCCGGTGAACCCATGGGGTAAGCCTATTCACCCACATGGCCGGACCTGGCGCGGCGTACCCCGTCCCCTCCGTGACACCATGGGGTGCATGTCCACGCCTGTCGCATCCGAACAGACGCAGGTCGAACCGGTCGGTGCCGAAGTCGCCGAGTCGGACACACCGTGGCGGACCGTGGTGTGGAACGACCCGGTCAACCTCATGTCGTACGTGACGTACGTCTTCCAGAAGCTGTTCGGCTACAGCCGCGACCACGCCACCAAGCTGATGCTGGACGTGCACCACAAGGGCAAGGCGATCGTGTCGTCCGGCAGCAAGGAGAAGGTGGAGACGGACGTGGCGAAACTCCACGCGGCCGGCCTCTGGGCCACCATGGAGCAGCCGTCGTGAACGGTTGGCGGCGCAAGGGCGCGGTGATCCACGCCGGGTTCGAGCAGCAGGAAGCGGCCGTGCTGCGCGGGCTGGTCAGCCAGCTCGAGGACATGCTCACCGCGCGGGCCGAAGAGGCGCCGCAGGACGAGCTCGCCGAGCTGACCGGCATCCGGACCGGGCCCACCGAGTCCCCGGACGACCCGGTTCTTTCGCGGCTGCTCCCGGACTTCCACAAGCTCGACCCGGACAACCCGTCGCGGGAGGACATCGACTCCTCCGCGGCGATGCGGTCGCTGCACGAGCCGGAGCTGCTCGACATCAAGGTCGGCGTGGCGAAGATCGTGCTCGACACGCTGCCCCGCGACGGCGGCCACGTCCGGCTGACCGAGGAGCAGGCCGACGCCTGGCTGGGCGCGCTCAACGACGTCCGGCTGGCGCTGGGCACCGCGCTCGACGTCACCGAGGACATGCCCGACGAACTGCCCGAGGACGACCCGCGGGCGCCGCACCTCGGCGTCTACCACTGGCTGACCTGGGTGCAGGAGACGCTGATCCAGGCGCTGACCGGATGATCACCGACGTGCCCGGTGTCCTGGTCGGGCACCACGAGCGGGTCGGCGACGGCTGGGCCACCGGGACGACGGTGGTCCTGGTGCCCGACGGCGCGGTCGGCGCGGTCGACCAGCGCGGCGGCGCGCCGGGCACGCGGGAGACGAACCTGCTCGAACCGGAGAACCTGGTGCAGCGGGTCAACGCGGTGTGCCTGTCGGGCGGGTCGGCGTACGGCCTGGCCGCGGCCGACGGCGTGATGCGGTGGCTTTCGGAGCGCAACCTGGGCTTTCCCGTCGGGACGCAGCCGCACGAGGTCGTCCCGATCGTGCCCGCGGCCGTGCTGTTCGACCTGCCGCGCGGTGAGTGGGGCAACCGGCCCGACGCGTCCTTCGGGTACGAGGCCTGCGAAGCGGCTTCGGTCTCGTTCGCCCAGGGAACGGCCGGCGCGGGCGCGGGCGCGGCTGTCGGGTCTCTGAAGGGCGGGATCGGCTCGGCCAGCGAGGTCGTCGGCGAGTACACGGTCGGCGCGCTGGCGGCGGTCAACGCGGCCGGGGAAGCCGTGGACCTGACGACGGGCCGTGCCTACGCGGCCGACCACGGCGACTTCGGCGTGACGTGGCCGTCGCGGCCCGCCGACCTGCCGTCCCGCCGGACGGACCTCAACACGACCATCGGGGTCGTCGCCGTCGACGCGGCGCTCTCGAAGGCCGAAGCGCGACGGCTGGCGGTCGCGGCTCAGGACGGGCTGGCGCGCGCGGTGCGTCCGGCGCACACGATGTTCGACGGCGACACGGTGTTCGCGCTGGCCACGGGTGCGCGTGAGCTGCCGGAGGCGAGCGGGCCGTTCGGCGCGGCGGCCCGGCCGGCGGCGCTCGACGCGCTGTGCTCGGCGGCGGCGCGGGTGTTCGCCCGGGCGATGGTGCACGGCCTGCTGGCCGCGACGACCGCGGGCGGGGTGCCCGCCTACCGGGACGTCTGGCCGGAGGCGTTCGCGTAACGCCGGGCGGCCCGGCTCGGATCATCCTGGGGTGCAGCTCGACGAGAAGTGGGTCGTCCGGATCCACGACGACAATGTGAACAGTTCCGCCGGAGTGGCGCTGGTGCTGGCGGAGCTGCTGGACCTGCCGGACGGCGAATCCCTGGCCGCCGCGGAGCGGATCCACACCGCCGGCTCGGCCGCACTCGACCCGCTGCCTGCCGGGCCGGCCGAGGACTTCGCCGCGGCCCTGCAGGTCCGCGGCCTGCGCGCGACCCTCGAGCCGGCCCCGTGACCGACTTCGCGCACGTCACGGCGTGGTCCGGCCGCATCCGGCTCGCCCTGGCGCCGAACACCGCGTCGGTGCTGCACCACACGCTCACCGAGGTGGCGGCCCGGCTGGCCGCCTCCGGGCGCAAGGGGATCGCCGACACGAAGCTGTTCCCCGACGCCTACCGGCACCGCGAGCCCAGCGCGGCCTTCCGGGACCGGCACGGCGCCGCGATGCGCGCCGAGGTGGTGGCCGCGTTCTCCCGCGTGCTCGAGGCGTGGCCCGGCGGCACGGAGCTGGAGCTCGACCGCGCGGGCGCCCGCGACCTGCGGCTCGTCCTCGTCCACGCCCAGTCGGCGTACCTGCGGCAGCCACGCTGGGAGGTGTCGCTCGATCCGCTGTTCGCGACGCGCTGGGGCGCCGAGCGGACGGTCGCCTGGCTCCAGGACCTGGAAAGCCACGTCGCCGCGGCGGCGCTGGCCCGGGCCGACGTGCCGGTGTTCCTGGAGCTCTGAGGCGGTCAGCCGCCCGGGTAGGGGTCCTCCGGGAGGCCGTCGCCGCTGATCTCCAGGTTCGCCGCGCGGACCGCCGCGATGTACTCCTCGTCGATCTCCAGGTCGATGCCGCCGACCGACAGGATCGGCCCGAGCGAGGGGTGGATGTCCAGCGGACCCAGCTCGGTGTCGCGCGGCAGGCGTTCCCAGATCTGCTTCGGCCGGTTCAGGCTCCAGCGGCTGCAGGCCAGGAGGGTGACGTGCCGGTCGGTCACCATGACCAGGAAACCGACCCGGGCCCGCATGCGGTTCACGTACAGCGACATGCCGGGGATCAGGTACTGGATCCGCTCCTCCGTGCCGAGGTACATCCGGCACCGATCGCGTACTTTCGACGACAGCGGCACGCGGCCAGTATCCCAAGAACGCCTGGTGAGCGGTATGTCTCATCATCTGGACGTGCCGTGTCCACCACCTAAGATGTCGGTGTGCTCCGGATCCGCCGTGAACTCGTCGACGAGATCGTCGCCCACGCCCGCCGTGACCACCCCGACGAGGCGTGCGGGGTGATCGCCGGGCCCGAGGGCTCCGACTCGCCCGAGCGGTTCATCCCCATGCTGAACGCGGCCCGGTCGCCGACGTTCTACGAGTTCGACTCCGGCGACCTGCTGAAGCTGTACCGGGAGATGGACGCGAACGACGAGGTGCCGGTGGTCATCTACCACTCGCACACCGCGACCGAGGCGTACCCGTCGCGGACCGACGCGTCCATCGCCGCCGAGCCGGGCGCGCACTACGTGCTCGTGTCGACCCGCGACCCCGAAGTGCACGAGTTCCGGTCGTACCGGATCGTGGACGCCGAGATCACCGAGGAGCCGGTCGAGATCATCGACTGAGCCCCGCCGGAATAACCGCCGCGCCACCGGCGTCTGCGGGTAAGAACCCACCGGAGGTAAGAACCCATGGCCGTGACCGTCTCCATCCCGACCATCCTGCGCACCCACACCGGCGGCGAGAAGTCCGTCGAGGCGAAGGGCGCGACCGTCCTCGAGGTCATCGACGACGTCGAAGCCCGGCACGCCGGCATCAAGGCGCGCCTGGTCAAGGAGGAGAAGCTGCACCGCTTCATCAACGTCTACGTCAACGACGAGGACGTGCGCTTCGCCGGCGGGCTCGAGGCCGAGGTCAAGGACGGCGACACCCTGACCATCCTCCCCGCCGTGGCCGGTGGCTGATCGATGGCTCGCTTCGAGTCCCTGCTCGACGCGCTCGGCGGCACCCCGCTGGTCGGGCTGCCCCGGCTCTCGCCCACGCACGACGTGCGCCTGTGGGCGAAGCTGGAGGACCGCAACCCGACCGGCTCGGTCAAGGACCGGCCCGCGCTGGCCATGATCGAAGCCGCCGAGCGCGAGGGCAAGCTGCGCCGGGGCTCCACGATCCTGGAGCCGACGTCGGGCAACACCGGCATCTCGCTGGCCATGGCCGCCAAGCTCAAGGGCTACGGGCTGGTCTGCGTGATGCCGGAGAACACCTCGACCGAGCGCAAGCAGCTGCTGCAGGCCTACGGCGCGCGGATCGTGTTTTCGCCGGCCGCGGGCGGCTCGAACGAGGCCGTCCGGCGGGCGAAGGAGCTGGCCGAGGCGAACCCGGACTGGGTGATGCTCTACCAGTACGGCAACCCGGCCAACGCCGACGCGCACTACCGCGGCACCGGGCCCGAGCTGCTCAAGGACCTGCCGACGCTGACGCACTTCGTCGGCGGCCTCGGCACGACGGGGACTTTGGTGGGTGTCGGCCGGTACCTGCACGAAGCGAAGCCGGACGTCCAGGTCATCGCGGCCGAGCCGCGCTACGGCGAGCTGGTGTACGGCCTGCGCAACCTCGACGAGGGTTTCGTGCCGGAGCTGTACGACGCTTCGGTGCTCAACGGCCGGTACTCCGTGGGCGCGTACGACGCGCTGCGCCGGACGCGTGAGCTGCTGGAGCACGAAGGCATCTTCGCGGGCATCTCGACGGGCGCGGTGCTGCACGCCGCCCTGGCGGTGGCCGAGAAGGCCGCGGCCCGGGGGGAGCGGGCGGACGTCGCGTTCGTCGTCGCGGACGCCGGGTGGAAGTACCTGTCCACCGGGGCGTACTCGGGGTCGTTGGACGAGGCCGCCGAGCGGCTCGACGGGCAGCTCTGGGCCTGAGCTACACCCGCTTCCAGAGTTCCGGCATGGCGAGGGTTACGCCGTCGGCCGCGGCCAGCCGCTCGAAGGTGGCCATGGTCGTCCCCAGATCGTCGAACACCTTCGGCAGGGGCTTCAGCGGCTTGCTCAGCGGCCGCCAGAACGCGTCCCAGTGGATCGGCCGGACGGTCCGCGCGCCGACCGACCCGGCCGTCTCGCGCCAGTAGCGTTCCCGCCACTGTTCGGTCTGCTTGCCGGCCGCGCCGATGCCGAGGTAGACGACGTCCGCGCGGTACCCGCCCAGCGCGCCGGGCACGAAGTTCGCCGACGCGTGGACCAGCACGTTCCCCGCCGCGTGCGCGATGTGGAACGAGTAGCACCGCCCGGTCTTGAAGGCCTTCGACCTGGCCGGCAGCCGGACCGGCTCGGTGATTTCGCCCGGCACCCGGTCGCCCGCGCTGTGCGCGGTCTCGACCGGCGTCACGGTGAAGGCGCCGAACTCGGCGGGCTTGCCCGGCACCAGTTCCTCGAACGGCTCGGCGGCCAGGCCGTAGCCCTCCTGGACCTTCCGGGTCGAGGGCGAGCCGGCGAGCGTGGCGCCGGTCAGCTCGGCGACGACCGGCGCGTCGAGCACGTGGTCGACGTGGGAATGCGCGACCAGGACGGCGTCCAGCTCCGTGACACCGAGGCGCCGCAGGGCCTCGTCGATCCGGGCGCGGTCCGGCGCCACGCGCGTCGCCGCCAGCTTCAGCAGGGACGGCCGCGAGAAGAAGCCGTCGACCAGCACGGCCGAGCTTCCGTCGGTGACCAGGACGTTCGAGACGCCGGCGAAGGCCGTGCGCGGTTCGGGCATGCTGGGAGTATGAGGGTCATCGGGCTGCTGGGCGGGATGAGCTGGGAATCGTCGATCGAGTACTACCGGCTCGTGAACGAGCGGGTGAAGGCCGTTCTCGGCGGGTTCCACTCCGCGCACACCGTGCTCTACTCCGTCGACTTCGCCGCCATCGAGCGGATGCAGGCCGACGGCCGCTGGGACGACGCCGGGGCCGAGCTGAACCGCGCCGCCAAGGCCCTCGAGGCGGCGGGTGCCGACTTCGTCGTGCTCTGCACCAACACCATGCACAAGGTGGCCGCACAGCTGGAAGATGGCCTCGGCGTCCCGCTGCTGCACCTCGGCGACGCCACCGCCGCGGCCGTCAAGGCCGCCGGTGTCCGCCGCGTCGGCCTGCTCGGCACCGGATTCACCATGGGGCAGCCCTTCTACCGCGACCGGCTGGCCGCGCACGGGCTCGACGTGCTCGTGCCCGGCGCCGAAGACCGCGACCTCGTGCACCGGGTCATCTACGACGAGCTGGTGCTCGGCGTGGTGAAGCCCGAGTCCCGCGAGGCCTACCGCGCGGTGATCGCGCGCCTGGTCGAAGCGGGCGCCGAAGGCGTCATCTACGGCTGCACGGAGATCGAGCTGCTCGTCGGCCCGGCGGACTCGCCGGTGCCGACGTTCCCCACGACCCGCCTGCACGCCGACGCGGCGGTGGACTACGCGCTGGGCACCACCTCGCTGCCCTTGCCACCCACGTGAGCCTCGTGCTGCGCGACGACCTGCCGCCACACCCGCTCGCGCTCCTCGGCCGTGAACAGCGCGGCCGGGATGCCGAACACGTCATCCACCGCCGCCCACCACCCCTCGGATGACTCGAGCAGCTCCTTGGCGCCGTGGCGGTTCAGGGTGAGCGCCCGGAGGGTGTCGGCGCCCGTCGCGTCCCGCCGCAGGAACGCGCAGACCCGCACGAACCCGGACTCCGGCGCCGTCGAGAGCCACGCGTGCTTCTCCGCGAAGTCGGCCATTTCCGCCGCACCGGGCGCGAAGTCCATGCCCGTGAAGCTGCCCGACGGGTCGTGGTCGAACCGCCAGCCACCCGGCACGACCTCCGACCGCCGCAGCCGGTAGGTGTGCGGGCCCTGGACGTAGGTGCCTTCCCGTAGGGGGAGCGGCTCGTGCGGGCCGTCGCCGAGCCCGGCGTCCACCAGCCACGCCGTGCCCGGCGCGTCCGGGAGCCCGGTGACGGTCAGCGCCAGGTGGCTCCGGTCGGCGCCCGGCGCGTCGCCCGGCCCGCCCTGCACCCCGGCCAGGTGCCGCGTGACCTGGTAGCCGAGGGCCCGCAGCAAGGCCGAGAATGCCCCGTTCAGGTGGTAGCAGTACCCGCCGCGGCCCCGCAGGATCCGCGCGACCGACGCCGCGGGCTCGAGCGGGGTCGGCCGGCCCAGCTGGATCTCCAACGCCTCGTACGGCACTCGCTCCACATGTGCCGCGTGCAGCCGCTTCAAGGCCGCGAGGCCGGGCGGCTCGGCGCCGAGGCCCAGCCGCTCGAGGTATCCGGTGACGTCGATGTTCCCCATGCCCGCAGACGTTAGCGGTGACCTCCGACAAAACCGCCGGATCAGGGATTTCACCCGAGGTGGCGGGCCCGCGACCCGACGTAGCCTCGAAGGCGTGAGCACTTCGAACCCCGCCCCGGAAACCGACGCCGCCAAGCGCGTGCTGCCGCCGCGACCGAAGGCGGCCGCGCTCGTCGCGCTGTCGTTCACCCTGCTGCTCTACCTGGTCGAGCTGGCCGACGTGATCCTGCCCGGCGACCTCGACCAGGGCGGTATCCACTCGCGGGCGCTGTCCGGCTTGGACGGTGTGCTGTTCGCGCCACTGCTGCACGCCGGCTGGTCGCACCTGTTCGCGAACACGGTGCCGGTGCTCGTGCTCTCGTTCCTCGCGATGGCCGCCGGGATCGGCCGGTTCGCGCTGGTCACGGCCATCATCTGGGTGGTGTCCGGGCTCGGCGTGTGGCTGATCGGGCCGTCGGACGGCGTCACCGTCGGCGCGTCCGGCCTCGCCTTCGGCTGGCTCGCCTACCTGCTGGTCCGCGGCATCTTCAACCGCGCGGCCGGGCAGATCGTCGTCGCGCTCGTCCTGCTCGGCGTGTGGAGCGGCATGCTGGCCGGGCTGCTGCCGGGCCAGCCCGGCGTCTCCTGGCAGGGACACCTCTTCGGCGCGCTGGCCGGCGTCCTCGCGGCCTGGCTGACCACCCGGCGGTCCCGCAAGGCGGCGCCGGGTAACCTCGAAGCGTGACGTCTCCGCCCGCTGATGCCCCGATCGGTGTGTTCGATTCCGGCGTCGGCGGGCTGACGGTCGCGCGGGCGATCCTCGAGCAGCTCCCCGCCGAGCAGCTCCGGTACGTCGGCGACACGGCGCACAACCCGTACGGCCCGCTCCCGATCGCCACCGCCCGCAGCTACGCGCTCGCGGCGCTCGACGAGCTCGTGGAAAGCGGCGTGAAGGCCTTGGTCATCGCCTGCAACACGGCGTCCGCGGCCTGCCTGCGCGACGCCCGCGAGCGCTACGACGTCCCGGTGATCGAGGTCGTCCTGCCCGCCGCGCGGCGCGCCGTCATCGCCACGCACACCGGCCGCGTCGGGGTGATCGGCACCGAAGGCACCGTGCGGTCGCGGGCCTACGAAGACGCCTTCGCCGCGGCACCCGGCATCACGCTCACCAGCGTCGCCTGCCCGCGGTTCGTGGACTTCGTCGAGCGCGGCATCACGACCGGGCGCCAGGTGCTCGGGCTCGCGCAGGGCTACCTCCAGCCGCTGCTCGACGCCGGGGTCGACACGCTCGTGCTCGGCTGCACGCACTACCCGCTGCTGCAGGGCGTGCTGCAGATCGTGATGGGGCAGGAGGTGACGCTCGTTTCGAGCGCCGAGGAGACCGCGAAGGACCTCGTTCGCGTCCTCACCGAAGGGGACCTGCTGACCACGAGGGACACACCGCCGCGGCACGAGTTCCTCGCCACCGGCTCGGCCGAGCCGTTCACGCGGCTGGCCCAGCGGTTCATGGGCTTCGCCCCGGGTGTCCTCGCTCCCACGACCGCGTAAACGATACCTCCGGCGCTTAGGGTGTCGAAGTGCGACTGACCATCCTCGGGTGCTCCGGCAGCATCCCCGGGCCGAACGCCGCGGCGTCCGGTTACCTGATCGAGGCCGAAGGCTTCCTGCTCGGCCTCGAACTCGGCAACGGCACGCTGGCGCAGCTGCAGGCCGTGGCCGATCCGTTCGACCTGGACGCCCTCGTGCTCACGCACCTGCATCCGGACCACTGCGCCGACGTCAGCGCGCTCACCGTCCTCCGCCGCTACCACCCGGCGCCGCCGTACCCCGCGCGGCCGCGCCTGCTGCCGCTGTACGCGCCGCCGGACGCGCCGACGCGGCTGGCGAACGCGTACGCGCCCAACGAGACCGAGCGGGCCGTCACCGACCTCACCGACGTCTACGCCTTCCGCCCGCTGCGGCCGGAACCGTTCCGGATCGGGCCGTTCGACGTCGTCGCGGCCGAGGTCGACCACCCGACCCCGGCGTACGGCCTGCGGATCTCCTACGGCGGCCGGATCCTCGCCTTCACCGGCGACAGCGGGCCGTGCGCGGCGCTGAACGAGCTCGCCGACGGCGTCGACCTGCTGCTCGCCGAAGCGTCCTGGACGGACTCCACGGAGCGGCCGGCGGGGGTGCACCTGTCCGGGAAGCAGGCCGGCGAGCTGGCGCGTGACGCCGGGGCCGGGCGGCTGCTGCTCACGCACATCGCGCCGTGGACCGACGCCGGTGCGGTCCTGGGCGAGGCGTCGGCCGAGTTTCCCGGAGCCGAGGTCGTCAAGCAGGGTGCCGTCTACGACGTCTGACGCGGACGGTCATAGAGTGCACCCGTGGCTCGTAAAGATGGCAGGACCGACGACCAGCTCCGCGACATCAAGATCACCCGGGGGTTCCAGCAGTGGCCGGCGGGGTCGGTGCTGATCGAATTCGGCAACACGCGGGTGCTGTGCGCGGCGAGCGTCACCGAAGGCGTGCCGCGCTGGCGGGCCGGCTCGGGCCTCGGCTGGGTGACGGCCGAGTACGCGATGCTGCCGTCGGCGACCAACACGCGAGGTGACCGCGAGTCGGTCAAGGGCCGGATCGGTGGCCGCACGCACGAGATCTCGCGGCTGATCGGCCGGTCGCTGCGGGCCTGCATCGACCTGGCGGCGCTGGGCGAGAACACGATCGTCATCGACTGCGACGTCATCCAGGCCGACGGCGGCACCCGCACGGCCGCGGTGACCGGCGGTTACGTGGCGCTGGCGGACGCGATCACGTGGCTGGGCGCGGCGAACCGGCTCAACGACCCGCAGCCGCTGTCGTCGTCGGTGGCGGCGGTGAGCGTCGGCGTGGTCGACGGCCGGGTCCGGCTCGACCTGCCGTACGAAGAGGACTCCCGCGCCGAGGTCGACATGAACGTGGTGGCCACGGACGCGGGCACGCTGATCGAGGTCCAGGGCACCGGCGAGGGCGCGACCTTCGCCCGGTCCACTTTGGACACGATGCTGGACATGGCGCTGGCCGGCTGCGCCGAGCTGACCCGGCTGCAGAACGAGGCACTGGCGCTGCCGTACCCCGGCGAGCTGCCGGAGCCGCGTCCGGACAAGAAGAAGGGCTCGAAGTGACGAAGCTGCTTCTGGCCACGCGCAACGCGAAGAAGCTCGGCGAGCTCCGGCGGATCCTTGCCGCGGAAGGCATTTCCGGCATCGAGGTGCTCGGTCTCGCGGACGTGCCTCCGTTCCCGGAGGCACCCGAGACGGCCCCGGACTTCGAGGGCAACGCGGTGGCGAAGGCCCGCGACGCGGTGACGGCCTGTGGGTTGCCCGCCATCGCCGACGACTCGGGGCTCGCGGTGGACGCGTTGAACGGCATGCCGGGCGTGTTGTCGGCCCGGTGGTCCGGTAAGCACGGCGACGACGAGGCGAACCTGGATCTGGTGCTGGGGCAGCTGCGGGACGTCCCGGACGAGCGGCGCGGGGCGCAGTTCGTGTGCGCCGCGGCGCTGGTGCTTCCGTCGGGGGAGGAGACGGTGGTCCGCGGCGAGTGGCGCGGGACGCTGATCCGGGAACGCCGTGGTACCAACGGGTTCGGGTACGACCCGATCTTCCGGCCGGACGGCGAGTCGCGGACGTCGGCGGAGATGGACCCGGCGGAGAAGGACGCGGCTTCGCACCGCGGGCGGGCGCTGCGCGCCCTTCTCCCGGCGTTGCGGGAACTAGCCGGAAGCTAGTGGACGATCAGGTTCACGCCGGGGCCGAGTTCTTCCGCGCCGGTCAGCGGTGTGTTCCAGACCTCGATCGTCACGTTGGCACCCGCCAAGGGGCTCAGGTCGAGGGCGTGACCGGTGCCCATCAGGGCGAGTTTACGCAATGTCTGCAGGCCGCTGAACGGCCGAAGGTCCAGCTCGGCCGGACCCATCA
The DNA here is from genome assembly GCF_040640995.1 of Amycolatopsis sp. NPDC021455. Lineage (NCBI taxonomy): Bacteria > Bacillati > Actinomycetota > Actinomycetes > Pseudonocardiales > Pseudonocardiaceae > Amycolatopsis > Amycolatopsis sp. NPDC021455. Next base: position 42,808 of record NZ_JBFACT010000013.1, on the reverse strand, counting down.
CGGCCAACGTCTCGAGGGGCAGTTTCGCGAGCTCGTGTGCGTCCTCGAGGTCGATGTGCTGAAGGTCCAGGTGTTCGGCGTTGGGGAAAGCAGCCGCGATCATGCCGCCCGGAAGCACCCGTTTCGAGCCGCCGAAGGCACCGTACAGCGCCACGTCCGTCGGCTTCACGAGAGCGGTGTCGCCGCTGAGTGTGCGCTGGGTGCATTCCCAGAGCCGGAGGCGAGTCAAGTTGCTCAGCTCGGCCAAGGCGCCGATACCGTCAAGGCGGTGGAGTTGGTCCAGGTACAGCTCTTCCAGCCGAGTCAGTCCGCTGATGGCGTCCAGGCTTCGCCAGGGGGAAGACCGGAAGAAGGTCGCGCTCCGCAACGATGGCAAGGCATGCAGTTTCTTGATGTTCTTGTATCGCAGCGCGAAATAGAGCGAAACTTCGATCAGCTCGCGGTGCCTCGCCAGCGGGGAAACGTCGACGGCCTGATCGGCCGGGAAGTGCAGCGAGAGGTGCTGCACGTGCGGGACGTCTCCGAGGAAGTCGAGATCTGACTGCTCGTCGGCGGACGACAAGCCCACAGTGAGCTTGGTCAGGTTTTTCAGGCGGCCGACGTGGGGCAGCAGGCGAGAAGACTCGACCGACGCTTCGCCGCCGGCCAGCGGGGAGTCGCTCAGGACCTCCGCGGCGAACCTTTCCGGTTCGAAATACTGCCAGGCTTCGGTCAGTTGGTCCTGCACCAAAGGGCGGCTGTCCTGAGCGTAGCTTCGCAGCAGCTGAAGCGCGTCGTCCCCGGCTGTCAGCGCTGCGGCTCGCACCGTCGCCGCGGCGGCTGCGTCCGAAAGGTCCGCCAAAGTCGGCGGCAGGTAGCGCAAGACCCGGTGGCCGATCGACGCCAATGACTGCGTCTCCCGCATGCTTCGCGGGGGCACCAGCTGTCCGCGGATCACCGCCTCCACCCGCGCGATGACCTCCGGATCCGCGTTGCTGACCGTCTCCAGGCAGGCCGCCGCCAGCAAGCGCAGGTGGCGTGCGTGCCGAGGCTCTTCGTCGGCCCGGTCCAGGATCCCCGCCAGCAGCGCCCCGGCCTGGTGGTGCTTCGCGTGGCCGCAGGCCATCACGATCGTCTCCCACCAGGTGTCCAGGTGGGCTCGTTCGACCAGGGTTTCCAGGTGGTCCTGTTCGGTGGCCTCATTCGCGGCCAGGCACTCCTGGAACGTCCGGTGCACGAAGTCCACGCGGTCGCGCACCGGTTCGCGGAGGACGCCGCTGCGTTCCAGCAGGTGGTCGAGCACCTCGTCCGGGGTGTGGTCGACGTGCGGCAACGACGGCAGCCGGCGGGCGATGTGCTCGCGGACGCGGTTCTTGGGGAGTTCCACTTTCGACGCCAGCGACAGCCGCCACGCCAGGTCGCCCAGCAGGATCTGCTTCTGCGCCTCGGTGAGGATCACGTCGATCTTGCGCTCGGCGTCGCGCAGGTGGAGGAGCATGGACAGGGCTTTGCGGTACAGGTCCATCCGGTCGCGTGGCAGCTCGGACCGGTGAGCCAGGTTCAACGCGCACAACATCGCGCACAGCAACGGACTCGCGGCCAGCATCCGGAGGTGCGGCCGGCTGTCCAGCTGGTTGAGCAGCCGCTGCTGGGCGGCGGGCAGGTCGGTGCCTTGCCGTACTGTGCCACCGGCGTCGGCGGCTTTGTGCCAGCGGGCCACCAGCGCTTCGATGTCGTCGGCACTCATCGGCTCCAGCAGGAGGCAGTCGAAGCCCTCCTGGGCCAGCCAGCGCTGGTCCGCCGCGGCCGTGCGGGACGTGACGACGAACAAGGTGTTTTCGAACGCCAGCGAAAGCTCCCGCAGCCAGGCCTTGACCTCCCGGCGATGGGTGGCACCGACTTCGTCGACGCCGTCGACCAGGACCATGCCCCGGCCGGACTCGAGGATCCGCCGTGCCCAGCCGTCCGGTGGCGCCAGCACCGGCGAGATGTGGCCGACGAACTCCTCCGGCCGCGGCAACGGCTCGGCGGCGAAGCTGCGCAACCGGATCGGGAACGGTACCCGGCCGTTCCAGCCGGCGAGCTTCCCGGTGAACCCGCCGCGGGCCGCCGTCACCGCCAGCCAGTCCAGCAGCGTCGTCTTTCCCGAGCCTGCTTCGCCGCGTACCAGGACCCGGGTCGCTTCGCCCAGCGCTGTTTCCACGCGCATGTTGGCGCTGTGGACCCGGCTGTGCCGCTTCTCGAACCACAGCTCGTCGGTGCGGCGGCCGGTCCGCCGTGGCTCGCCCTCGGGGGAGACGCTCAAACTCAGGTAGGCGACCGTCAACGGCAGCGCCGGCTGGTCGTCCATCGTCAAGCCGAGCAGCTCGAGCCGGTCGAGGGCGTGGGCGAGGTGGCGCAGATACGTCGTCTCGAACTCGGCGTCGCGGTCGACGCCCTCCGGGGCCTTGAGGCTCGTCTTCGGCACTCTGGCCAGCAGCTCGTCGAGCTGGTCAGCCTGACGGCTGAGCCGCCCGAGCACCTCCGCGAGCGCCCTGGGCTGGAACGACGGCAGGTGGCGCACCACCTGCACGAGGTGCCGGCACGCCTGGTCCAGCGCCAGTTCGTAAAGCGCCGCCGCCTGGGGCGCGAGGAGCCGTTCACGCGGCAGGTCGCCGCGGATCTTCCTGGCCAGCTGCTCGGCATCCGCGTCCGCGGCGAGCAGGGCTTCGTCGGACAGGTCCGCCTTGCCCACCGCGTCTTCGACGGCGAGGAAGGCCGCGTCGATCTCGTTCTGCGGCAGTGTCGAGAACCGGTCGGCGAGGACCTGCTCCAGCTGTTCGGCCACCTGCGTCCCGATGGCCTGGACGAGGTTCTCCAGCTTGCGCCGCTCCAGCGGTCCCTTCAGCTCACCGGCCGCCAGCTCGATCAGGTCCGCCGATCGCTCGAAGCCGGCTTTTCGCCGCTGCAGCCACGATTTCGCCGCGGACGAAGCGATCTGCCCGCCGAGTTTCAGCGCCGGTGCTTCCAGGCCCGTCAACTGCCCTCCCGCCCTCAGACCGCCGGTGGAACGCTCAGGCGGCCAGGCCGAGGTCGCGGATCAGCTTCGCCACGTGGCCGGTCGCGCGGACGTTGTACCAGGCGTGGGCGATCTTGCCCGCCGGGTCGACGACGAACGTCGAGCGGATCACGCCCAGGTACGTCTTGCCGTAGTTCTTCTTCTCGCCGTACGCGCCCCAAGCGGAAATCACCGTCTTGTCCGGGTCGCCCAGCAACGGGAACGTCAGGCTCTCGTTCGAGGCGAACTTCGCCAGCTTCGCCTGCGTGTCCGGCGAGATGCCGATGACGCGGTAGCCCGCGTCGTTCAGCTCGGCGAGGTTGTCGCGGAAGTCGCACGCCTGCTTCGTGCAGCCCGGGGTGCTCGCCGCCGGGTAGAAGTACACCACGACGGACTCGCCGCGGTAGTCGCGCAACGACACCTCCTTGCCCTCGCTGTCGGGCAGGGTGAAGTCCGGGGCTTCGTCGCCGGGGGAAAGTCGCTCGGTCATGCCCCCGAGCCTAACCGCGCCGGCTCAGGCCGGGCCGCAGTAGGTGACCGCCGTGGGTTCGGTCGCGCTCGGGCGGATCTGCAGCCTCAGCTGCGTCTGCTCCTGCGGCACCGCGAACGCCAGCGTCAGGTGCACCGAACGGCCCGGCAGCACGTCCTTGCCCGCGTCGGTGATGCCGGTGAACCCCTGGGTCGTGTCCACGACCTGCTTGACCGGGGTGCCCGCCGAGGTGGCCGTGACCGTGAGGCCCGAAAGCTTGTACGTCGTCGAGCCGTCGTTCGTCAGCTCGACGTCGAACACCGCGCCGCGCGGGCTCTGCGGGTACGCCGACGGGCTGGGCCGGAACGACTTCGGGGAGCCGACGGAGATCGTGAGGCCGCCGGCGAACCGGTGGTCGGCGCCGAACTTCAGGTCGTTGCCCGCCGGTGAAGCCGACGCTCCGGCGCCGGCTGGTGAGCCGGCCGCGCCGAGCGCGGCGGTGCCGCCTTGCGCCGAAGGGACCCCGCACGCCACCGTCAGGCTCAGCAATCCTGTGGTGAACATGATCTTGCACGTGCGCGCGAGCGCCATCGCGGGTACTCCAGTCGGCGGGTCGGGGTGCCGTTCGGCAACGGGGATGCCGGGCGAACCCGCTCCACTCTGGCCGTGATCGCGCGCGGTTACGAGGCGCGACGGGGGGTTGTCGCGCACCTGGTGCCGCCCCGTGGCCAATCCGTGACCGGAACGGCACGGCTGGTGACAATCTTTGCCCACATGCCACTTAAACCGCGAGGGCGAACAACAGGATGAAGATCGCGACACCGGCCACCCACGCGGCCATCAGCCAGCCGAAATCGCGGACCGGGTCGACCGCACGGCTCTCTTCGCCGGGCACGTACACGCCGCGTTCCTCGAACCAGTCGGCCCAGCGGGCGAACCAGCGCAACGGGTTGCGCGACGACATGCTTCACCTCCGGGAACCGGCTTCCCCGGTCACAGTACGGGTTCGGCCGGGCCGACCGGAAGGCGCGTGCGATCGCCCGGCCGAGTGGCCGGGTCCGCCAGGTGGGTCGCCCCCGGATGGGCGAACGGCGGCCCCGCTCCGCTCACCACGCGCCACTCGACAACCCACGGCCGGGTGGACCTTGGCGTCGATCGTGTAGAAGCTCAGAGGACTCCGTTGCGCTGCAGGATCGAGACCGCACGGACGGTCGCGTAGCCGCGCCATTCGAGTGCCGCCGCGGGCGAGTAGCTCGCGAAATCCACCCGCCAGCCGCCGTCGTCCTGCTGCTCGCCGGCGAGCCGGCGCAGTTCGGCTTCGACGACGCCGTCGGCGAACAACCGGCGTGCCGGGCGGTGCGGCAGGGGCGCGAAGTCCAGGGCACGCAGGGTTTCGCCGTCCGAACCTCCCGCGACCGGGACGAGCCCGTCGGGCGAGACGAACGTGGCCAGGTGGTCCAGCAGCGAGGAAGCCTCCGCGTGGAAGTCGTCGGCGGCGTCCAGGAACCGCACCGCGAACGACAGCGCGATCGCGTGCGGCGCCGAAGAAAGCTCGCGGATGGCGCGGAAGCAGTACCGCGTCGCCGCCGTCAGCCACGGGTGCTCGCGCACGGACCGGTCGTGGCGGGCGACGCGCAGGGCGACACCGGCGGTGAACGCCGTGCTCTGCAGCGTCGCCTCCGCCGGATCGGCCTGGACCCAGAACGGCGCGCACCCCGCCGGGTCCGCCACGGGCAGCGCGAACGGCAGCCCGCCGTCCGGCGTGGAAACCGACGCCAGCCAGTCACACAGGTGGTGCGCCTGCCCGGCCGTGTCCGGGGCGATCTCCTCGAACACTTCGAAGGCGTGGAGGGCGCCGCCGGGCTGGCTCTCCGGCGCCCGCAGGTCCGGTTCGAGGCCCCAGCCGTAGCCGCCGTCGGGGTTGCGGTAGCCGTCGAGGGCTTGCAGTACCGCGCGGGCCTCCGTCGCGCCGGTGAGCAGTTCGAAACGGCGCCGGTCGAGGACGCGGGCGTGCGTCGCCATGAAGGACGCGGCCGCGGAGAGGTTCACAGGCATGCGACCAGCGTCGCACCCGGCGGTGGCGGAAGTCTTGAACGGATCGGACCTCAGGGCAACTGCGGCCCGGCGGGTGCGGCGGCCGCGCGCAGCCGCGCCGCGTCCTGGCCGGGCGGGGCGCCGAACAGGCGGCGGTACTCGCGGTTGAACTGCGACGGGCTGTCGTAGCCGACGAGGTGCCCGACGCCCGCGACGTCACCCGCGCCGGCCAGCAGCAGCGACCGCGCTTCCTGCAGGCGGATGCGCTTCTGGAACTGCAGCGGGCTCATCGCCGTGGCGGTGCGGAAGTGCCGGTGGAACGCCGACGCGCTCAGCCCGCTCAGCCGGGCGAGCTCCTCGATCCGCACCGGCTCGGCGTAGTTGTCCCGCAGCCACCGGATCGCCCGGCTCACCCGGGCCAGGCCGCTGTCGGTGAGGCCGATCCGGCGGACGAGCTCGCCGTGCGGGCCGGTCAGCAGCCGCCAGAGGATTTCCCGTTCGACCAGCGGCGCGAGCACGGGCGCGTCGGACGGGTGGTCGAGCAGCCGCACCAGCCGCAGCACGGCGTCGAGCAGCTCCGGGCTCGTGTCCCCCGTCGCGAGCGGGGACGACGGCGGCGTGCGGGCCGGCGGCGCCCGCAGCAGCAGCGGGGCGATCGCCGCGGGCCGCAGCGCCACGCCGACGCCCAGCGCCGGCGTCCGCGGCGTGGCCCCGATGAAGTGGCCGGTCACCGGCACGTCCGCGCCGACCAGCAGGTACTGCCCGGCGCGGTACTCGTGCACCTGCTCGCCGAGCAGCAGGCGCTTGCCGCCGTCGGCCATGACCACCAGCAACGGCTCGGCGAGCGAGTGGTGCGGCTCGCTGGTGTCCACTGTGGACAGAAGCAGGCCCGGGATCGGCGTGCGCAGGTCCGCGCGCGCGTGGGCGGCCACGAGGGCGCGGAGTTCGGCGAGCACCTGTCCAGGTAAGCCGTGCCGGCAGGATCGTGCAAGAGGCCGCGCCGATCGATCTACCGTCCGGCAAGGCCTTGGCGGTTTCCTGGAGTGGTCCGATCCGACACACAAGGAGAGTTTCGTGCCACTCGACCACTACGTCACCCTCGGCCGGTCCGGCCTCCGCGTCAGCCCGTTCGCGCTCGGCGCGATGACCTTCGGCGAGGACGCCGGCGGCGCCGGGAGCAGTGTCGAAGAGTCCGAGAAGATCCTCGCCACCTACCTCGACCTCGGCGGGAACTTCGTCGACACCGCGAACTTCTACACCAACGGCCACTCGGAAAAGATCCTCGGCGACTTCTTCGCCGCCCACCCCGGCCGTCGCGAGCACGTCGTGCTGGCGTCGAAGTTCTTCGGCAACATGTTCCCCGGCGACCCCAACGGCGGCGGCGCCGGCCGGGCGTCGATCATCGCGCAGCTCGACGAGACGCTCCGGCGGCTGCGAACCGGCCACCTCGACCTGTACTGGCTGCACAACTGGGACCGCAACACGCCGATCGAGGAGACCCTGCGGACCCTCGACGACCTCGTGCGCGCCGGCAAGATCCGCTACCTCGGTTTCTCGAACACCCCCGCGTGGGTCACCGCGCAGGCCCAGACGACGGCGTTGCTGCGCGGCTGGACGCCGCTGGTCGCGCTGCAGGTCGAATACTCGCTGCTGGCGCGGACGGTCGAGGGGGAGCTCGCGCCGTTCGCGCTCGACCAGGGGCTCGCGCTGGTGCCGTGGAGCCCGCTGAAGAACGGGTTCCTGTCCGGCAAGTACCGGCGCGGCGCGGACGTCGCCGATTCGGCCCGCGCCGCTTTCGTCGGCGGTCCGTCCGATGCGGAGTTCGCCGTCATCGACGTGGTCGCCGAGATCGCCGGGGAGCTGGGGACCACGTCCGCGGCGGTGTCGCTGGCCTGGCTGCTGGCTCGCCGCGGAACGGTCGTCCCGATCGTCGGCGCGCGGCGGCTGGACCACCTGACCGGCAACCTCGCCGGACTGGACGTGACCCTCACCCCCGCGCAGCTGGCCAGGCTGGACGAGGTGTCCGCGCCGGAGCTGGACTACCCGGCTCCGATGCACGGCGCCCAGCGGGCGATGCTGCAGTTCGCGGGGGCGACGGTCGACGGCGAACCGTCCACTGTGTACCCGCCGCTGCTGGCTCGCGAGGTCCGCTACTGACTGCGGAACGTGCGGCGGTAGGTGTCCGGTGGCACGCCGACCGTGCGGTTGAAGTGGCGCCGCAACGTCGTGGCGGTGCCCATGCCGACCGCCTCCGCGATCGCGTCGATGCCGGAGTCGGTGTTCTCCAGGAGTTCCTGGGCGCGGCGGATCCGCTGGGTCAGCAGCCACCGCAGCGGGGTCGTGCCGGTCGCCGAGCGGAAGTGGCGGCCGAGGTGGCGGGAGCTCATGTTCGCCTGCCGGGCCAGGTCTTCCACCGTGAGCGGCCGGTCGAGCCGGGCCGTGATCCACGGGAGCAGCGAAGCCAGCGGGTGGTCGTCGCGCGTGGGCACCGGGGTGGTGACGAACTGGGCCTGGCCGCCGGCCCGGTGCGGCGGCACGACCAGGCGGCGGGCGACGTCGTTGGCGGCCGCCGGGCCGTGGTCGGCGCGGACCAGGTGCAGGCAGAGGTCCATCGCGGCGGCCTTGCCGGCGGAGGTCAGCACGCTGCCGTTGTCGACGTAGAGCACGTCCGGGTCCACCGTCACCCGCGGATACCGCGCGGCCAGGACGCCGGTGTGCGCCCAGTGGGTGGTCGCGCGCAGGCCGTCGAGCAGGCCCGCGGCGGCCAGGACGAACGCGCCGGTGCAGAGCGACGCCACGCGCGCGCCGCGCGAGTGGGCCGCGCGCACCGCGTCGACCAGGTCGGCGGGCGGGGCGGCGTCGACGTCGGCCCACCCCGGCACGATCACCGTGCCGGCGCGCGCCAGCCGGTCGAGCCCGTGGTCGGGTTCCAGCAGGAACCGGCCGACCCGCACGGCGTGGCTGCCGCAGACCGCGAAGTCGTACCTCGGGTGGTCGCCGAACACCTCGGTGGCGATGGTCAGCTCGAAGGAGAGCATCCCGTCGGTGGCGGCCAGCGCGACTGCGTGCATGTCCGAAAGTGTACGGACCACGTCGTTCCGGACACTTTCGCCGTCGCTTGGCCGTCGCCAGGATTGCCCCATGACTTCGGTACTGGTTTACGGCGCTTACGGACACACCGGCCGCTTCGTGGTGGCCGAGCTGCGCGAACGCGGCATCACCCCGGTCCTTTCCGGCCGCGACGCGGCGAAACTGCCGGGAGGCCGGCCGGCCCCGGTCGACGACCCGGCGGCCCTCGACCGCGCCTTCGACGGCGTGGCGGCCGTGATCAACTGCGCGGGCCCGTTCGCCGCGACCGCGCTCCCGGTGGCCGAGGCGGCCGCCCGCGCCGGCGTCCCGTACGTGGACGTCGCCGCCGAGATCGAAGCCAACCTCGACACCTTCGAGCGGGCCACCGGACCCGTGGTGGTGCCCGCGATGGCGTTCTTCGGCGGCCTGGGCGACCTGCTGGCGACGGCGGCGATGGGCGACTGGACGTCGGCCGACGAGGTGCACGTCGCCTACGGGCTCAGCGGCTGGAACCCGACGGCCGGGACCCTCGCCGCGGGCCGGGTGTCCCGGGACCGCCGCGGCGGCAGGCGCATCCGGTACGCGGGCGGCCGGCTGGAGCACCGCGACGACGCCCTGCCGACGCGCGAGTGGGCGTTCCCGGCCCCGCTGGGCACCAGGCCCGTCTTCGGCGAGTTCTCGATGGCCGACATCGTCACCATCCCGCGTCACCTGAAGGTGCCGGACGTGACCACCTACATGACGGTCGACGCGGCGAACGGCCTGGCCGCGGCGGGCCCGCGCGACTCGGCCGAGACGTTCGTGGTCGACGTCGTGGTGCGCGCGGGCGGCGAGGAACGCCGGCTCACCGCCCGTGGCGAGGACATCTACGCGGTCACCGCACCGCTCGCGGTGGAAGCGGTGGAGCGCATCCTGACCGGGCGGACCCGCGTGAAGGGCGTCGCGCCGGCGGGGGAGATCTTCGACGCGCCGGACTTCCTGCGCGCGTTGGCCCCGCACATCACGGTCGAAGGGGTTCCTGCAGTTCGGTGATCCACTTCGCCGGATCTTCCGGGCAATCGAGGTAATGCTCCCGCTGCGGCCCACCCGAGCGGCGGCCGGTGGCCTCGAGCCAGCGGACCAGCGCCTGCCAGCTCGGCAGCACGAGGTCGATCGCGCCGCGGTGCACCAGGGTGGCCGCTTCGGTCTCGGGCAGGTCGACCACCGCCAGCCCGTTGCGGTCGCCGTCGGTCACCGACGCGGGGAGCGCCGCGTGGACGACGACCTCGTCCTCGCCGAGCTGTTCGTAGAAGCAGGTCAGGCGGCCGGCGGGGGTGACGGCGGGCGCGCCGCGCAGGCGCTCGCCGAGTTCGGCGCACAGCGGGCGCACGACCGGGCCGATGTCCTGGGGCCGGAAGCTCGCCGCGGTGCCGGTGAGCTCGACCAGCCGCACGGCCGGGAGCCGCTTGACGACGATGTCGGGGATCGGGAGGCCCTCGTCCTCCAGCGTCCGCAGCCGCGCCTCGACCTGCGTCAGCCGTTCCCTGCCCGCGGCCACCGCCTGTTCCAGCTCGGCCCGGCGCAGCGTCAGCATCGCGCGGACCTGCGCCACGCCGACGTCGTCGGCCAGCATCCCGCGGACCTGCTCGAGGGTGAAGCCGAGGTCCTTCAGGGCGACGATCCGGTTGAGCCGGGCCAGCTGCCCGGCCTCGTAGCCGCGGTGGCCGGTGGCGGGGTCGACGGACGCGGGCCGCAGCAACCCGATCGCGTCGTAGTGACGCAGCATGCGGACCGAGACCCGGCCGTGCCGGGCGAACTCGCCGATGGTGAACACCCGCGTCATTCTCCCGGCGGCGGCGTGAAACCGCCGGTGACGTCGGCCGCGAGCTCCGCGAAGGCGATCGCGGTGTCGTCTTCGAACTGCGGGCCGAGCACCTGCATGCCGACCGGCAGCCCGCCGCGCGACAGCCCCGCCGGCGCCGCGACCGCGGGGAGGCCGGGCAGGGACGCGTGCGTGATCCAGAAGACCTGGTCGTCGTACCGGCGTTCCCCGCCGGGGGTCGCGATCACCCGGTCCGCGAACGGCCGGTCGTCGTGGGCGAAGGCCGTCGTGAAGGTGACGGGACACAGGAAGACGTCGACGTCCTCGAAGTAGCGGGCCCAGGCGGCGCGGGTGGCCATCCGTTCCCGTTCCCGCTCGACGACTTCCGCGAGCGGGGCAAAATCGGTGCCGGCCTGCTGGTGGGCGAAGAACAGGCCGACGTGGAAGCCGAAGGTCTCGGCCTCCCGGACCGGGTCGACGCCGTCGGGCCAGCCCTCGACGAGCTTCACCCCGGCGCGGCCGAGCGCGTCCACCGCGTCGGACAGGACGGCCCCGACCTCGTCGGTCACCGGAGCCTGGGGGTGGTCGAGGACGAAACCGGCACGGAAGCCGGCGAGCCGGGTGTGCCGCGGTGGTGGCAGTTCCCAGCGGTACGCCTTGGCCGCGTCGCCCTCGGGACCGGCGGTGACCCGCAACGCCGTCCGCAGGTCAGCCGCCGAGCGCGCCAGCGGCCCGATCGAGGACAGGTAGGCCGTTTCGCTGGGCAAGGCGGGTGGGCCCGGCGGCTGGAACCCGCGCTGCGGAACGAGCCCGGCGGTCGGCTTGAGGCCGTAGACACCGCAGAAGCCCGCCGGGATCCGGATCGAGCCGACCAGGTCGGAGCCGTATTCCAGGTGGGTCAGGCCCGCGGCCAGCGCTGCCGCACCGCCGCCGCTCGACCCGCCGGGCGTGCGCGCGGGGTCCCACGGGTTGCGGGTCCGGCCGTGGATGCCGCTCACGGTCTGCCCGAAGTCCTCGAGCATCCGGTGCACGTTGGACTTGCCGACGACGATCGCCCCGGCCGCCCGCAACCGTTCGACGACCGTGGCGTCCCAGTCGGGGACGTAACCGGCGAAGTCCGGGTTTCCCCAGGTGGTGGGCATCCCGGCGACGTTGAAGCTCTCCTTGACCGTCATCGGGACGCCGTGCAGCGGGCCGACGTGGTCTCCTCGCGCAAGCGCCGCGTCCGCCTCGGTTGCCGCCTGGAGGGCGTCCTCGCGGCGTAGCTCGACGACCGCGTTCACCGCGGGGTTGACCTGGTCGATCCGGGCCAGCAGCCGCTCGGTCAGCTCGCGGGAGGTGATCTTGCCCCCGCGGACCCCGGCGGCCGCTTCGGTCGCTGTCAGGTGAGTCATGGCTTCCGGTTTAGCCCCTGACACCGTGTCAGGTGCAAGCACCGGAACGTGGCCATCACCGGGGCTGGGCCAGGATTCCGTCGATGAGGACCCGGAGTTTCCAGGCGGCCCGTGATGCGGAGTCACCGCTGGTCAACAGGGGGGCGAGGGCACGGATCGTCGGGTAGTCCTCGACGGGGAGCGCGGCGTGGACGGCGTCGAGCCGCACGGTGACCGCACCGGGGAACTGCTCGCGGCGCCATGCCGCTTCCTCCAGGGCCGACGAGGCGATGTACTGCCCGAACAGGTCGGCGGCCCAGGCGCAGGCTTCGTCCGCGACGCCACCCACTCGCAGCAACCGCAGCATTTCCTCGGTGATGCGCAGCGAGTTCGGGCCTGGTGTGAGATCCGTCAGGCCGACCGCCGCGATGTCCCCGTGGGCCGCGAGGGCGCTCACCGTGCGTTCGACGAGCAGCTCGAGCCGGGTTCGCCAGTTCCCGTCGGCATCGGTCGGCAGGCCGACGCCGGCTACCGCGAGATCGTGCGCCAGCGCCATCAGTTCCTGCCGGTCGGCGACGTAGACGTAGAGCGACGCCGGTGCGGTGTCGACGGCCGTGGCGACGCGGCGCATGCTCACGGCGGCCGTGCCGAGCTCATCGACCAGGCCGAGTGCGGCGGCGACGATCGACTCCCGGCTCAAGGCCGGTTTGGCGGGGCGGGTTCGCGGGCTTCCGGGCACGCACCCAGCCTAGCGTTGACGAACGCCGTCCGCCACGTACACTGTTCGCTACGAACACTGTTCGGCAACGATGGAGACGAGATGAGTACCTTGCTGGCCACCGAACGCACGGCGACGCCCTACCGGTGGCGATGGCGCGTGCTGGGCGTCGTCCTGCTCGCGGGGGTGATGGACCTGCTCGATTCCACCGTCATGAACGTCGCGGCACCGTCGGTACGCGCCGGGATCGGCGGGAGCGAGGCGACACTGCAGTGGCTGGCCGCCGGCTACACCCTCGCGTTCGGTGTGCTGCTGGTCGTCGGAGGGCGGCTCGGCGACCGGTGGGGCCGGCGACGGCTGTTCGTCATCGGTGCCACCGGATTCACGCTCGCCTCCGCCGCGTGCGCGGCCGCCCCGAACCCGTCCGTGCTGATCGCGGCCCGGGTCGCGCAAGGCGCGTTCGGCGCGCTGATGATCCCGCAGGGCTTCGGCGTGCTGACCGCGGTGTTCGGCGAGCAGGAGCGTGGCCGGGCGTTTTCCCTGTTCGGACCGGTCATGGGCCTGGCCGGGATCGGCGGCCCGATCCTGGCGGGCGGACTGATCGCACTCGATCCGGGTGGCCTCGACTGGCGGCTGATCTTCCTGGTCAACCTGCCACTCGGCGCGCTCACGGTCTTCGGCGCGGTGCGCTGGATGCCCGCCGGGCCCGGCGACCCCGGCATCCGGATCGATCCGGTGGGCGTGGCGCTGGTGACCGTGGGGTCGGCGTTGCTGGTCTACCCGCTCATCCAGGGCCGCGAGGCCGGCTGGCCGTGGTGGAGCTTCGCCCTCCTCGCGGCGGGAGTGCCGGCGTTCGGCCTGCTCGGCCACCGCCAACGCACCGGTCCGTCCCCGATTCTGGCGCCGAGCCTGCTGGGCAAGCGAGCCTTCGTCGGCGGGCTCGTGGTGGCTGTCGTGTTCTTCACCGGTCTGGGTGGACTGCTGCTGGTTCTCTCGCTGCGCCTGCAGCTGGATCTCGGCCACTCCGCCCTGCAGGCCGCCGTGGCGCTGTCCCCGGTCGCCGCCGGGATCATGCTCGGATCGCTCGCCGCTCCGCGGCTGACCCGCCGGCTCGGTCGCTCGATCCTCCACGTGGGCCTGGGAGTGGAGGTCCTCGGCCTGCTCGGGATCGCGGGTGTAGCGGTGTTCCACGCGCCGCAACTGGATTCCGCGCCACCGATGCTGGTGGCCGGCTTGGGACTCGGACTGCTGTTCGGCCCGCTGATCCAGGCGGTGCTGGCCACCGCGGACCCCGGTGAGGTCGGCAGCGCCTCCGGCAGCCTCAACGCTGTGCAGCAGCTCGCCACCGCGCTGGGGACGGCCATCGCCGGAACCCTCTACTTCGGACTCGACGGTGGTACCGCCGGCCTCGTCGCCGGGGTTCTGGTCGCCATCGCCGCCTGTCTCGTCTCCGCCCTCGTGGTGCCGATCATTCCCCGCTCGCAGACCAAGGAAGGTGACCGATGAGTTCGCTCGTCGTGTTCGGCGCGAACGGCGCCACGGGCCACGTCATCGTCGAGGAAGCGCTACACGCCGGCCACACGGTCACCGCGGCCGTGCGTGATCCGGCGACCTTCCGGCCCGTCCGCGACGCGGCGCCCGACGTCGTCCGGGCCGACATCCGGGATCTGGACAGCGTTCGCGCCGCCGTGACCGGCCACGACGCCGTCATCTCGGCGATCGGGCCCCCGGGCCGGACGGCCGACGGGCTCTATTCGTCGGGCGCCCGGACGCTCGTCGCAGCCATGGCCGCCGGTGGTGCCGGCCGCCTCGTCGCCCTCTCCTCCAGCGGCGCGCGCCAAGACGATCCGAACCATCCGCTGTGGTACCGAGTCGTCGCCCGCACCCTGATGGGGGACCTCTACGGCGACATGCGCCTGATGGAGGACATCGTTCGGGACAGCCCGCTCGACTGGACTTTCGTCCGGCCCGCGCGCATCGTCGACGAGCCACCGACGGGGGCCTACCGCGTCGAGGACGGCGTGAACCCGAAGGGCGGCACGAGCGTCACCCGGGGTGACCTGGCCCGGTTCGTCGTCCACGCGGTCGACGACAAGCGCTGGTCGCGTCGCTTTCCGACGATCGCCCGATGAGGAACGCGCGTGTACCGGACACCGGAGAGGCCAACAGGACCTTGGCTGCGTGGTGGGCCCGGAGAGACTCGAACTCTCACTGGCACGGACCTAAACCGTGTGCCTCTGCCAATTGGGCTACGGGCCCCCAAGTACTCCGGAAGCGTAGCGCGCGCCGGGTGCGGCTCGCCGGGCGTGCCGGTGCGGGACTCCGGGAGGCGGCCCGCTAACGTGGGCGCCAGAGTCCCATGCGGCGAGGAGGACACGTGGCCCGCGACCCCGAGACGATCGAGCGCGAGATCGAGCAGGCTAGGACCGCCCTGGCGGCGACGCTCGACCAGCTGACCGTCAAGGCCGACCCCAAGAAGCTCGCGGACGCGGCGAAGGACGGCGTGCGCGCCAAGCTCGACAACCCCAAGGTCAAGTTTCCGCTGATCGGCGCGGGTGTCCTGGTGCTCGTCCTGCTGGTGCGCAAGCTCCTGAAGTAACGCTCAGGCCTGCTTCGCCGGCGCCTTGGCCTCGGCCGGCGCCGGGGTGGCCGGCTTCTTCGGGTCCTCGACGGCCTTCGGGAGCTGCTTGCTCGGCGGCAGCTGGGGCTTCTTCTCCGCCGAATCCGGGGTCTGCTGCTTGGGCACGCTGCCCGGCGGCGGGACCTCGAGCGGCGGGAGCTTCGGAAGCGTCAGCCGGGCGGTCATGTACGCGCTGGTGAAGTCCAGCGCACTGCCGTTGAGCAGGTGCACCACCGTCGTCTTGGCGTCACCCGCGAGCTGCTCGACCAGCTGGTCGGCCCGGTCCCGGGCCGCGATGATGCCGGGCTCCCGGGCGGTCAGCTCCTTGCCGCGGCCGCTGACCGTGATCGCCCAATCGGCGTCCTCTTGGACGTACGTCGCCGTGATCGCTTCCACCATCTGCCTCACACCCCTCTCCTCCACAGCATGCTTTACGCGACCGTGACGTCGCCACCGCGTTCCCATGACGCGGAAGCCGCGCCCCTCCTCCGGTCGTGAAAGTCCAGCACACTTTGTACCGTGTCATCGATACCGTAGAGCAACTCTGTGTCACAAGACACGACAACTCTGCGTGACCACCGAATGGCCCAGTGCACGCGCGGGCTACCGCGCGCGCTCCCGCAGGCCGCTCCACAGCACGTCCATCGCGTATTCGGTGGCCAGCTCGGGGCTCACTTCGTCGTGCCGTTCGCACCAGATAGCGAGCCGTTCGCACGCTCCGACCACGAATTCCGCAGCCGCCTCCGCCCTCAGGTCGTCGCCGGTGTCGAAGTGGCCGCTCATGAGCGCGGCGATCAGGTCGGTCTGCTGGCGGCGGGTCTCCTCGACCTCTTCGGCGGCCGGTGTGCCGATCAGCACCATCTCGTGCCGTAACAGCGACCACGCTTGGCGACGTTCGCGGATGAAGACGAAGAACGCCAGCAGGCCGCGTCGCAGGGCGTCTTCGGCGCCGACCGCGCCGACCGTCGCCTGCTCGGTGACCTCGCGAAGCACCGCCCGCGACTGCCGGATGCAGGCGAGCAGCAGGCCTTCCTTCGAGTTGAAGTACTCGTAGAGCATCGGCTTCGAGACGCCCACCAGTTCGGCGATCTCGTCCATGGACGCCGCCGCGTAGCCGCGTGCCGAAAAGACCTGTTCGGCCACTTCGATCATCTGCCGCATCCGCTCGGCCCGGGGCATGCGTTTGCGCTTCGCGGTCGTCACGGGATCACTCTACCGGTGGTAACCTACTCCAAGTAGGGTGGACGACGGGTAACAGGAACCGGGAGGCGGCATGGCCGAAGAGACCGGGGTCGTCATCGTCGGGACCGGGTTCTCCGGCCTCGGCATGGCGATCCAGCTGCGCAAGGAAGGCCGCGACGACTTCGTCATCCTCGAAAAGGCCGACGACGTCGGCGGCACCTGGCGGGACAACAGCTACCCGGGCTGCGCCTGCGACATCCCGTCACACATGTACTCGTTCTCGTTCGAGCAGAACCCGGACTGGTCGCGGGCCTACTCGCCGCAGCCGGAGATCTGGCGCTACCTGCGCGAGGTCGCCGGCAAGCACGACTTGCACCGGTTCATCCGCTTCGGCCAGGAGATGACCGGCGCCCGCTGGGACGCGGAAGAGAACCGCTGGCACATCGCCACCAAGGGCGGCGACGAGTTCGTCGCGAACGCGCTGGTCGCCGGGGTCGGCGCCCTGCACCTGCCGATGATCCCCGAGCTGCCCGGGATCGAGCGGTTCGCCGGCCCGGCGTTCCACTCGGCGCGGTGGCGCCACGACGTCGACCTCGCCGGCAAGAAGGTCGCCGTGATCGGCACCGGCGCCAGCGCGGTCCAGTTCGTGCCGCGGATCGCGCCGGACGTCGAAGAGCTGACGCTGTTCCAGCGGACGCCGCCGTGGGTCATGCCGAAGGCCGACCACGAGATGTCCGGCCGGACGCGCGCGCTGTTCAAGGCGTTCCCGCCGGCCCAGCGCGCCTACCGCACGCTGCTCTACTGGCTGCTCGAAGCGCGCGCGATCGGCTTCAACGGCCAGTCGTGGGTGATGAAGATCGGCCAGCGGCTGGCCAAGCGCAACATCGACCGCGCGATCCGGGACCCACGGCTGCGGCGCAAGGTCACACCGGACTACACCATGGGCTGCAAGCGCGTGCTCGTCTCCAACGACTACTACCCGGCGCTGGCGCGGGACAACGTCGAGGTCGTGACCGACGGTGTCCGGGAGGTGCGCGAGCGGAGCATCGTCGACGCGGCGGGCGTCGAACACGAGGCCGACGTCATCGTCTACGGCACCGGCTTCCACGTCACCGATGCCTTCGACGACCTGGAGATCGTCGGCCGCGACGGCCGCAATCTCGGCAAGGAGTGGGCGGCCGAGGGGATGCGGACGCACCTCGGCATCACCGTCGCCGGGTTCCCGAACCTGTTCTTCCTGCTCGGCCCCAACACCGGGCTCGGGCACAACTCCGTCGTGTTCATGATCGAGGCCCAGATCTCCTACGTCGCCGAAGCGCTGCGGCTGGCCGAGGGCCGCGCGATCGAGCCGAAGGCTCCGGTGCAGGAGCGGTTCAACGCCGAGATCCAGCGCAAGCTCGCCAAGGGCATCTGGACGCGCGGGGGCTGCAAGAGCTGGTACCTGGACGCGAAGGGCGTCAACCGGACGATCTGGCCGGGCTTCACCTGGCGGTACTGGCTGGACACGCGGAAGGTGCGGCGAAAGGACTTCCTGGTCGGCTGAGCGTGGCATCAGCGGGAGGCGTAGCGGCGGAGGCGCGCGATCAGGTCCACGGTCGGCAGCCCGCACAACTCGCCCATGCGTTCGAGGGCCGGGAGGTCGAGGGCGACCTCGCCGGCGTGCTCGCCCGCCTGCCGCAGGCGGTCTTCGGCCCAGCGGCGCAGGGGGAGCAGGTCGGCGGACGCGTCGGCGACGACCTTGCGCAGGTCGACGCGGACCCGGCCGGGCTCGTCGACGAACACGCGGCGGTGCACCTTGGCCAGCAGGTCCTGGGGCAGTTCGTCCATCGCGACGCACAGCTCGACCAGGCGCACGACCGAGCACTGTCTGGTGCCCAGCTCGTAGGTGGCCAGCGTCTGCAGCGAAATCTCGCTCTGCAGGTGCTGGTTCAGCTCCTTGCGCGTCCATCCTCGGCTGCGCCGGAGCTTGCGAAGCTCGTCTCCGAGTACCCGCTGATACTCCTCGGCGTCGATCAGCACATCAATGTCCCCTGCCGTGCGCTCCCGCGGCACCCACGTGGCTGTGATGATTCCCGTGCAGGTGCACCCTCACGTGTATGTAAGTGCGCCGGGGCCTCGCCCTTACGCGAATTCGGGCATGTCTTTGATACCGATTGCGCGAGTTAGGCCGAACGGGTTAACGGCGGGTGGCCGAGCGGGTCAGTTGACGCAGGGAACGCCCTCGGCGGTGATCGGCTTCTCGTCGTCGGCCGGCGGGGCGGCGGCCGGTGACGAGGCACCCGCGGCCGCTCCGGCACCGCTGCTGCTGGCCCCGGCGTTCGAGCTCGGGGGCTCGTAGTCGGCGCCGAGGAACACCATCACGTGCCCGGCCTTGACGCTCTTGTCCTCCTGGATCGTCGGCGAACCGCCGAGCGCGTCCGCGACGGCCTGGCCGGCGTCCTTGCCGCCCTTGGGCACCCAGATCACCGTGGTCTTGCGCGCCGTCGCGGTCGTCTTGTCGCCGGCGGTGAAGCCCTTGTCCTCGAGGGTCTTGGCGACGGTCGCGGCGAGGCCGGTGCGGCTGGTGGCGTTGCGGACGTCGACGGTGGTCGCCTTGTTCGCGCTGTCCGCCTGCTGCTCCGGCTGCTGTTGCCGCTCACCCGGCTGCGGCCCGGCGAGGCCCTGCACGAACTTCTTGACCTCGGCCGGGTCGACCTGGATGGCCGAGCCGTCTTCGGGGGTCTTGTAGTCGACGTTCTTCACCGGGATGGTGCGGAACTCGAGCTGGCCGCCGGTCAGGCCCTTCATCTGCTGGGCGAACCCGAAGATGTCCCAGTTCTGGTTCAGCACGACCGACTTCTTGATCGCGTCGATCAGGTCGGTCAGCTTCGACGGGTTCGTCAGCGTGCCCGCCGAGAGCACCTTGCGCGCCATGCCGGCCATGAACACCTGCTGCCGGACGACGCGGTCGAGGTCGCCGCGCGGCAGGCCGTGGCGCTGGCGGACGAACTCGAGCGCTTCGACACCCGAGATCGTGTGCTGGCCCTTGGTGAAGTTCGCGCCGGAGTAGTCGTCCTTGACGTTGTTGTTGAGGCAGACTTCGACGCCGCCGATGGCCTTGGTGATGTCGCTGAAGCCGAGCAGGTTCACCGCGGCGTAGTTGTCGATGGTCGAGCCGGTGAGCTGTTCGACGGTCTTGATCAGCTCCTTCGCCCCGGCCTGGTTGGCCTGGACGTCGAGCTGCTTCGGGTCGGTGACGCCCTGCTTCTGCAGGTCCTTGCGGGCCTGCAGCATCGCCCGGGCGTACGCCGAGTTGATCTTGTGCTTGCCGTAGCCGCCGGGGATGTCGACGTAGGTGTCGCGGGGCAGCGAGATGGCGACGGCCTTGCTGCCGTCGTTCGGGATGTGCACGAAGATCAGCGAGTCGGTGTTGAGCTCGCCGTCGGACTCCCCGGCGCGCAACTCGTCGAGCACCTCGCGTGGCAGCGGGTTGCCCTGGGCGTCGGTCCGGCTGTCGAGGCCGACCAGCAGGATGTCGCGGGCGCCGTCGGCGGGCTTGTCGCCACCGCCGCCGTCGCTGAGCACGTTCTGGTAGTTCAGCCCGTTCACCAGGCCCTGCATGGCGGCCCACGCGTACCCGGTCAGGCCCACCACCAGCAGCGACACGACGGCCAGCGAGATCTTCGCGCCGCGGAAGGAGCTGCGGCGGCCTCGCGGCGCGGGCCGCGCTTCCTGGCGCGCCGGCTGCGGACGGCGCGAAGGCGGTGGTCCGGCGCGGCGCGCGTCCGCCGGTTCCCGGCGCGGGGCGGGCCGGCGGGACGGCGGGGTGCCGCGCCGGTCGTCGGCCCGGCCTGGCTCTTCCTGCCAGGGCCGGGCGGGGCGGCGGCCGCCTTGCCCGTTCCGAGGCGGGTGATCCACGCGGGCGACTCCTCACTGGTTCGAACTGGTGGTGCTGGGGATGGGACGCATGGTGCCTTCCCCTGGTTGCCGTAGCGTTACACATCCCCCCACGAATGTGTCATGCACCACCCAGTTTCCCGCACGTGAGACGGTTTCGCCTGGTCAGGAGGGCGCATTGGCCGGCCGCCGGACGGGCAGGAGCGTGCCGGCGGCGGCGAGCAGGGCGAACCCGGCCGTGACGGCGTGCAGCGTGACGCCGAGGAAGCCGGGCGTGCTCCCGTCGGCGGCGAACAGCAGCGAGGGCGCGCAGGCCAGCGCCGTGGCCAGCCAGGTGCCGGTCGCCGCGCCGGCCCCGATCCGGATCGTGTGCAGCAGGAAAACCCCGAGCAGCAGGTGCACCAGGCTCTGGATCGGGTCGAGCCGCAGGCCCAGCAGGTCGGCGTCGGCGGCCACCCCGCCGAAGCGGGTCAGCGCGAAGCCGAACACGCCGAGCGTGGCGTAGCCGATGCCGAGCCCGGCCGCGGCCCGGGTGAGCACCGCCGTCCGGCGGTGCTCGCCCGGCCGCCGGACGTGCTCGGCGGCGCGCGGCTGCCGTGGCCCGTGGGTGTGCCGTTCGAACCACCAGAACACGCACGTCGCGGGCACCGCGAGCAGCCCGACGGCGACCAGCGTCCGCGGCCGGAGCAGCCAGCCGAGCCCGTCGGCGATCCGGCCGGGCAGGTACACGACGGCGACCAGCAGCAGCATCGCGGCGAGGAACGCCAGGTAGAGGCTCATCGGCGCGCGCAGCACGAACCGGGAGGCGCCGGTGACGGCGGGCCGCGCGCCCAGCCGCGTCAGCGGGCCGGCCAGGAGCCCGAGCACGCCGAGCTGGACCAGGCCGAGCAGCAGCACGCCCCACGGCGGGGCCGACAACGCCGCCGGGGCGCCCGGGCTGCCGAGCAGGACGGGTGGCCCGCCCCGCAGGACGCTCACCCCGGCGAGCCCCGCGGCACCGGCCGCGGTGGCGACGGCGAGCAGCCGCCGAGACGGGCGTACGCCGTCGGCGTGCGCGAAGGCGAGTTGCTGGGCGAGGAGCGCGAGCGCGAACGTCGCCGCGTAGCGCGGCAACGGCGAGCCGGACCAGTTCGCGGCCAGTTCCCCGGCGGTGAACAGGACGAGGAGCCCGGCGACCGCGCTCACCGGCGCCCGGCGGTGCAGGGCCAGCAGCGGCGGCGCGCAGGCGATCGTCAGCAGGTAGACCCCGAGCAGCCAGAGCGGGTGCAGCGCGATCCGCATGACGGTCGCCGTGGTGCCCGCCGGGATGCCGAGCAGTTCGAGCGCGAGCGGAGTCAGCAGGGCCACGACGGCGAAGATCAGCGCCGGCCGCAGCAGCGGGCTGGCGCGTTCGGCCAGGTAGTGGCGGTAGCCGCCGCCCGCCGCCTGCTCGGAGCGCCAGCCGGCCGCGTTGAGGTGGCCGCCGGCGAAGAAGATCACCGGGGCGAGCTGGGCGAGCCAGGTCAGCGGCCACAACGCCGATTCGGGCGCGCCCGCCCAGTCCGCGAGCGCCGTCACGGACTCCCCGAGCAGCAGGAGGACGACCCCGCCGGCCCCGAGCAGCGCCCACCGGCCGACCTCCGCGGGAGGGGTGCCGGGCACCGGCACCCGCGGCTGGCGGCGGGCCCGCAGCCAGCCGCGCAGCCGGAACACCAGCAGGCAGCCGATCACCAGCACCCCGGCCACCATCGGGCCGATCGGGTCGCCGACCGGCGGGCCCCAGCGCTGGTGCCAGGAGTTGACCACCAGCCCGGCGGAGTAGAGGGAGGCGACGACCCGGCAGGTGAGCGCCGAGTTCATCGGGTTGAGGTCGCAGGCGTGGTGCATGTCGTACGAGAGCCGGTCGTCGAGGGCCTCCCGGACCTCCGGGCCGAGCGGGTGGCCCTTGCGGTCGGCGTACCGCAGCAGGTCGTAGCCGAGGTCGTGGGCCTTGCACGGCACGGCGTAGTCCCACTTCGTGTTGTCGTCGCCCCACGGCGTCGAGCAGCCGCCGTCGACGTGCACGGCGCGGACCGTGCCGTCGCGGGCGGGCAGCGAGCCCGGGGTGACGCCGCTGAGCGCGGTGAAGTCCTTCGGCAGCAACGCGAGCGCGTCGGGGTGCGGGCCCGGGTGGACCAGCGCCTCGATGGCGTTCCGCGCGGCCAGCACGTCCCCGGTGGGCGGGCCCTGGTCCGGCGGCGACGGCGGGCGCGAGGCGATCAGCCCGAACGCGAACACCACCAGCAGGACGAGCAGCAGCCAGCCGGACGTCGACCACGGTCGGCGGAGGCGGGGTGGTTCGGTCGGGCCCGGCATGCCTTCCAGGGTGCCAGCCCGGCCGTCACGCGGGGATGGGGACAACCCCCGAGATCCGTGGTGGCTTTCTTCTATGCTGCCCGCTCGGCTGCCCGTTCTTCCCTTCCGCCGCCGGGCCGCGCCCCCGAGACTCGGGACGGGGTACGGCGAAGCCGGTCGTCGCCGCGGTAAGCGCGATGGTCCGATGTCCTGAACGACTCGTTCAAGACGTCCGGCGACAGGAACGAGTCGTTCAGGACGTCGCGGATCCGTCCGCGGTGCCGGACTTCGCCGGAGCCCCGAGATTCGGGACGGGGGGCACGGCGACCAGGAGGGCGTGCTGTGGCCTCGACCGAGTTCGACCGCGTGCCCGTGGAGGACACCGTGCGCGCGTTGCGCCGGCTGGCCCCCGGCGCCTCCCTGCGCGAACCGCGGACCCCCGAACTGCGCGTGCTCGCCCGTGCCTTGGACGACCACGCGCCGTCGGAGCTGGCGCGCACCCATCCCGGGCCGGTCGCCCGCGCGGTGCTGGCCGGCCAGCTGCGGATCCTCGACCGGGCGGTGACCGGCTTCTTCGACGCCGGCCCGGGGACCGCCCGGCTGGTCCGGGCCGCCCGCTACAGCAGGCGCTGCCGCGCCGGGCCGTTGCTCGACCGGCTGCGCGCCGAGCCGGGACTGCGGGCGGCGGCGCTGGGCTGGGCGGAGGCCGGCGGGCACCGGATCCTCGCCGGCGAGCTGCGGGGTGTCCCGGAGGTCCCGTCGGACGACGACGGGCGGCTCGCCGCGGAGCTCGCGGTGGCCGCCTTGCTGCCACCGCCGGAGCGGGGCGGCCGCGTGCCGGGCGGCGACCTCGTGCGGACCGGAAGCGCTTTCCTCGACGTCCGCTCGCTGCGCATCGGCGACCACGGGTTCCGCGTCGACGTGGAGTCGGCCGCGCCGGTGGAGCTGGTGCGCGAGGAGGACGGGCTCACCCTGCGGGCGCTGTGGTGGAAGGGCCTCGGCCGGGTGACCGACGACCTCGGGCACGAGTACCTCGTCGTGGCCAAGGACCCGGCCGGGACGCCGACCACGCGGCACTGGTGCCACCCGCGGCCGGCGCCGGGTGCGCGGCTGCTGCGGCTGGAGTCCGCGGGTTATCGCGGTGAGCGGCTGCGGCTGGCTGCGGTGCCGGTCGGGTCGTGCGTCGATGTGCTGGTGAAGTCGGAGCTCACGGTGCGGTTGTGAGTCGCTTCCGGGTGCCGGGCCTCGGCGCGGTGCCGGCCGCCGTGACGCTCCGGCTCACGGTGCGGCTGGGGGCGTGAGCCCGTCCGGGGCGAAGCAGACCTGGTCGCGGCCGTTCTCCTTCGCCAGGTAGACGGCGGCGTCGGCGGAGTGGAGCAGGCGCTCGAGGGTGTCGCCGTGCCGGGGGTGGCGGGCCACGCCGATCGACGTCGTGCGGTCGGCGATCGTCGCCGGGTCACCGCGTTTGTCCGTGGTCACGATGTGGAGCTTGGCAATCGCGGTGCGTATCCGCTCGGCGGCTTCCCAGGTCGCCTCTTCGTCGATGTCCGGCAGCAGAATGAGGAATTCCTCGCCGCCGAAACGGCCGACCAAGTCGCTCGGTCTGGTCACTTCGTCGAGGGTTTGCGCAACCGTGCGCAGCACGTCGTCGCCCGCCGGATGCCCAAAGGTGTCGTTAATCCACTTGAAGTGGTCGAGATCGACCATCAGCAGCGCCAGCTGATCACCCGATCGAGCGGTCCGTTCCAGTGCCCGCTCCGCCGACTCCGACCAGCCGCGCATGTTGAGAATGCCCGTTTTCGGATCCGTCCGGACGTCGTTCTGGAGCTGGTCGAGTTCCGCGAGGCGATTGAAGACCACGGTGACCACGGCCATCACCGCCACCATCGGCGGCACGGTGGCGAGCAGAATCGCGGTCACCGCGCCGAGGCCGATGGTGATCGCTTCCAGCATGTTGTCGGCCGGGCTGCCCAGGACGTTACGGACGGTCGGCTCGGAGGACATGCCGAGCGCCAGTGCCCCGCCGACGTAAACGATCTGGATCGCCTCGTAGATCGCGCCGGTCAGGGCGATGGTGCCGAACTCGTAGAGGAAGTCGCTCCAGCCGGAGCCGGAGAAATGCGGCCCGAGCGAGGTGTAGGTGAGGTGGGCGAGGACACCGGCGAGACCGTGCGTGATCGACGAGAAAATGAAGTTGTGCGCCGGACGCCGGGCGATGAACCAATGCTGGAGCCGGACGACGAAGATGACGAAGAGGATCAGCGGTACGGGCAGGATCATCGCGGCGGAAAAAGTCCACACCGCGGTGAGGTCGATCAGGACCGTCTTTTTGCGGTTTCGCCGCCGTTCTTCCTGGCGCTGGGTCAGCTGAATGTGGACGGTCGCGCCGACGGCGAGGATTCCGAAGTTGACCCAGTCGCGCGGGACGAGCGCCTGGGAATGGGCCAGGGAAATGGCGAGCACGGCGACGGCGAGCGCTTCGCTGCCGAGCATGAACAATACGACCCGGGGGCGGCGGCGCCAGAGCGCCCAGTTCCGCGGCGAGTAGGGGTGGTCACGCCACACCGTCCCGGGTGGACCACTGGGCGTGGTCACCTGGGCTGGTCCTTCGTGCGGCACCGGCGGCCGCGGCCCGCCTCGGTCCGCCGGCGCGCCGCCGCCGGGAGCGGCGTCGTCTGGTCCGGGATGCAATTGGTCACCTCCTTTCCAGCGTACGTGGGGTGCTGAGTAATCTCATCGGTACCTGCCGGAGTGTTCACGCATTCCGTGGGCGGGTACCATCCCACTGCAACGGAACTGTCGGGTCCTCGGTGGAACTGCCGGGAACGCGGACCGGAAACATCTTCAGGCTCCCCACACGGAGGTGGCACCGTTGAGCAACCGCGATCTCTGATGCGCCGGCGAATTGCCGTATAGCTTGCCGTCCACGACGTCCTCCCCATTACCCCCGAGAGGTGGCAACCGTGCGCAACCGCGACCTGTGACCGCCCGAATACCATTCATGATCTTGACCGAGCGGAGAGGTGGCTTCCGATGGCCAACCGTGACCTCTGAACCGCGGCTCATGACAGCCGTGATCCCGGTTCCCCGCCGACCCGGCGCCAGGCGAACCCGACCGGGACGGCCAGCAGCAGACCCACGGCACCGGCGAGCGCGACCGTCGTGCCCGCGGACCCGATTCCCTGGGCCACCAGCCCCCCGATGCCCACGCCCACACCCTGGGCGACCCGCAGCCCGGTCCGGTACAGCCCGCCGGCGCTGCCCCGGATGTCGTTCGGCACCCACGTGAGGAACGTGGCCGACACCGTGATGACGTACGCGCCGGTCGCACCGGCCAGCGCGAGCAGGACCAGCGCGAGCCACAGGTTCGGCCGCAGCGCGAAGGCCGCCAGCGCGGCCAGCGGCAGCGCGGCCAGGACCCCCAGCAGCTTGCGGCGGTGCTCCGTCGAGACGTACCGCGACAGCAGGAACGTGCCGAGCACGAACCCCAGCGGGTCGGCGGCCAGCAGCCAGCCCACCGCCTGGTCGCCCGCGCCCAGCTGGGCGGCGAGCGGCGCGGCGAGCCCCTCCGGGATCACCGCCAGGCCGACGAGCCAGGACAGGTAGAGCAGCACCCGCAGCCGTTCGTCGCCGAAAACCTGCCGGACGGCGCCGAACCACGGGGCGCCGCCGTTCCCGGCCGCCGGGCGCCGCAGCACCATCAGCCGCACGGCGGCGGCGGACACCAGGAACGTCAGCGCGTCGATCGCCAGCGCCCACGACGTGCCGATGGTGGTCACCAGCAGGCCGCCCGCGGCGAGACCGGCCAGCATCGCGGTGTTGTTCGTGATCCCGCGCAGGTCCTGGCTCTGCAGGTAGACGTCGTCGTCGGCGAAGATCTCGCGGCCGAGCGCGTTCTGCGCCGCGTTGCACGGCGCGTTGGCCAGCCGGGCGAGCACGAACAGCGCGAACAGCCAGCCCATCGGCATCCCGGGCACGGCCATCAGCCCGATCAGCACGGCCTGCGCGAACGAACCGGTGACCAGGACCGTCCGCCGCGGGAACCGGTCGGCGAGCTGCGACAGCCCGAGCCCGCCGGCGAGCGCCGGCAGGAACGTCAGGGAGTAGACGACGGCCGCGAGCAGCGGCGACCCGGTCCGGTCGAAGATCAGGATGGCCAGCGCGACGATGGTCAGCTGGTCGCCGAGCATCGACTGCGTCTCGGCGAACCACAGCGCGCGGAATTCGCGGTTGGCCAGGACGGCTCGGAGCCGTGGTGTCGCACGCGTCGTCACCTCGTCACCACCGTCCCCCGATCGAGTGAATATGGATCGTCGCATTGTGCCTCGCCAGTGACGACCCCATCCGGGGGAGTCACCGCCGACCTCCCGGAAGCACTAGCAGTATGCCGCCGACTACGCCCCGATGTCCCCGGAACGCGCGTCACTCACTCCCTCGGGGAGCCGATCGGGGCACGCACCCCCCGACGAGGGGTGCGTGGTGGCCGTGACCGGCTCGCGGGTACCTGCGGACTGATCGAACCGGACTCGCTCGGCGCAGGGCGGCGGCCGCTCGTCGTCGTGCCGATGCCGCGTTGGACCGAATGGGCCAAGACTGGACGGTGAGCCGGCCGGGGTGGGCGGACCGCTGCGCCGCCGGCGCCGCAGATCGGGGAGAAGACGATGGACGGGTTGATGCAGGGCAAGGCGGTCGTGGTGACCGGTGCCGGCCGGGGACTGGGCGAGGCGTTCGCGGTGCACGTCGCGCGCGCGGGCGGGGCGGTGGTCGTCAACGACGTCGACGCGGAGCTGGCCGAGCGGACGGCGGAGAACATCCGGGCGCACGGCGGCCGCGCGGTCGCCAGCGGGCACAGCGTGGCGGAGGCGGGCGAGGCGCAGGAGATCGTCGACCTGTGCGTCAAGGAGTTCGGCGGGATCGACGGGCTGGTCAACAACGCCGGGCTGAACTACGAGGCACTGCCCTGGGAGGACGACGCCGAGCAGGCCCGCGAGCTCATCGGGGTCAACGTCCTCGGCGTGGTGAACACCGGGCTCGCCGCGATCAAGGCCATGGTCGACGCGGGCACCGGCGGCTCGATCGTCAACATCTCCTCGGGCGCCTCGCTCGGGCAGCGCAAGCTCGGCGTATACGCGGCCAGCAAGGGCGCGGTCGCGTCCCTGACCTACTCGTGGGCGCTCGACCTCGAGGACGTCGGCATCCGCGTCAACGCCGTCTGCCCGCTCGCCCACACCCGGATGGTGTGGAAGTCCGAGCGGTCCCTGCGCGCCTGCCCGCCGGACCGCACGCCGTCGCGGATCGCGCCGGTCGTGCTGTTCCTGCTCGGCGACGGCTCGGACGGCATCACCGGCCAGATGATCCGGTGCAACGGCCCGCAGCTGCACGTCATGGGCCAGCCGTTCCTCAAGCAGCCGATCCTCGAGCGCCCGGTGTGGGACACCGAGACCGTGCAGAAGGCGTTCGACGAGGTGTTCTCCGCCCACTTGGAGAACTACGGCCTGGAGAAGCGCGTCCCGCCGCGGCTGCGCAAGTGGACGGAGTCGACCTCGCCCCGCACCGCCTAAGGCGGAGCTTTCACGTGAAAGCTCGGGGGTTGCGTCAGGAGCCCGCGGCCGGCTCGGGGTCGCGGACCGCCGCGTAGAGGGCTTCGATGTCGGCCGAGTAGCGGTCGTTGATGACCCGGCGCTTGAGCTTGAGCGTCGGGGTCAGCTCGCCGGACTCGGGCGTCCACGACTTCGGCAGCACGTGGTAGCGCTTGATCTGCTCGATCCGCGCGAGCCTGCTGTTGGCCGACTCGACCGCGCGTTCCAGCTCGGCGCGCACCGCCGGGTGGTCGGCGAGCTCCTCGGGCGACGCTTCGACGCCGTTCGCCGCCGCCCAGCCGGGCGCGATCTCGTCGTCGAGGACGATCAGCGCCGTCACGTACGGCCGGTCGTCGCCGATCGCGACCGCCTGGCCGATCAGCGGGTGCTCCTTCAGCAGGCCCTCGATCCGCGTCGGCGCGATGTTCTTGCCGCTCGAGGTGATGATCAGTTCCTTCTTGCGGTCGGTGATCGTCACGAAGCCGTCTTCGTCGATCGTGCCGATGTCGCCGGTGGCGTACCAGCCGTCGGCGTCGGTGGCGTCGGCGATCGTGCCGTCCTCCTGCAGGTAGCCGAGGAACACGATCGGGCCGCGGACCAGCAGCTCGCCGTCGTCGGCGACCTTCACCTCGACGCCTTCGATCGCCTTGCCGACCGTCCCCGCGCGGAAGGACTCGGCGGAGTTGGACGTCGCCGCGCCGGTCGTCTCGGACAGGCCCCAGACCTCGCAGATCTCGACGCCGAGGCCGGCCAGGAAGTAGATGATCTCGACCGGCAGGGCGGCCGCGCCGCTGGAGGCGACCAGGATCTTGTCGAGCCCGAGCAGCGCGCGCACCGGGGCCAGCGCCGCCTCGTCGGTCTGCCGGATCTTCTCGGCCAGCTCCGGCGGCACCGGCTGCCCGGCACTGCGCAGCTTGTAGCCCTGCTGCAGCAGCTCGTTCGCCTGCAGCAGCGCATTGCGCCGGTCTTCGGGCACGCTGCCGAGCATGTTCTTCAACCCGGCGACCATCTTTTCCCAGACTCGGGGGACGCCGAAGAAGCTCTGCGGGTGCACCTTGCCGAGCGCGCCGGCGACCGCCGTCGGGTCGGCGAGGGTGTGCACGTGGCCCGCCCACACGATCGGGAGGTAGACCGACAGCTCCCGCTCGGCGATGTGCGCGAG
The DNA here is from genome assembly GCF_040640995.1 of Amycolatopsis sp. NPDC021455. NCBI lineage: Bacteria > Bacillati > Actinomycetota > Actinomycetes > Pseudonocardiales > Pseudonocardiaceae > Amycolatopsis > Amycolatopsis sp. NPDC021455. Next base: position 13,596 of record NZ_JBFACT010000013.1, on the reverse strand, counting down.
CGGCAGGTACGCGATGTTCGTCGCGTGCATCGGCGCGTGGTGCAGCTCGGTGACCGCGTACGCCTGGTGGATCGCGTTGCGGTGCGACAGCACGACGCCCTTCGGGTCGCCGGTCGTGCCGGAGGTGTAGATCATCGACAGCGGGTCGTCCGGCTTGATGTCCTGCCAGGACCGTTCGAACGCCTCGGGGTCGGCCGCGAGCGCATCCCGGCCCCAGGCCCGAAGGGTGTCGAGGGAGACGAAGCGGTCGTCGTCGGCGGGGAGCGCGGTCTCGTCCATGACGACGACGTGGCGCAGGGCCGGGAGGTCTTCGAGCACCGGCCGCCAGCGCGCCAGCTCGTTCTCGCCGCCGAGCACCACGACCGGCGCCGCGCTGTGCCGCGCGACGAACCGGATCTGGTCCGGGCTGAGCGTGGCGTAGGCGGTGCAGGGGATCGCGGCCAGGTGCGTCGCGGCGAGGTCGGCGACGATGTGGTCGGGGCAGCCGGGCGCCATGATCAGCATGCGGTCGCCCTTGGCGAGCCCGAACCCGGCCAGCCCGCGGGACACTTCGGCGATCGCGGTGCGGAACTCCAGCCAGGTCAGCGTCGGCTCACCGGGGAGGTCGAGCGAGGTGATCGCCGGCAGGTCCGGGTATTCGACGGCGTTGCGGTGCAGCAACCGCGGGATCGTCTGGCCTTCGGTCTGCTCGGCGACGGACGGGGTGGACAACGCTGGCCTCCTCGGAGCTCCGGATGGCCACACTGTAAGGGCTCCCGGCGCGGGTGGATAGAGAATCGCGGCCACGTCAAGCGGCACCCTCGAAACGGACATAGCGGTCAGGTCCCCACGACTGTCCACTGTGTACACGGGCGTCCGCGCCGGAACCGCGCTTCAATGGAGGCATCACGGACTCCAGGGGGAACCGATGACGCGGTCGGCACGCAAGCTGCTCGAAGAGATCCAGGCCGAACTCGCGCCGCGCGACGGCGACAACCGGCTCGTGCCGCTGATCACCGCCGGCCGCGCGCCGCGCGCGGTGTTCGCCGCGCTGGCCGCGGAGGAGAAGCTGATCACGCTCAGCGACTGGCGGAGCTTCCACGCGCTGGCCGCCCGGGCCGACGAGCCGCACGCGCGCCTCTTCTTCGGCGGTCTCGCCCCGGGGGAGCAGCAGGCGAACGGGATGCTGGACGCGTTGCTCGCGGCGACTGGTCCGGACCACGGCAAGGAGCGGCCGCGCGCGGGCTGCCAGGTCTACCCGGCGTACGTCGCATGGCTCGCGCTGAACGGCGAGTCGTCGGCGACCGCGGCCGGGATCTTCGCCAACTTCGCGGCCTTCGGCCGGTATTGCAAGGACGTCGCCGCGGGTATGCGGGAGCACTACGGCTTCACCGGCGAGCAGTGCGCGTTCTTCGACTTCTTCGCCGCGGACGTCCCGGAGATCGAAGAACAAGCACTGGCCGCGATCCAGGCGGGCCTCGACGCGCACCGGTTGGACGAGCGCGAGGCGCACCGCTGCGCCCGGCTCTTCCAGAGCTACGAGCTGCTCTTCTGGAACACCCTCGCCGACGAGTTTCCGGGCTGACGGCTCGCCGCCGCCCCGGAACCGGTACCGGAGCTCACGGCCGGTGTTCGGACGGGTGCGCTTGCGGAATACCGGGAATTCCGCCGAGATTTCCGGTGAATCCGTGGCGATGAGCGCACCGGTTGCCTATTTTCGCTTCGGGGGCGCCGTCGACTCCGGACGAAGTGGCCATGCGAGGCCGCGGCCGCGAAGTCGTGATGTTCGTCACCGAACGATTCGGCGCTGTCGTACGTAGTGCGCCCCGCCGGGACGCGCGGCGGGACCGGGAGCGCTTCCAGTACTCATATACGTGCGCGGAACGAAAGTCGCCCTGCGACGAACGTCACGACTTGCGGTGGTGGACTTTCGAAGCGCAGGCAGCAAGTGTGGATGGGTCACCGTTCCAAGATCACGTTATCGCCACGGACTTGACGCGCCCTGGAGGGCTGCCTAACGTCGTCGCGGGCGAAGCAGACCACGGTGATGTTGATCCGGCTGGTCGGAATCCGGGTGCAGACCACCTCGGGCGACCCGAAACCATGTACTGCCGGAAGGAAAACGGACCCAGGTGAAGCAGATTTCTCTTCGACGCAACCGGGGATCCTCGATTCGGAAGCGCGTGCTCACGATCGCGCTCATCCCCAGTGTGGCCCTGCTGCTGGTCGGCGTGGCCCTCGCGGGCTACCTCATCTACGACGCGGTCACCGCTCGCGATTACACCAACCGCATCCGGAATTCGGAAGCCCCGGCGATCCCCTTCTTCGTCGCGCTGCAGCAGGAGCGCCAGGCGACGCTGAGCCTCCTGGCCGGCCAGAGCAACCAGCGCGCCGTGCTCGCCGCCGTCCGCCCGAAGACGGACGCGACCGCCGCGAAGGAGATCGAGAACCTCAAGGACAACTTCGCCGACTACGACAACACCCCGGCGAGCGTCCAGAAGAACATCGCCACGTTCTTCGGGCTGTTCCAGCAGCTGCCGCAGACGCGGCAGGCCGTCGACAGCGGCCAGATGCAGATCAGCCAGGCCTTCGCGTACTACAACAAGCTGTTCGACCAGTTCACCGACGGTGTGGCCGGGCTCGCGCAGAACGCCCGCGGCGCCCAGAACGCGTTCGACCGGCTGACCGCCATCCCGCTGTTCACCGCGGCCGACGCGATGCAGCGCAGTGACGCGCTCGCCGCCGCCGGGCTGGCCGCCGGCGGCCTCACGAACGACGACTTCCGCTCCTACGTCGGCCAGGTCGGTGCCTACCACGCGCAGCTCGACGCGTCGGCGCCGAAGATGATCCCCGAGGTCAAGGCGAAGTACGACCAGCTGCTGGCCAGCCAGCCCTGGCAGACGGTGACCCAGGTCGAGACCGCGTTCCTGCGCGGCGACCTGGCGAAACTGCCGGTGCCGCAGGACCAGTGGCGCACCGCCGCCCGCCAGGTCGGCGACGCGCTCATGGGCATCTTCGTCCTGCAGAGCTCGAACGCCAGCCAGGCCGCGATCGACGACGCGGACTCGACGTTCACCGAGTCGCTGATCGCCGGTGTGGTCGCGGTCCTGTTCGCGGTCTTCGTGGTGTTCGTCGCCGTCCGGCTGTCGAACCGGCTCATCGGCCGCCTGCACCGGCTGCGCGAGGACACCCTCGACGCGGCCGAGGTGCGGCTGCCCGAGCTGGTCGCCCGGGTCCAGGCGGGCGAGCCCGTCGACCTCGAAGAGGGCGGGCACTTCCTCGACCACGGCACCGACGAGATCGGCCAGGTCGCCGACGCCTTCAACAAGGCGCAGCAGACCGCCATCGCGGCCGCCATCGACGAGGCGAAGACCAAGGAGGGCACCAAGACGGTGTTCCTCAACATCGCCCACCGCAGCCAGGTCATCGTGCACCGCCAGCTCAAGGTGCTCGACCAGGCCGAGCGCAAGCAGGAGGACCCGGACCAGCTGGACACGCTGTTCCAGCTCGACCACCTCTCCACCCGCGCCCGCCGCAACGCCGAGAACCTGATCATTCTCGGCGGCGGCCAGCCGGGCCGGCAGTGGCGCAACCCGGTCGGGCTGGCCGAGCTGGTCCGCGGCGCGTCCGCCGAGACCGAGGACTTCGCGCGGGTCAAGACGGCGGTGCTGCCGCAGATCGCCGTCCGCGGCCCGGTCGTCGGCGACCTCGTGCACCTGCTCGCCGAGCTGATCGACAACGCGACGTCGTTCTCGCCGCCGCAGTCGCGGGTCGAGATCCGCGGCAACGTGGTCGGCAAGGGTGTCGTCATCGAGGTCGAGGACCAGGGCCTCGGGCTCGAGCCGGACCAGACCGAAGAGATCAACTCGATGCTGGCGGACCCGCCGGACTTCGGGATCATGGCGCTGTCGGACGAGCCGCGCCTGGGCCTGTTCGTGGTCGCGCGGCTGGCCGCCCGCCACGGCATCCAGGTGCACCTGCGGGAGTCGGCCTACGGCGGCACCCGGGCCATCGTGCTGGTGCGCACCGATCTGCTGGCCCCCCTGGCGGAGACCGAGCCGGAGCAGCCGATCACCCCGCCGAAGCCGGAGCTCGTCCCGAACCCGGTCGAGCCGGAGACCACGGCCAACGACGAGGTCGCGCCGCTCAAGCGGCCGCAGCGCCGCCCGGCCCGCCACCGCACCGAGCCGGCCGCCGCCCCGCCGGCACCCCCGACGGCTCCCGCGACCGTGACCCAGCCGCCCACGCCGGTGCCGCCGATGGCGGTCCCCCCGGTGACCGTCCCGCCGCCGACCCCGGAGCGGACGCCGGCGCAAGCACAGCCGCAATCACTGCCGCAATCTCAGCCGCCGTCCGTGCCGACGCCGGTCACGGTAGGGTCCGTGTCCGAGCCGGTGAGCCAGCCGACCCAGGCCCAGCCCGTGGCCGCCGTCCGGCCGCCCGCGCCGCCCGCCCGGACTTCGCGCCCGGCGCGTCCGGCCGCGCAGCAGCCGGCGTGGCCACCGCAGGAACCGCGGGCCGCGACGACCCCCGAAGGCCGTCCGCAGCAGCCGCGCCGCCCGGAGGCACCCGGCCGCCCGCCGCTGCCGCAACGGCGACGTCAGCAGAACCTCGTGCCCCAGCTGCGGGAAGACAAGCCCGCGGCGGCCGCGGAGCGCGAAGAGGTCAGGCTGGATTCGCCGGAGGTCGCCCGCAGCAGGCTGTCCGCCTTCCAGCAGGGCACGCGGCGGGCCCGTGACGAAGAGTTTTCCGAGAACGACGACAGGTACGGAGAGCGCGAGTAATGGTCAACTCAGGCGCCCACGAGCTCGACTGGCTGCTGGACGACCTCGTCAAGCGGGTCGCCGGGGCGGACCGGGCGGTGGTGCTGTCCTCGGACGGCCTGCTCATCGGAAGGTCCGGCAACCTTTCCGAGGAAGACGCAGAACACCTTTCCGCGGTCGCTTCGGCGTTCCAGAGCCTGGCCCGCGGCACCGGACGGCACTTCGGCGGCGGCAACGTCCGCCAGACGATGGTCGAGATGGACCACGCGTTCCTGTTCGTGACGGCGGCCGGGCGGGGCGCCTGCCTCGCCCTGCTGGCCCGTGAGGACGCGGACATGGGGCTGGTCGCGTACGAGATGAACCTGATGGTGAAGCGAGTCGGACAGGTACTCACCTCCGCGCCCCGTACCGGCGCCGGCGTCCAGCCCGCGCCATGAGCCCACGGCACGAAGCCTGGTTCGACGACGAAGCCGGTCCGCTGGTCCGGTCGTACGCGGTCACGGGCGGCCGCACCCGGTCGGACACGCTCGGGCTCGACCTGATCACGCTCGTCGTGGCGCTGCGCACGGCGCACGAAGCGGGCATGCTCGAACCGGAGTACGCGCGCATCATCGCCTTGTGCCAGCGGCCCGTCTCGGTGGCCGAGGTGGCCGCCCGGGTGGATCTCCCGCTGCCCGTGGTGAAGGTGATGCTGAGCGACCTCATCGAGCAGAACCTGGTGCTGTTCCGTACCGCGGCACCGGCACAGGAAACCCCCAACCGACACGTATTGCAGGCGGTTCTTGATGGCATCCGGAAACTCTGACCCCCGGCGGAACCTGACCGCGACCGCGGTCAAGGTACTCATCGCCGGCGGGTTCGGGGTCGGCAAGACCACGATGGTCGGTTCGGTGAGCGAAGTGCCGCCACTGCGGACCGAAGAGGTCATCACGACCGCGTCCGAGGGTGTCGACGACCTGTCCGGCGTCGAGCAGAAGACGACCACGACGGTCGCCCTCGACTTCGGCCGCATCACGATCAACCCGGACCTGATCCTGTACCTGTTCGGCACGCCCGGGCAGGACCGGTTCTGGTTCATGTGGGACGAGCTGGCGGAGGGCGCGCTCGGCGCCGTCGTGCTGGCCGACACCCGGCGGCTCGACAGCTGCTTCGCCGCGGTGGACTTCTTCGAGCGCCGCAACCTGCCGTTCGTCGTCGGCGTGAACTGCTTCGACGGCGCGTACCGCTACGGCACCGAGGAGGTCCGGCAGGCGCTCGACGTCGGCATGGACGTCCCGCTGCTGCTGTGCGACGCCCGTGAGCGGGAGTCGACCAAGCAGGTGCTGACCAGCCTGATGGAACACGTGATGGCGCGGTCCGACCTCGCGGCCGCCCAGGGCGGCTACTGATCGGACCGCGCTCGTTCGGCGTCGGCTTCAGCGGCGTCGCTTGATCACGCTGTCGAGCGCGAACCGGCCCGGGCCGATCGCGGCGAACAGCAGGAAGACCCACGAGTAGACCGCGGCGGGCTCGCCCATGTTCTGCAGCGGCAGCAGGCCCATCGGGGCGTGCACGGTGAAGTACGCGTAGGCCATCACGCCCGACAGCAGGATCGCGGCGGGCCGGCTGGCGAGCCCGACGAGCAGCAGCAGCGCGCCGGCGAGCTCGAAGACGCTGCCCCACCAGCCGGGGAACGAGCCGAACGGGACGCCGCCGCCCTGGCCGTCGATCCCGCCGAAGAAGCCGAATCCCTGCAGGCCGTGGAAGCCGAACAGGAACGAGATCACGATCCGGCTCGCGCCGGTCACGATGCCGGTGACCTGGGTCTTGGCCGGGGTCGCGGTGGTCCGGGTCTCGCGGGCGATGGTGGCGGTCATGGTGGGTTCCTTCCCTGGGTTCCTTCTGCCTTCTGCCAACGCGTCGAGCGGGCCCGGCGGGTTTCGACACCCTCGTGGAAAAATCTTGGGAGACTTTCTCCATGGCGGGTAAACACAGTGCCGGGCTCCTGCTCTACCGCGGCCGCGGCGACGACGTCGAGGTGCTGCTGGGGCACATGGGCGGGCCGTTCTGGGCGAAGAAGGACGCGGCCGCGTGGTCGCTGCCCAAGGGCGAGCTGGACCCGGACGAGTCGCCGGAGAAGGCGGCGCGGCGCGAGTTCGAGGAGGAGCTGGGGCTGCCGGCGCCGGACGGCGAATACGTCGAGCTGGGCGTGGTGAAGCAGTCGGGCGGCAAGGTCGTCACGGCGTGGGCGGTGGAGGCCGACCTCGACCCGGCCGAGGTGGTGCCCGGGACGTTCACGATGGAGTGGCCGCCGCGATCGGGCAGGCAGCAGGAGTTCCCCGAGGTCGACCGGGTGGCGTGGTTTTCGCTCGAGGTCGCGCGGGAGAAGCTGGTGAAGGGCCAGCTGCCGTTCCTGGACCGGCTGCTGCCGCTGGTCAGCGGCTGAGCAGCGCTTCCAGGGGCTTGGCGGCGAACGACGGCAGCACGACGTCCGCCTGCCCGAAGTCGAGGCTCGAGGTGATGGCGTTCGGCACGGCGACGCAGGTCAGCCCGGCGGCCTTGGCGGCGGTGACGCCGTGCGGGGTGTCTTCGAAGGCGATGGTCTCTTCCGCTGCTGTCCCGAGCGCGTCGAGGGCGGCGAGGTAGAGGTCCGGGTCGGGCTTGGCCTTGTGGAGGTCCCCGGTGAGGACGGCGTCGAAGTAGCGGTCGAGGCCGAGCCGTGCGAGGTGCGGGTTCACCCAGGCCCCGGACGAGCTGGAGGCGACGGCGAGCTTGAGGCCGTGGTCCTTCGCGGTCTCGAGGTAGGCCTGGACGCCTTCGCGGGGGCCGAGGGTTTCGAGGAGCTCGAAGACCCGGGCGCGCGTGCGGGGCCGCATGGCTTCGGGATCGATGCCCGGAGCGTGCTCGGCGAGCAGGGCGAACATGGCGGGCGTGGTGTGCTGCGTGCCGATGACGGCGTACCAGGCTGCCATCGGCAGCTCGGTGCCGTGTTCCCGGAAGACCTCCTGCCACGCCTGCAGGACGGCGGACTCGGTGTCGGCGAGCGTGCCGTCGAAGTCGAAAACCAGGGCGCGGGTGGACACGCCTGCACCCTGCCCGTTCGGTGATCGTTCAGGCAAGCGAGTTGTGACGAGCCCGAAAGGCTTCGACGGCGGCTTCACCGCGCAGGGCGAAGACGACTTCCTCGATGGGGCCGGGATCGGCTGCGGAGACGGTGGTGAGCGCGATCTCGGCGGCCGACTCCGGCGGCCAGCGGTAGATGCCGGTGGAGATGGCGGGGAAGGCGACGGTCCGGGCACCCAGGTCCCGCGCCACGCGCAGGGCGTTGCGGTGACAGTCGGCCAGCAGCCCGGAGCGGTCCTCGGAAGCCGACCAAACCGGGCCGACGGTGTGCACGACCCACTTCGCGGGCAGCTTCCCCGCGGTGGTCGCGACGGCCTGCCCGGTCTTCAGCCCCTTGCCGTAGTGCCCGGCTCGCAGCTTCCGGCACTCGGCGAGGATCTCGGGACCGCCCTTGCGGTGGATGGCGCCGTCGACCCCGCCCCCGCCGAGCAGCGAGGAGTTGGCGGCGTTGACGACGACGTCGACCTCGAGGGTCGTGATGTCGGCGTCGAGGATCCGGATGCGCACGGGACCGATCCTGCCGGAGATACCGGCTCGGTGCTGCTGGATTTCATCGCGGGGTGGAACCGGAGCGGCGGACCGGAGCGATGAGCGAACACGTGGTGCCCGAAGCCGCCGCGCGAGCCTTGGACGAGCGCCTGCGCGCGGACGGCCCCGTGACCTCGGTGCCGTGGACCGGACGATCGCCGCCTAGCTCAGGAAGAACTTCGTCAGCACCGGTGCCAGCGCGGGCGCCTTCACGATGTGCGTCTGGTCCGGCAGCGTCCGGTACTCCGCCGAGGGCAGGACCTTCGCCAGCGCCGACACGCCGTTGCGCATCCACTCCGGGCTGCGGCCGCCGTCGATGACCAGCGTGGGGATCTTCACCTCCGGCCAGGCCGCCGGCAGCGGGCGGCCCGCCTGGTGGTCCGCCACCAGGGCCGTGTCGTACGGGAGTGTGTGGGCCACTCGCTTGAGCTTCGCCCAGAACGGCATGATCCGCATCGTCGCCACCGTCGCGTTGCCCAGGCCGACGCCTTCGGTCATGAACATCTTGACCGCCTTGCCGCGCTTGCCCTCCCGCAGTGCCGCGTCGAGGCGGGCCGGGTAGTCGGCCGGGACGCGGGGGCGGGTGTCGTCGACCACGAACGGCGGTTCGTACACCGCCAGCTTCGGGACCGGGAGGCTGCGCGCCGCTTCGAGGGCCAGTGCGGCGCCGGAGGAGATGCCGAACAGGAACGCTTCGCCGCCCGCCTCCTTGATCAGCGCGGCGATGTCCTCCACCTCGCGGCCGACCGTGTACGGCCCGGTGTCCGTGCTCTCCCCGCGTCCGCGGCGGTCGTACGTGTACACCGTGAACTTCGCGGCCAGCTCCTTCGCCAGCGCGTCGTTGGGGGTCGAGCCGCGGTAGCACATCGCGCCGTCGACCAGGACGATCGCCGGGCCGGACCCCGCCCGGGTGTAGGCGATCTTCGTGCCGTCGGCGGAAACCGTCGTGCTCATGGGGATTCTCCTTTCAGGCGACGGTGCGCCGCATCAGGTGGGTGGAGGTGGTCGCGAGCCAGGTCCAGGCGATCACCACGGCCGCCCAGAAGCCGAGGACGACGGCCGGGCTCGCCGACCCCGACGCCACGCCTGCGAAGCCTACGAGAAACAGCACTCCGGTGATCCGCGAGTACCACGCCCGGGCCGGCGTCAGGTGCGAACCGATCGCGAAGCAGGCTGCGACCAAGGCGGCGAAGCCCAGGCCGCCGCAGACGAAGTGCAGCGTGCCGTGCCAGCTCACCGAGGACGGCGGACCGGCCGGCGTGCCGAGCGGGAAGCCGTCCTGCGGGTCGGCGCGGAACGCACCCGCGCACAGCAGGCTCACGCCGTAGCCCGCCAGGAGTCTCGGTCCCCACCGGCCGGGCAGGACCCGTCGCATCCCGGCCGCGGCGGCGAGGGTCAGCAGGCCGGCGAGGACGAAGTTCGTGATCTGGACCCAGCCGAGGTCGCCGTTCGCGAGCACGCTCGCCGGGTGCCGCGTCAGGTCGAAGCCGGCCCGGGTCAGGCCCTGGACCAGCCCGGTGCCGACGAAGACGGGCCCCGCGAGGGCCCCGCAGGCCAGCAGGGCGCGGGTGGTCGGCGTGGGCAGGGCGCGGGTGGGGTGCAAGGCGGTGGCGGTCATGCGGACAGCCTGACACCCGACGACCGAGACTGTCAAGACAAAAAATTTTGTCGGTGGCAGCCACCCGAAGGCGGCCGCGCTCGGGTCAGGCCCGGCGCAGGGTGAGGAGCGTGATCTCGCTGGGCGCGAAGATCCGGAACGGCGGTCCCCAGAACCCCGTGCCCCGGCTGTTGTACAGCTGGGTCTCCCCGTGCCGGGTCAGGCCGGACAGCGTCGGCTGGTCGAGCCGCACCAGGAGGTGGAACGGCCAGATCTGCCCGCCGTGCGTGTGGCCGGAGATCTGCAGGTCGACGCCCGCCTCGCGCGCCTCGCGGACCTGCTTCGGCTGGTGGGCCAGCAGCACCACCGGGACGCCGTCGGGCCGGTCGGCCAGCGCCGCGGCCAGGTCGGGGCCGTGGCCGGGCAGGCCGGACGCCGTGCCGGTCGGGTCGTCGATGCCGGCGAAGAGGATCCGGTCGCCGCCGCGCTCGAGCAGCGTCGAGCGGTTGTGCAGGGTGTCCCAGCCGAGCCCTGCCATGTGGTCGAGCCAGGCCTGCGCCTCGCCGAAGTACTCGTGGTTGCCGGTGATGTAGAACCGCCCGAGCCCGGCCTGGACGCCGCCGAGCGGGTCGACCTGCTTGCGGCGCTTGGCCACCGCGCCGTCGGCGAGGTCGCCGGCGTGGCAGACGACGTCGGCCTCCAGGGCGTTCACCGCCGCGACGACCTCCTCCGACCACTTCGTCCGGTCGATCGGGCCGAAGTGGGTGTCGGTCAGCACCGCCACGCGCAGGCCGTCGAGCCCCGGGCCGAGCCGCGGGATGACGACGTCGACCGCCTTCACCGGCGGCACCCGCATGGCGACGCGGTTCCCGTGCACGAGCAGCCCGGCGGCGATCAGCGCGACCGCGCCGGCGACGATCCGCGACCGCGCCGGGTCGTCGACGCCGAGCAGCGCGACCCGCAGCACCAGGCTCAGGACGGACCAGCTGAACAGCACCCAGATCACCGCGAGCAGCGAGTCGCCGAGGCGGGCGGCGGCGTCCTGCTGGCGCCGCGCGTGGCCGCGGACCATGGCGACCGGCATGGTCACCAGGCCCAGCGCGAACACCGCGGTGCCCGCGATCGTGGCCGCCGTGCCCCAGTCCGGCGCGAGCACGAGCGTCCACCACGGGACGGTGAACAGCAGGAGCAGCGCCAGGATCGGCACGACGACTAGTTGGCCTCTCATCGAACCAGGTTACAGCCCATCGGGCTGTTACCGTTTTCGCTACTCTGGTGCTGGAAGGAAAGGGGGGCGCCGTGCACACGTTGCTGGAGCTGGCGTTCCCCGCTTTGGCGAGCCCGACGGCGCTGGTCGCCTTCGCCTCCCTGGCCGCCGCGAGCCTCCTGGTCGTCCTGCTGGTCGGCAGCACGCACCGCGCCGAGCTCGCGCTGTGGTCGGCGCCGGTGCGCAGCCGCGCGACGGCGTTGCGCCGCCGGGCCCGGCGCGCCGAGTCGATCCGGCTCCGCGACCCGGGCAGACCGGGCCGGAGCCGCCCACGAGCACCCGGTTCGCGCAGCACGGCTGCGTAGGAACCACTTCGACGCAGCCATTCCGCTCACCCCATTCCTTCACACCTTGCGGAGTGCTGCCCATGTTCGGCTTTCTCGACGTGCCCGTCGAAGGCGCGTACCACCTGATCCACGCCCTCACCGGCCCGCTCTCGACGGCGCTGGCCATCGTCGTCTTCACCCTCGGCGTGCGGCTGCTGCTGCACCCGCTCGCCCGGTCGGCCGCCCGCGGCGAACGAGCCCGGACCGCCCTGCTGCCGGAGATCCGCGCGCTGCAGGAGAAACACGGCCGCGACCGCGAGCGGCTGGCCGCGGAGATGACGAAGCTGCAGCAGGAGTCCGGGACCTCGCTGTTCGTCGGCTGCCTGCCGATGCTCCTGCAGCTGCCGTTCTTCATGGTCATGTACCGGCTGTTCACCACGGCCACGATCGGCGGCGAGCCCAACTCGCTGCTCGGCGCGACCCTGTTCGGGACGCCGCTGGGCGCGCACGGCCTCGCCGGCAGCCCGCTCGTGTTCGTGATCGCGGCCGGGCTCGCCGTCGTCGCGTGGTTCTCCGTGCGCCGGCAGCCCGCCGCCGCCGACGTTCCGGGCGGGAAGTTGCTGCGGCTGCTGCCCTACGGCACCGTGCTCGCGACGCTCGTCGTGCCCCAGGCCGCCGGGATCTACCTGCTCACCACGACCGCGTGGACCGCGGCGGAGCGGGCGTTGCTACGACGCGGCTCGTGAGCGCCGCCAGTCCGTCACGGCCTCCTCGACGTCCACCAGCGCCACCGTGAGCGGCGGCCCGGTGTGGTGGTTCAGGTAGGCCTGGCGGATCCGGGCGTTGAGGTCCTCGACGACGTCCCGGATCTGCCGTTCGGTCCGCTCCCCGGCGAGCCGCTCCGGCAGGTCCTGGACTTCGCGCTTGAGCGCGAGCGCCGGCGGCAGCAACGCCTTCGTGTCGTGCCCGCCCTTCCTGACCTCGCGGAGCACCCAGTCGGTGGCCGCGTCGTTGCCGGTGGGCTTCGGCAGCGGCTTCCCGGTGCCGGGCAGGTCGTCGAACTCGCCGCGTTCGCGGGCTTCGTCGATCTGCCGGTCCACCCACCAGCGGAAAGAGACCTTGGGTGGTTTGCGTCGGGTCATCTCCTCACACCCCCTGTGTCCCCTTCCAGGGTAATCTCCGAGCGAGAAGCGAGGGGAACGCATGACCGTCGAACGCACTGGGGCCGAAGACGTCGACCGGACGCTCGCGCTGCTCTGGCGCGCCCGTGGCGGCGCGCCCGAACCGACCAGGGGCCGACGCCCGACGCTGACGATCGAGCGGATCGTCGCCGCCGCGATCGCGGTCGCGGACGCCGACGGGCTGGCGGCCGCGTCGATGCACCGCGTCGCCAAGGAGCTCGGCGCCGGCACGATGACGCTTTACACCTACGTGCCCGGCAAGGCCGAGCTGGTGGACCTGATGGTCGACGACGTCCTCGTCGAGCGGCGGCTGCCCGGCCCGGGCGAGCCGCGGCCCGGCGACTGGCGCGAGCAGGTGGCGTTGTACGCGGAACGGACGTGGGCGGCCTACCGCGGTCACCCGTGGCTGTGCGAGGTGTCGCGGGTCCGGCCGCCGCTGGGGCCCGGTCAGCTGGCCGGCCAGGAGTACCTGCTGTCCATCATGGACAGTCTGGGACTTTCGCCGCGGCAGGCGGTCGCGGCGGCCAACGGGATCGGCACGTACGTCGACGCGAACGCGGCGCTCGGGGCGGAGGACGCGCGGCTCGAACGCAGCACCGGCCAGTCGACCGAGGCCTGGTGGCACCAGCGGTCTTCGTTCTGGGAGAACTACTTCGTCGTCGACGCGCACCCGGCGATGAACCGGATCTGGCTCGGCGGCGGCTTCGACCAGAGCGCCAAGGCCCAGGGCGACACGGCGTACGCGTTCGGCCTCGACCGGATGCTCGACGGCATCGAGGCCCTGGTCCGCTAGCACCGAGGGGTCGGCTCCAAACGCCCCAATGTGGCGTTCGGTGCGTCCAACGCACCGAACGCCACATTGGGTGCGTTGGACGCACCCGATAGGTATAGGCCACGGCTGAACTCCCGTCAC
>NZ_JBFACT010000012.1:0-177618 GCF_040640995.1 Amycolatopsis sp. NPDC021455 | reverse complement strand
TCCCAAGCGCCCCAATGTGGCGTTCGGTGCGTTGGACGCACCGAACGCCACATTGGGTGCGTCCAACGCAACCAACGCCACATTGGGGCGCATTGCCGGGCCGGCGCCTGACCTCCGAAGCGCGGTACTAGGCGCCAGCCATGGACCAGCTCCTCTTCGCGATCGCGCTCGTCCTCCTGGCCGGCGTGTTCGCGGCGGCCGACGCGGCCATCAGCACCGTTTCGCAGGCCCGGGCCGAAGGGCTCGCCCGGCTCGGCCTGCCCGGCGCCAGCCAGCTCGCCGCCGTCGTCGCCGAACGACGGCGGCACATCAACCTGCTGCTCCTGCTCCGCCTCGGCTGCGAGCTCACCGCGACCGTGCTGGTCACGGTGTTCGTGGGTACCCGGCTCGAGCCGCTCGGCCTCGCGGTGCTCGTCGCCGCCGTCGTCATGGTCGTCGTCAGCTACGTCCTCATCGGCGTCGGCCCCCGCACCCTCGGCCGCCAGCACCCCTACCGCATCGGGCGCTACGTCGCCGGGCCCGTCCGCGTCCTCGGTTCCGTCCTCGGCCCGCTGTCCCGGCTGCTCATCCTCATCGGTAACGCCATCACGCCCGGCCAGGGCTTCCGCGAAGGCCCGTTCACCTCCGAGGTCGAGCTGCGCGAGCTCGTCGACCTCGCTCAGGAACGCGGCGTCGTCGAGGACTCCGAACGCGAGATGATCCACTCGGTGTTCGAGCTCGGCGACACCGTCGCCCGCGAGGTCATGGTGCCGCGCACCGAGATCGTCTGGATCGAGCGCACCAAGACCGTGCGCCAGGCACTGGCGCTGGCCCTGCGCACCGGCTTCACCCGGCTGCCGGTCATCGACGAGTCCGTCGACGACATCGCGGGCGTCGTCAACATCAAGGACCTCATGGCGGCCTACCTCGACCCCGACGGGCCGGCCACGCTCGTCACCGCCGTGATGAACCCGGCCTCGTTCGTCCCCGACTCGAAACGGCTCGACGAGCTGCTCAAGGAGATGCAGCGCTCGCACAACCACATGGCGATCGCCGTCGACGAGTACGGCGGCACGGCGGGCCTGCTCACCATCGAGGACGTCCTCGAGGAGATCGTCGGCGAGATCACCGACGAATCCGACGCCGACGAGCGACCGGAGGTCGAGGAGCTCGACGGCGGCGCCGTCCGCGTGTCGTCCCGGATGAGCGTCGACGACCTGAGCGAGCTGTTCGGCGTCGACCTCGAAGACCACGACGTGGAGACCGTGGGCGGGCTGCTCGCGGAACGACTGGGTAGGGTCCCGCTGCCGGGGGCCGAAGCCGAGGTCGCCGGCCTTCGGCTGTTCGCCGAAGGGGGCAAGGACCGGCGCGGCCGCATGCGGATCACCTCCGTGGTGGTGCACCCGGCCGACGCCGACGCGGTGACGGACCCGGCCGACCGCAGCGCCCGGCGCCGCACGCGCTTGCCCCACCCCGACGAACGCGACAGGAGCGTCGAACATGCCTGACCTCGAGGCCGACGACCGGAAGCTGGTCACGCTGGCCCGGTCCTCGCGCGCCCGCATCCAGGCCGCCGAAGGCGCCGCGGTCCGCGACACCGACGGCCGCACCTACGCCGCCGGCACGGTCGACCAGCCCTCGTTCAAGCTCACCGCGCTCCAGGCCGCGGTCGCCGCCGCCCTCTCCAGCGGCGCCGAGGGCATCGAAGCCGCCGCCGTCGTCACCGGCGAGGGCCTGCTCAAGGAAGCGTCCGTGCACGCGGTCCGCGACCTCGCGAAGGACGCCCCGATCATCCTCGCCGACCCGCGCGGCGAGATCCTCCAGGTGCTCACCCGATGACCGAGCACCGCTCCGGCTTCGCCTGCTTCGTCGGACGGCCCAACGCCGGCAAGTCGACGCTGACCAACGCCCTCGTCGGCACCAAGGTCGCGATCACCTCCAGCAAGCCGCAGACCACCCGGCACGCCATCCGCGGCATCGTCCACCGCGAGGACGCCCAGCTCGTCCTCATCGACACGCCCGGCCTGCACCGTCCGCGCACCCTGCTCGGCGAGCGGCTCAACGACATCGTGCACACGACGTGGTCCGAAGTGGACGTCGTCGGCTTCTGCGTGCCGGCGAACGAGAAGATCGGCCCCGGCGACAAGTTCATCGCCGCCGAGCTGCAGAAGATCGCCAAGCGGACGCCGGTCATCGGGATCGTCACCAAGACCGACCTCGTCCAGCCCCAGCAGGTCGCCGAACAGTTGCTTGCCCTGCAGCAAGTGATGGAGTTCGCCGAGCTCGTCCCGGTGTCCGCAGTGGACGGCTTCCAGGTCGGCACCCTGGCCGACCTGCTGGTCCAGCGGCTGCCCGAGGGCCCGCAGCTCTACCCCGGCGGCGAGCTCACCGACGAACCCGAGCAGACCCTGGTCGCCGAGCTGATCCGCGAGGCGGCGCTGGAAGGCGTCCGCGACGAGCTGCCGCACTCGATCGCCGTCACCGTCGAGGAGATGCTGCCCCGCGAAGGCCGCGACGACCTGATCGACGTGCACGCGTTCCTCTACGTCGAACGCCCCAGCCAGAAGGGGATCATCCTCGGGCACAAGGGCGAACGGCTGCGCGAGGTCGGCGCCACCGCCCGCAAGCACATCGAGCGGCTGCTGGGCTCGAAGGTCTACCTCGACCTGCACATCAAGGTGGCCAAGGACTGGCAGCGCGACCCGCGGCAGCTGCGCCGGCTCGGCTTCTGACCTGCGAGTTCCCCGTTCGGAAGAATTCCTGATCTCATTTCGGTCGCGGCGGGAGGAAACGCCGGACGCGGGGGCCTCCGGACCCCTACAGTCGCGGCTTCGACCACACCGCGGCCGGTCGGGGCGGCAGCGGACCGGGTGGTCGTCCACGGAGCACGACGAAGGGGAACAACAGATCATGACCGACAGCCAGGGCATGCCCAACTACCCCGGCGACCAGCCGAACTACCCGGGCGGTCAGCCCGGTGGCTACCAGCCGGGGCCGCCGCCGAGCAACAACCTCGTCTGGGCCATCCTCACCACCCTGTTCTGCTGCCTCCCGTTCGGCGTCGTGTCGATCGTCCAGGCCGCGAAGGTGAACGGGCTGTGGGCGCAGGGGCAGCACGCCGCGGCGCAGGAAACCGCCAACTCCGCCAAGAAGTGGGCGATCATCTCCGCCGTCGTCGGCGTCGCGTGGATCGTCCTGGCGGTCATCCTCTCGATCGCCGGCGTCTTCACGTTCGGCACCACGCCGCGGTACTGACGTAGCGAAGCAGCAGGAGGACCCCGGTGACCGACCAGTACCCGCCGCCGTACCCGCCCCCGGGCGGGCCGCCCCCCGGCTATGGCTACGGCTACCCGCCCCCGAACTACGGGCCGCCGCCGGACAACAACATGGTGTGGGCGATCCTGTCCACCGTCTTGTGCTGCCTGCCCCTGGGTGTCGTCTCGATCGTGAAGTCCAGCCAGGTCAATTCCCTCTGGTTCCAGGGCTTCCACGCCGAGGCGCAGAAGGCGGCCGCGGACGCCCGCAAGTGGGCGATGTGGTCGGCCATCGCGACCGGGATCCTCCTGCTGCTCTACGTCATTTTCTTCGTCGTCCTCGTCGGGACGGCCGCGTGGTTGCCGAGATGACCACCACGACCGTCTACACGGGAATCCCCGCCCAGGGGGCGAAGGCCACGCTCCGGGCGCTCGCGCCGCCGCTGGCCGTCGTCGCCGGGCTGGGCGTCTGCTGCGCGGTGGTCTGGGTCGGCGACCCGACCACCCCCGGCGGGTTCCTGCCGGTCTGCCCGACCAAGACGCTCTTCGGCATCGACTGCCCGGGCTGCGGTGGCATGCGGATGGCCTACAGCCTGATGCACGGCGACATCCCGGCGGCCCTGCACTACAACGCCGTGTCCTTTGTGGTCGTTCTCCTGTTCGTGTGGAGCATGGTCGCGTGGACCACCGGGCGCCTGCGCGGGCGCGCGGTGACCAGCTGGCTGCACTGGCGCTGGACGCCCCTGGTTTTTTCGGTCGTGTTCGTCGTCTGGTTCGTCATCCGCAACCTGCCGTTCGCGCCGTTCACGGCCCTGCACGTCTGATCCGGGCGGCCGGGAACCGGCGGGCCGCGCCGTGCGTCGGAGCCACGCGTGCGAATCACCCGGACAGCTGATGCCTGGGCAGCGCGGCCGAACCCGAACGGAGTACGCTCCCGCGGACCGCGCCGTACGCCCGGCGGGTCCGCACGGGGTGTGCGGTGGAGTGAACAGCGAGGGGGAGACCCAATGACCGATCCCTACGGCCAGCAGTCCTTCGGGCAGCAGCCCGGTGGCCAGCAGCCGTTCGGACAGCCGCAGCCGGGGCAGGCGCCGTACGGCCAGCCCGCGCCCTACGGGCAGCAGGCACCGTTCGGGCAGCCCGCGCCGTTCGGCCAGCAGGGCGGTCCCTTCGGCGCGCCGCGGAACTACGCGAACTGGGGCCAGCGCGCCGGTGCCTACCTGATCGACGTCTCCCCGATCCTCGTCATCGACCTGCTGGCGCTCGTGCTGGTGGCCAGCGGCGCACAGGTCGTCGGCAGCATCCTGTACGGGCTCGGCGGGCTCGTG
Organism: Amycolatopsis sp. NPDC021455; assembly: GCF_040640995.1. Classification (NCBI taxonomy): domain Bacteria; kingdom Bacillati; phylum Actinomycetota; class Actinomycetes; order Pseudonocardiales; family Pseudonocardiaceae; genus Amycolatopsis; species Amycolatopsis sp. NPDC021455. Next base: position 173,057 of record NZ_JBFACT010000012.1, on the reverse strand, counting down.
GGCCTGGGCTGGGCCATCTACAACCGGTGGATCCAGCAGGGCAACACCGGCCAGTCCCTCGGCAAGCGCATCCTCGGCATCAAGCTGGTTTCCGAGCAGACCGGGCAGCCGGTCGGCGTGGGCACGGCCTTCCTCCGCGACCTCGCCCACATCGCCGACGCCCTGCCCTGCTACCTCGGTTTCCTGTGGCCGCTGTGGGACGACAAGACCCAGACGTTCGCGGACAAGATCGTGAGCACCGTGGTGGTGCAGGCCGACGCGTCGGCCGCCGCCGGTCAGGCCCCGTTCGGCCAGCCGGGCGCCCAGCCGTTCGCCGGGGGTTACCCGCCGGCGGGCCAGCAGCCGGGTCAGCCCGGTCAGTTCGGCCAGCCGCAGTCCGGCGGCTTCGGCCAGCCCGCCCCGGGTGGGTTCGGCCAGCCGCCGTCCTCCGGTGGCTTCCCGCAGCAGCCCGCATCCGGCGGGTTCCCGCAGCAGCCGTCGTCCGGTGGTTTCGGGCAGCCCCCGCAGCAGGGCGCGTTCGGCCAGCCGCCGCAGCCGGGTGGCTTCGGCCAGCAGCCGCCGGCCGGCTCGGCGTTCGACGAGCAGGCCGAGCGCACGCAGATGCTCCGCCCGGACGCCGGGGGCGGGTCCGCCTTCGACGAGCAGGCGGAGCGCACCCAGATGCTGCGTCCGGAAAACCAGGGCGGGGCCGGGGAAACCCAGAAGCTCCAGCCGGGCCAGTTCGGGCAGCAGCCGCCGACCGACCAGCCGCCGCAGCGCTGACCCGGTCCCGCACCACCGCCGGGGTCACCCGGGGGAAGTTCACTCATAGTTGGGGTAGAAGTTCATGACCAATCCCTACGGCCAGCAGCAGCCCTACGGTCAGCAGCCGCCGCAGCCCGGCTACGGACCGCCGTCCGGCGGCATGCCCGCGCAGCCCTACGGCCAGCCCGCGCCGTACGGCCAGCCGCCCACCGGCGGCTTCGGTGCCCCGGGCTACGGTGCCCCCGGCTACGGCGCGCCCGGCGGTCCCGGCGACATCAACGCCATCAAGGAGTACAAGGGCTGGGCGATCGGCTGCATCTTCCTCATGTGGATCCTCGCGATCTTCGCGATCATGAAGTCCAACGAGGTCAAGACGTACAAGATGCAGGGCAACTACGCGATGGCGGAGCAGGCCTCCAACACCACGCGCACGCTCTGCCTGATCGCCACCATCATCGGGGCGCTCGGCTGGATCTTCGCGATCATCATGATCATCGTGACGATCGCCGCGGCCGCGTCCGTCAGCACGTACTGCACCGGCTACTACTGCTGAACCCGGGTCGGTCCGCCCCGGCATCGCCCGACAGTGGGACGATGTCGGGGTGGTGAACCTCTACCGCGACACCGGGGTGGTGTTGCGCACGCACAAGCTGGGTGAGGCCGACCGGATCGTCACCCTGCTCACGCGGCGGCACGGCAAGGTCCGCGCCGTGGCGAAGGGCGTGCGGCGCACCTCGTCGCGCTTCGGGGCCCGGCTGGAGCCGTTCGGCCACGTCGACGTGCAGTTCTACACCGGGCGCACCCTCGACGTCATCACCCAGGTCGAGACCGTGGACGCGTTCCAGCTGCCGCTGGTCGCCGACTACCAGAGCTACACCGCGGCCAGCGCGATCGCCGAAACCGCGGACCGGCTGTCGGCCGAAGAGGGCGAGCCGGTGCTCAAGCTGTACCTCCTCGTCGTGGGCGCCCTGCGGGCGCTGGCCGAGGGGCAGCGCGACTCCTCCCTGGTGCTCGACGCCTTCTTCCTCCGCGCGATGTCCTACGCCGGCTGGGCGCCCGCGCTGACCGAGTGCGCCCGCTGCGGCCTGCCGGGCCCGCACACCGCGTTCAGCGTCGCCGCCGGCGGCTCGATGTGCCAGGACTGCCGCGTCCCCGGCTGCGTGCACCCCGCCCCGGAGGTCCTGGACCTGCTCACCGCCCTCCTGCACGGCGAATGGCCGCTGGCCGAGTCGACCCTGCCCGGCACCCGCCGCGACGCGAGCGGCCTGGTCGCGGCGCACCTGCAGTGGCACCTGGAGCGTCAGCTGAGGTCCCTGCCCCTGGTCGAGCGACGCGCCCGGGAGGCCGCCGCGCCTGGGCAGTAAGGTCGGGCCCGATCGGTTTCACCCATCCAGGGAGGCTCGCAGTGCTGCGCAGGGGACGCGAGAGCAAGGCGTCGCGATACGAGCTGCGGGCCCCGGATCCGCACCCGTCGGGCGCGAAACCGCCGGAGATCCCGCGCGAGCTGGTGCCCAAGCACGTCGCGCTCGTCATGGACGGCAACGGCCGCTGGGCCAACCAGCGCGGCCTGCCGCGGATCGAAGGCCACAAGCGCGGCGAAGCGGTGATGATCGACGTCGCGAGCGGCGCGGTCGAGCTGGGCGTCAAGTGGCTCTCGGTGTACGCGTTCTCGACCGAGAACTGGAAGCGCAGCCCCGAAGAAGTGCGGTTCCTGATGGGCTTCAACCGCGACACCATCCGCCGCCAGGTCGACTACCTCGGCTCGATCGGCGTGCGGATCCGCTGGGCCGGGCGGCGGCCGAAGCTGTGGGCGTCGGTCATCAAGGAGCTGCAGGCGGCCGAGGAGAAGACCAAGCACAACACGGCGCTGAACATGACGATGTGCGTCAACTACGGCGGCCGGGCCGAGCTGGGCGACGCGATGCAGCGGATCGCGCAGGACGTCGCCGCCGGGAAGCTGAACCCCGACAAGGTGAACGAGAAGACCATCGGGAAGTACCTGTACCAGCCGGAAATGCCGGACGTGGACCTGTTCCTGCGGCCCTCGGGCGAGCAGCGGACGTCGAACTTCCTGCTCTGGCAGTCGGCCTACGCCGAGATGGTCTACCAGGACACGCTGTTCCCGGACTTCGACCGGACGCACCTGTGGCGTGCCTGCCTGGAGTTCGCGAAGCGGGACAGGCGCTTCGGCGGCGCTGTCGACCAGGCGGCTTCTTCATGAGTGCGACCGAAGCGGCCGAAACCGCGGAGCTGCTCACGCAGGCGAAGGACGCTCTCGAGCGTTACCTCGAGGTCCGCGTCGACGACGACGGGGCACTGACGTTCTCCCACGGTGGCGTGCCCTGCGTGATCCAGGCGACCAGGCTGGGCGAAGGCCTCACAGTGCTGACCCTGACCTGCGTGGTCGGCTGGGACCTGGCGGACGCGCCGGAACTGTCGGTCGCGGTCGCCGAGCGCGCGGGGCAGGGACTGTTCGGGACGCTCGGGATCGGGCACTCGGACAACGGCGTCGACGTCACGCTGCGGTACGCCTTCCCGGCCGCGGGGCTGGACGCGGCCGCGCTCGGGACGCTGCTGATGCTGGTGGTGTCGACCGCTTCGCAGTTGCGGACCGACCTGCCGGGAATCCTGCCGGAGTAACCGGGCTCAAAAGCCGTGAAGGCCTCCTTACCGGCTTTAAAAGCCGGTAAGGAGGCCTTCACGGCATTCCGGGCAGTGGCGGGATGATTTTTCGGCGCGAACGGCGAATGAGGGTCCAAAACGGACCGTGATCCGCCGTTCGCGGCCCGTGCGGGTCCCGCCCTGCCGGCCGGTCCTGGCATCATCACGGCGTGGACACCCTTCCCGACACCGCGGCCGAGCCCGCCCGGCGCACCCGCCGGTTCCGGATCAGCTCGGTCGAGGTGCTGTGCGCGATCCTGCTGATCGCGATCCTCGGCCAGGGGCAGCTGCAGCAGCTGTTCGACGTGCCGGCGCTGCGCACCGGATCGACGGTCTTCGTCGCCGTCTGCGTCCAGGCCTTGCCGTTCCTCGTGCTGGGCGTGCTGATCAGCGGCGCCATCGCCGCGTTCGTTCCCGCGCGCGTGCTCGAGAAGGTGCTGCCCCGCCGGGCCGGTGCGGCCGTCGGCGTCGCCGGGCTCGCCGGGGTCGCGCTGCCCGGCTGCGAATGCGCCTCGGTTCCCGTGGCGCGGCGGCTGATGGGACAGGGCGTGGCGCCCGCCGCGGCGCTGGCGTTCCTGCTCGCGGCACCGGCGGTCAACCCGGTGGTGCTGGTGGCCACCGCGGTCGCGTTCCCCGGCAAGCCGGAGATGGTGCTGGCCCGGTTCGCCGGCTCGCTCGCCACGGCGCTGGTGATGGGCTGGCTGTGGGCCCGCTTCGGCAAGCTCGAATGGATCACCGAACGCGCGTTGCGCCGGCTTCCGGAGGTGGCGTCCGGGCAGCGGTGGCGGGTGTTCGCCGAGACCGCGCGGACCGACCTGGCCGAGGCCGGCGGGTTCCTCGTGCTGGGCGCGCTGATCTCGTCGGCGCTGAACGTGCTGGTGCCGGCGAAGTGGTTCGGTGTGCTGGGCGACCAGATCGTGCTGGGCATCGTGGTGATGGCGGTGCTCGCGGTGGTGCTGGCGCTGTGCAGCGAGGCGGACGCGTTCGTCGCGGCGTCGCTGACCGCGTTGCCGATGCTGCCGAAACTGGTGTTCCTGGTCGTCGGGCCGGCGGTCGACGTCAAGCTGTTCGCCCTGCAGGCGGGCACGTTCGGCCGGTCGTTCGCGGTGCGGTTCGCGCCCGTGACGTTCGTGGTGGCGGCGGCCTGCGCGGTCGTGGCCGGAGTGCTGGTGGGGGTCGCGTGAAACGGGAGACTCAGAACATCCTGCTGATCCTGCTCGGCGGGGCGCTGGTCAAGATCGCGGCCAACGGCGACTACCTGCGCTACGTCAAGCCGGCGCAACAGCCGTGGATCATCGTGGGCGGCGGGGTGATGGTGCTGCTGGGCGCCGTCGCGATCCTGCGAGACCTGCGTGCCGCCCGGACTGCCGGGGCCGCTCCGGACCGCCAACACGGTGCCGGCGACGGCCACGCGCACTCGACCCGGCCGGCCTGGCTGCTGCTGGTGCCGGTGCTGGCGGTGTTCCTGATCGCCCCGCCCGCGCTGGGCGCGGACTCGGTGATCCGCACCGAGGCGCGGGTGCCGGCGAGCGCGGCCGCCGCCAACTCCGCCGCGTTCCCGGCGCTGCCGGCGGGGAACGTGGTGCCGTTGCCGGTGAACGAGTTCGTCAGCCGCGCGGGCTGGGACACCGCGGGCACGCTCAACGGCCGCACGGTCTCCCTGACCGGGTTCGTCGTGCACACCGGCGGCAGCACGCTGCTGGCCCGCCTGGTGATCAGCTGCTGCGCGGCGGACGCGTTCCCGGTGACGGTCCGCCTCCGCGGCGGCGAAGCCGACCACCTGGCGAGCGACGCCTGGATCCAGGTGACGGGCCAGGTGGTCCCGGGCACGGCGACGAGGGACAACAGCTACACACCGGACTTCACCCCGGCCTCGGTCACGACGATCCCGGCCCCGAAGGACCCGTACGAGTACTGAGGCTTGGGCCGGCAGCCGACCGTCCGGGCGCTGACATTCGTCCAAGACCGGCGGCCGGTGGCGCCCTTATCGTCCGGCGCATGGTCAGTCACGGCTTCGCCCACGGGATGCACGTTGTCCAGGAAGGCCCGCGGGAGGCGCCGCCCCTGCTGCTCGTCCACGGATCGGGGGCCTCCGGCGCCTCGTGGGACCTGATGGCCGGGGCTCTCGCCGCTCACCACCACGTCGTCCGGGTCGATCTCCCCGGGTGTGGCCGGTCCTCGCCCGCGCCCTTGTACGCGGTGCCCGCGCAGGCCGGCCGAGTGGCCGCGCTGCTCGACGACCTCGGGCTGCGGCAGGTCGCGGTGGCCGGGCACTCCAGCGGCGGTTACGTCGCCACCTCGCTCGCGGAACGGCGCCCGGACCTGGTGCGGTCGCTCGCGCTGATCAGCACCGGCCCGAGCCTCGACGCGTTCCTCCCGCAGCCGCTCGTCCTCCGGGCCCTGCTCGCCCCGCCGTTCGGCCCGCTTCTGTGGGCGCGGCGCTCGGACGCGATGATCCGCAAGGGGGTCGTCGCGACGACCGCGCGCCCGGTGGACATCCCGGCCCGAATGATCGAGGACCTCGAGACCATCACCTACCGCACGTTCCGGAAAGTGTTGCGCGGCAACGCCGCCTACGTCGCCGAGCGGAGCGTGCCCGACCGGCTCGCCGGTCTCGGGCGCCCCGTCCTGGTGCTCTTCGGCGCGGCCGACCCGCGGTGGGACCCGGCGTCGGCGCGCCGGTACGAACCGGTCCCGGACACGCGCGTCGAGCTGCTGCCCGGCGTCGGGCACGTGCCCCTCCTCGAAGCGCCTGAGACCACCGGCGAACTCCTGCTGCGCTTCACGGCGACGGCCGGGCGCCCCTCGGCCTAGGCTGCCCTCGTGCTGTCGAGCGGCTGGACGTGGGCGGACGTGGACGTCGCCGTGCCGCGTTCCCCGGGCCGGCTGCCGGGGGTCGCCATGGCCGGGTTCCGCCAGCGGGTCGCAGGGCCCGTCGAGATCGCCATGGTCGCGCACCCTTCGGTCACCTTGATCGTGGACCTGAGCGACGCCGGGGGCGTCGTCTGCGACGCCGACGGGCGACGCGAGCGCGGCAGCTTCGTCGCCGGGTTGCTTCCCGGCCGCGTCCGGACCGGCGGGCTCGGCGGCGAGTGTCTCCAGATCCGGCTGTCGCCGGTGGCCGCGGCCGCGGTGCTCGGCGCGCCGGCCGAGCTGACCGGCACCGTAGTGGCCTTGGACGAGGTCTGGGGCCGTGACGCCGAGCAGGTCGAGGACCGGTTGCGGGCCGCCCGGTCGTGGGACGAACGGTTCACGATCGCCGCCGACGTCCTCGGCCGACGGGCCGCTCGCGCCCCGGTCGAGCCCGAGGTCGCCCACGCCTGGCGGCGGACGGTCGCCGCCCGGGGACGGCTGCGGGTGGACGGCTTGGCCGAAGAGGTCGGCTGGAGCCGCCAGCGCCTGTGGTCCCGGTTCCGGGCCCAGCTCGGGCTGACCCCCAAAGGAGCCGCGCGGCTGGTGCGCTTCGACCACGCCGCGCACCTGCTCGCGGCGGGGCATGCCGCGGCCACCGTGGCCGTCCGGAGCGGCTACACCGACCAGTCCCACCTGCACCGCGAAGTCCGGGCGATCGCCGGGACCACGCCGGCCGCCGTGGCCGCCGCGCCGTGGCTCGCGATCGACGACGTGGCGTGGCCGGGCCGTGGAGCCGATCCCGGGCTCAGTGCTCCGCGCAGGTGCCGGTGATCTCGACCGTGTGGGAGATCTCCGAAAAGCCGTGCTCGGCCGCGATCTTCTCGGCCCAGCGCTCCACCGCCGGCCCCTCGACCTCCACCGTGCGGCCGCACAGCCGGCACACCAGGTGATGGTGGTGGTGGGCCGAGCAGCGGCGGTAGATCGCTTCGCCGGAGTCCGTGCGCAGCACGTCGATCTCGCCGGCCTCCGACAGCGACTGCAGGGTGCGGTACACCGTCGTCAGGCCGATGCCGTCACCGCGTTTGCGCAGCTCGTCGTGCAGTTCCTGGGCCGAGCGGAAGTCGTCGATCGTGCTCAGCAGCTCGACGACCGCGGCCCGCTGCTTGGTCGATCGGCGCCCGGGCACCGGGGCCTGGGCGCGCGGCGCGGCGGCGTTCATCACTTTCCTTCCTGCACGTGGGCGACGGCGTCGACCACGATGTGCGCCAGGTGGTCGTCGGCGAGCCGGTAGACGACCTCGCGGCCGCGGCGCTCGCCCTGGACCACCCCGGCCGTCTTGAGCACCCGCAGGTGCTGGCTGATCAGCGGCTGCGCGACGTCGAGGGCGTCCACCAGCTCGTGCACGCACCGGTCGGCCACCCGCAGCTGCAGCACGATCGCGATCCGGACCGGCGCCGCCAGGGCGCGCAGCAGGTCGCCTGCGTCGGTCAGGACCGACGGCGACGGGTGCGCGGGCGCCGCTTCGGACGCCGGCGCGCACTCCGCGAGCCCCGGCTGGGCGCCACTCCCCGTGACCGTCGCCATTCCCGCCTCCACGCTGCTCGTTGCGGCGTTGCGCCGTCTGCGACCATGAATTCCGTAGTCATTGCCGATAACGGCACCGCCCATCCTAGTGTTCCCCCGTCCGGGAGCCCCGGTCCGGCGCCGAGCTGCGGGGTACGGCTGGTCGTATTACCCCGTTCGGGTGAGTTCGTGGGATATTGGCCCTGCGGCTTCGCATGTCGTGGCCGACGGTGCAAGGTTGTCGCGGAGCATTTCGTCGCTTGCGGCACGCCCGAGGAAAAGCAGTGGGGAGACATGACGCGTTTCGTGACGAAGGCAGCCGCCTTGACGGCCGTGGTGTTCCCGCTGGTCGGCACCGGGTTGGCGGGGGCGCAGACCCAGGCGGTCGACGAAAAGACCGGGCCGGTTTCGTTCGCGAACATCGCGTCGGTGCGGATCGGCGACGAAGGCCGGCGCGGCGGGGCCCTGATCACCGAAACGCAACGTTCGCCGCTGCTGCCCGGCCAGTCGAAACTCGGTACGGACCGCGTCTCGGTCCCCAAGGACGACGGCGAGCGGGCCACCTTCGGCGGGCACTACCAGATCGACCTCGGCCGCTACAGCGCGTCACAGGACCCGTACCCGCCGGGGGTCGCGAGCCGGGACCACAACGTCGTCGCCGCGTTGCAGGCCACCACCGTGCCCACCGCCGTCGCGGAGACCAACTACGCGCTGCGTGACAACTGGCAGGGCGGGGCGAAACCGGCCGACAACACCGTGCTGGTGCTGGAGGGCGCCAAGACCGCGGTGGACTGCACCGGGCCCGCCAAGCTCTCCGGCACGTCGTCGGTGACGCGCCTGTGGGTGCGCCAGGGCGGCGCGCTCGGCATCGTCCCGATGCCCGGCGGCACCGACGGCCTGCAGCTGAAGAACCTGCGGCTCGGCCCGCCCGGCGACATCACCGGAGCCGACCGGGAGACGACGCTGTCGGACCTCAAGCTGACCCGCGTCGCCGCCTTCGACCAGCTGATCCGCCAGGACGGCTGGCGCGGGGGCGACTACACCGCCGTCGCCGGCTGGCGGGCCGAGATCACCACCCACGTCAAGGACGCCCAGGGCGCCGCACTGCAGGACGTGCGGACCACGATCGTCCTCGGCGGGGTCAGCTGCTCGGTCCCGAAGGGGTTCGTCGCCAAGGCGGCCGGCCCGACGGGCGGCACGACCGCCACGCAGGCCGCCGTGCCGACGCAGGTGCCGGCCGGCTACCTCGGCGCGGCCGCGCCCGACACCGGCAGTGACGGCTCCCGCGTCCCGTTCGGCATCGGCCTGCTCTTCGGCGGGGTCTTCTTCGCCGCGGTCGCCCTGCTGCTCGGCAAGCGGCGCAAGACCGGGACGGACTAGGTGCTGCGCACCGCGCTGGCCGCGGTCTCGGCGGCGCTGGCCGTGGCCGCCTTCGCGGCCGGGATCGTCGTGCTGACCTGGCTGCCGCCGACGTCGACGCCGCTGGCGGCGGCCCCGCCGCCCGGCACGCTGCCGGGGGAGGACGCGGCCCCGGCCGTGCTGCCCGCGGACAGCGAGTCCGCCGCGCAGCAGCGGCCGGGCACGGTCCGGCTGCCCGACGGCGCCACCGCCCGGCTGGTCCGCACCGAGCTCACCGGCACCGGCGTGCTGCCGATCCCGCGCGGGCTCGGCGACGCCGCCTGGTGGGGCGCGAAGCTGGGCGCCGACCGCGGCGCCGCCCTGCTGTCCGGGCACGTGAACTGGGAGGGCACGCGCGGGCCGTTCGACGAGCTGTGGCGGATGCGCGACGGCGACGAGGTCAGCGTCGTCGACGCGGGCGGCGGCCGCTGGGTCTACCGCGTGGACGACGTCGTCACGGTGCCGAAGGAGGCGCTGCCCGCCCAGGCCGCCCGCTGGTTCGGCCAGGACGGCCCGCACCGGCTGGTGCTGGTGACCTGCGGCGGCGACTACGTCGGCGGCACGGAGGGCTACGACGAGAACCGCCTGGTCACGGCCAGGCTGGTGACGCGACCCGCCGGTTAACCTCGCCCGCCCGAGCTTCGTGCCGGGCCTGGCATGCGCCCCAATGTGGCGTTCGGTGCGTCCAGCGCACCCAATGTGGCGTTCGGTGCGTTGGACGCAACCAACGCCACATTGGGGCGCTCGTGCCGAGCGTCGGACAGCCTGCGACGCACCCGCGCATTCGGTGCAACCTCCTTCGCCCCTCGCGGCATGTCTGCCGGTGAGGTGGCCACGACAGCGAAGGAGCACAAGCCCATGCAGGAGCAGAACCCGGCGGAGCGGAAGACGGGCGTCGGCCGCTGGTGGATCGTCGGCGTCGCCGGCGCGTTCGTGGTCGCGGCGATCGTCGCGACCCTGCTCGTGTTCACCGGAAAGGATGAACCTGCCGTCGCGAACGGCGCCGGGACGCCCGTCGCCGCCGCGAACCAGCAGGACGGCCAGAACACCCAGGCGGACACCGGCAAGGCGCCCGCGCAGCTCGTCCTGCCCGCCGGCGGCACCGCGAAGCTCGTCCAGGAGGACCTCGACGCGAACGGCGCCCTGAAGATCCCCGAGGGCCTCGACGAGGCCGCCTGGTGGGGCGCGAAGCTGGGGGCCGACCACGGCGTCGCGCTGCTGTCCGGGCACATCAACTGGAAGGGCAAGAAGGGCCCCTTCGACGAGCTCTGGAAGGTCAAGCAGGGCCAGGAGGTCAAGCTGACCGACGCCGCGGGCGGCGCGTGGGTCTACCGCGTCGATGCGACCGAAACCATCCACAAGTCGGAGCTGGCCGGGCGTTCGGAGCAGCTGTTCTCCCCGGACGGGCCGCACAAGCTGCTGCTGGTCACCTGCGGCGGCGAGTACGTCGGCGGCAGCGAGGGCTACGAGGACAACCGCGTCGTGACCGCGTCGCTGGTGTCGCGGCCGTAGCCTGCGCGAAAAGGGGTGGGCCCGGCCGGATACCCTGGATGTTCCAGTCCTGACCGTCCCCGCAAGTTCCCGGAGCGTGGAGTGCCCACGAACACCATCGATACCGTAGTCAGCCTGTGCAAGCGCCGTGGTTTCGTCTTCGCCAGCGGAGAGATCTACGGCGGTACCCGCTCGGCGTGGGACTACGGACCGCTCGGGGTCGAGCTCAAGGACAACATCAAGCGCCAGTGGTGGAAGACCGTGGTGCAGGGCCGCGACGACGTCGTCGGCCTCGACTCGTCGGTCATCCTGCCGCGCCAGGTGTGGGTCGCCTCGGGGCACGTCAACGTGTTCACCGACCCGCTGATCGAGTGCCTTTCGTGCCACAAGCGGTTCCGCGCCGACCAGCTCGCCGAGGAGTACGCCGCGCGCAGCGGCAAGGAGACGACAGAGGACGACCTGTCCGACGTCCCCTGCCCGAACTGCGGCACGCGTGGCAAGTACACCGAGCCGCGGGACTTCAACATGATGCTGAAGACCTACCTCGGCCCGGTGGAGTCCGAAGAGGGCCTGCACTACCTCCGGCCGGAGACCGCGCAGGGCATCTTCGTGAACTTCTCGAACGTCCAGACGACGTCGCGGATGAAGCCGCCGTTCGGCATCGGCCAGATCGGCAAGTCGTTCCGCAACGAGATCACGCCGGGCAACTTCATCTTCCGGACCCGCGAGTTCGAGCAGATGGAGATGGAGTTCTTCGTCGAGCCGGGCGAGGACGAGCGCTGGCACCAGTACTGGATCGACGAGCGCACGAAGTGGTACACCGACCTCGGCATCAAGGCCGAGAACCTGCGCCACTTCGAGCACCCGAAGGAAAAGCTCTCGCACTACGCGAAGCGCACCGTCGACATCGAGTACCGGTTCGCGTTCAACGCGGGCCAGGAGTGGGGCGAGCTGGAGGGCATCGCCAACCGCACCGACTTCGACCTGACCACGCACTCGAACCACTCGGGCCAGGACCTGTCGTACTTCGACCCGACGTCGAAGCAGCGGTATCGGCCGTTCGTCATCGAGCCCGCGGCCGGTGTCGGCCGGTCGATGATGGCGTTCCTGATCGACGCCTACTACGAGGAAGAGGTGCCGAACGCCAAGGGCGGCACCGACAAGCGCGTCGTGCTGAAGCTCGACCCGCGGCTGGCGCCGTTCAAGGCCGCGGTGCTGCCGCTGTCGCGCAACGCCGACCTCACGCCGAAGGCGAAGGCCGTCGCGGACCTGCTGCGCAAGCACTGGAACGTCGACTTCGACGACGCGGGCTCGATCGGCAAGCGCTACCGCCGGCACGAGGAGATCGGCACGCCGTACTGCGTGACGGTCGACTTCGACAGCCTCGAGGACAACGCGGTGACGGTCCGCGACCGCGACAGCATGGCCCAGGAGCGCGTCGCGATCGACAAGCTGGAGTCCTACCTGGCCGGCCGCCTCATCGGCTGCTGACGCCGTAGTCCGTGAAGGCCTCCTTACCGGCTCTTAAGGCCGGGAAGGAGGCCTTCACGGCTTTTCGGCCCCGGCACCCCTGACACCTGTCACGGTCAGGTCGTGACGCACGGTCTGGGGACCCGGGCTTCCCGGGCGGCAGCCTTGGGGGCATGCGAGAAACAGACATCCAGGCGGTGGCGGCGGGGGCCGCGGTCCACCTCACCGGCCTGCGCAAGCACTACGGTGACGTCCACGCGGTCGACGGCGTCGACCTGACGATCGCCCCGGGCGAGGTGGTCGCCCTGCTCGGCCCGAACGGCGCGGGCAAGTCCACCACCGTCGACATGATCCTCGGCCTGACCACGCCCGGCGCCGGTGAGGTGCGCGTGTTCGGGCGCAAGCCGATCGACGCCGTCCGCGCCGGGCTCATCGGCGCGATGCTGCAGGGCGGCGCGCTGATGGACGACCTGACCGTCGGCGAGACCGTCGGCATGGTCGCGGCCCTGCACCGCAAGCCGATGCCGGTGGCCGAGGCCCTGCGCGCCGCCGGCGTCGAGGAGCTGGCCGGCCGCCGCGCGAACAAGCTGTCGGGCGGGCAGAAGCAGCGCGTGCGCTTCGCCGTCGCCCTGGTCAGCAACCCCGACCTGCTGATCCTCGACGAGCCGACCGCCGCGATGGACGTCGGCACCCGGCGCGAGTTCTGGCAGTCGATGTACTCGTTCACCGAGTCCGGCCGCACGGTCCTGTTCGCCACGCACTACCTCGAGGAGGCCGAGGAGTTCGCCGACCGCGTGGTGCTGATGCGCCGTGGCCGGGTCGTCGCGGACGGGAGCGTCGCCGAGGTCCGCGCGCTGGCCGGTGGCCGCACGCTGCGTGCCGCCGTCCCGGGCGCCACCGACGCGGTGATCGCCGCGCTGCCCGGCGTCAAGGAGTACGAGCTGCGCGGCGACCGCGTCGCGATCTCCAGCGGCGACTCCGACGCCACGCTCTGGGCGCTCAAGGCCGCGGTGCCGGCCGTGCACGACGTCGAAATCAGCGCCGTCGGTCTCGAAGGCGCCTTCCTGTCCCTGACCGCCGACGAGACCACGGAGTCCGTGCGATGAACGCCACCTACCTGCTCACCGAGATCCGCCGGAACTTCCGGGCGCCGCGGTTCCTCGTCTTCGTCGTCGCGTTCCCGGTGCTGATGTTCCTGTTGCAGGCCAACGTCTTCACCAAGACGAGCGACCCGCAGCACACCCAGATCGCCGCCGTCATCATGATCAACATGATGACCTTCGGGACGTTCGCCGCGGCCAACACCAGCGGCGGCCGGCTCGCCCTGGAGCGTGCGCTCGGCTGGCAGCGGCAGCTGCGGCTGACCCCGCTGACCGGGTTCGGCTACCTCGGCGGCAAGGCGCTGTCCGGGATGCTCGTCGGGTTGCCCGCGCTGGTCCTGGTGCCGCTGCTGGCCGTCACCGTCGAGGGCGTGCACCTGGACGCCACGGGCTGGGTCCGGATCTTCGCCGGCGTCTTCCTCGGCACGCTCCCGCTGGTCCTGCTCGGCCTGCTGATCGGGCAGTTCGGCACGCCGGACTCGATGCAGCCGATCAGCATGATCGTCACCCTCGGCATGGGCTTCCTCGGCGGCCTCTGGATCCCGCTGGAGACGATGCCGAACTGGATGCACGACGTCGCGCAGATCATGCCGACGTACTGGGTGCTGCAGGTGGTGCGGCCCGCGGTGACCACCGACATGGTGGTGTCGCTGCCGCACGCCGTGGGCGTGCTCGCCGCGTGGACGGTCGTGCTGGGGGCGCTGGTGATCAGGCGTTACCGTAAGGACAGCGCCCGCGTCTGAGGGCCGGAAGGACGAGGAACCATGGCGAAGGGCGAGGGCGCGGACCACCGGTTCGGGCTGGTCAACCGGGAAGCGTGGTGGGAGGACCCGCCCCGCGGCGGCAAGCGGGGCGCCGGCCCGGACAAGGTGCGCTGGCCGATCTTCTCGATCGTGTTCACGTTGCCCTACCTCATCCCGGTGACGAAGCGGCTGCTGGCGGCGGACCACGTGACACCCGGACTGATCGGGCTCTGGGCGCTCGTCTACGGCTACGCGCTCTCGTACGCGCTCTTCCCGCTGGCGTTCGACCGTCCCCGCCCGGTCCGCTTCGCCTACGGCGCCGGGATGCTGACCCTCGGCCTCACCCTCGTCGCGGTGGTCCACGCCAGCCCGTTCGTCCTGCTCTACGGCACCGCGGCGATGGTCTTCCTGGTGCCGCCGGCGTGGGTGGTGATCCTCGACGGCTCGGCGCTGGTGCTGGGGGCCGGGATCCTGCTCCTGGCCGGCCGGTTCGGGAACGACTACGGCGACCTGATCACCGTCGGTTCGGTCACCCTGGCGATGTTCTTCATGTCCAGCCTCATCCGCGCGATCCGCCGGCTGGAGCTCGCCAACGAGGAGATCGCCACCCTCGCCGTGACGAACGAGCGCCAGCGCGTCGCCCGTGACCTGCACGACCTGCTCGGCCACAGCCTCACCACGATCACCGTCAAGGCCGGGCTGGCGCGGCGGGTGCTGGAGAGCTCCGGCGACATCCCCCGCGCGGTCGAGGAGATCCGCGAGGTCGAGAGCCTGACCCGCAGCGCGCTCTCCGACGTCCGCGCGACCGTCTCGGAGTACCGCGAGGTGTCGCTGTCCGCGGAGCTGGTCGGGGCCCGCGCGGCGCTGCGGGCCGCCGAAATCGACGCCGACCTCCCGCACGCGGTCGACAACGTCCGGCCGGAGTTCCAGAACACCTTCGGTTACGTGCTGCGGGAAGCCGTGACGAACGTGCTGCGGCACTCCGGCGCCAAGCAGGTGCGCGTGCGGCTGGGCGGCAACTGGCTGGAGATCGAGGACGACGGCACGGCCACCGAGGTCGTCCCGGGCAACGGCATGCGCGGGCTCACCGAACGGCTGGCGGCCGTCGGGGGCACGTTGCGGACGTCGGTCCGGTCCGGGGGAGGATTGACCGTGCGGGCGGAGATCCCGCTGCCCGAACCGAGCCCGGCCACCCCGGCCGTGCGCGCCGAACCCGCGGGAGGACTCGCTTGATCCGGGTGCTGCTGGCCGACGACCAGGCCATGGTCCGCGGGGCACTGGCCACCGTGCTGGGCCTCGAGAACGACATCGAAGTGGTCGGGCAGGTCGGCTCCGGCGACGAGGTGGTGGCCGCCGCGCGCGAAGCCAAGCCCGACGTCGCCCTGCTCGACGTCCAGATGCCGGGCAAGGACGGCCTGGAGGCCGCAGCCGACCTGCGGGCCGCGCTCCCGTCGTGCCGGGTGATCATCTGCACGACGTTCGGCCGCCCCGGCTACCTGGCCCGGGCGATGGCGGCGGGCGCGGCCGGGTTCGTCGTCAAGGACGCCCCGCCGGAGCAGCTCGTCGAAGCCGTCCGGCGTGTCCACAGTGGACTGCGGGTGGTGGATCCGGCGCTGGCGGCGGAATCGCTGGCCACCGGCGCCAGCCCGCTCACCGGGCGGGAGCACGACGTGCTGCGCGAAGCCAGGGACGGCAGCACGGTGGCCGACGTGGCCCGCGCGCTGCACCTGTCGGAGGGGACCGTCCGCAACCACCTGTCCGCCGCGATCGGCAAGACCGGCGCCCGGACCCGGGCCGAAGCGGTGCGCGTCGCGGAGGAGCGTGGCTGGCTCTGAGCCGCTCTGAAAGAATGGGCCGGGTGGGTACCGCTGAACGCACGAAACCGTCGCTCGCGAGCTGGGCGCGCCGGATCGCCTTCGGCACGGTCCTCATGCTGCTGGCGCTCGTCGGCGGCACGGCGTTCCGGGTGTGGCAGGTCGCCCGCCAGAACGACCGGACGCCCGCCGACGTCATCGTGGTGCTGGGCGCGGCCCAGTACAACGGCAAGCCGTCGGACATCTACGCCGCCCGGCTGGTCAAGGCCAAGCAGCTCTACGACGCCGGCGTCGCGAAGACGGTCGTCACCGCCGGCGGCAAGAAGGCCGAGGACAACTTCACCGAGGCCCGAGCCGGCCAGCTCTGGCTGACCCGCCACGGCGTGCCGTCCTCGGCGACGCTGGCCGTCGGCGAGGGCAGCGACACGCTGCGGAGCCTGCGGGCGGTCGCCGACGAGGTCCAGGCGCGCGGCTGGCACACGGCGGTGCTGGTGAGCGACCCGTGGCACTCGTTCCGGGCCCGGACCATGGCCGACGACCTGGGGCTCGACGCCTGGACCGCGCCGACGCACAGCGGGCCGATCGTGCAGGAACGCGTCACGCAGTTCCGCTACATCGTGCGCGAGACCGGGGCGCTGCTGTACTACCGGCTGACCAAGACCCCGGCCGACGACCTGTTCGCGACGTTCTTGGGTTGAGTTTCTGTCGGTGGGGCCGTTTAGGCTGGCCGGGTGAGCTACACCGAGCACGACACCGCCCGCCTGCTGCCGGAGCCGGCCAAGGGCGCGGCGCTGCCCGGCGCGCGGGCGGACGGGCGCGGCGCGTTCTCCCGCGACCGGGCCCGCGTGCTGCACTCCGCCGCGCTGCGCCGGCTCGCCGGCAAGACCCAGGTGGTCGGGCCGGGGGAGGGCGCCGAGGTCACCGGCGTCCCGCGCACGCGGCTGACGCACTCGCTGGAGGTCGCCCAGATCGGCCGCGGCATCGCCGACGAGCTGGGCGCCGACCCGGACCTGGTGGACACCGCCGGGCTGGCGCACGACATCGGGCACCCGCCGTTCGGGCACAACGGCGAGCGCGCGCTCGACGAGGTGGCCGCGGCGTGCGGCGGGTTCGAGGGCAACGCGCAGACGTTGCGCATCCTCACCCGCCTGGAGCCGAAGCTGCTGGGCGCCGACGGCGGCCCGGCCGGGCTCAACCTGACCCGCGCCTGCCTGGACGCGACGACCAAGTACCCGTGGCCGCGCCGGCCCGGCCAGGCGAAGTACGGGGTGTACGCCGACGACGCCGCGGTGTTCGAGTGGTTCCGGTCCGGTGCGCCCGACGGGCGGACCTGCCTGGAGGCCCAGATCATGGACTGGGCCGACGACGTCGCGTACTCGGTGCACGACGTCGAGGACGGCGTGCTGGCCGGCCGGATCAAGCTGCGCGTGCTGGCCCACCCGGACGAGCGCGCCGCCGTCGCCGAGGCCGCCGCCAAGCACTTCTCCGCCCAGTCGGTGTCCACTTTGGAGGGTGCTGCTTCGGAGTTGTTGGAGCTGCCGGTGGTGGCGGCTTTGGTTTCGGGGGAACCGGACGGCTCGCCCGGCGCCCAGGTCGCGCTGAAGCGGCTGACGAGCGAGCTGGTCGGCCGCTTCACGACGGCGGCGGTCACCGGCACGCGCGAGGAGTTCGGCGAGGAGCCGCTGGACCGGTACCGGGCGCGCCTGTGCGTCCCCGAGCAGGTCGCGGCGGAGGTGGCGCTGCTGAAGGCGCTGGCGCTGCGGTACGTGATGAGCGACCGCCGCCGGCTGGCGATGCAGGAAGGCCAGCGCGAGCTGCTGGCCGAGCTGGTGCACGCGCTCGCGCGCCGCGCCCCGGAGTCGCTCGACCCGCTGTTCGTCCCGGCCTGGAACGCGGCCCGCGACGACGCGGGCCTGCTCCGCGTGGTCATCGACCAGGTCGCTTCCCTGACCGACGCCCAAGCCCACGTCTGGTACTCCTGGCACGTAACCCGCCTCCACCGCTGACGCCCGTGCAGGAGAAGCCGACACGCGTGATTGCGAAGCCGACACGCGTGATCCGAGGGTCGACACGCCGCTGGGGCGGGGCCTTCGCCGTGTCGACCCTTCAATCACGCGTGTTGACTCCTCGATCACGCGAGTCGACCTTTCCGTCACGTAGGCCGGCTGCCCGGGGGTCGCGCGTGGGCGCCCGAGGGGGTTGGCCGGTCCGGTAGTCTCGCCCGCATGGCCACGGACAGCCACCTCCGGTTCGCCCTCGCCGTCCACGCAGCCCTCGGAGCCGAGGGCGGGAACAGCTGTTTCTCGCCGTATTCGGTGGCCAGTGCGCTGACCCTGGCCGCGCGGGCCGCCCGGGGCCGGACCCGCGACGAGCTGGTCGCGCTGCTCGGTGACCCCGACGAGCAGACCGCCCTGCTCCGGGAGGCCGCCCGGCTCGGGGAAGAGGCTCGCGGCGATCAGCCCGAGCTGGCCGTCGCCAACACGCTGTGGGCTGACGACCGGCTCCCGCTCGAGGACTCCTTCAAGACGGAGCTGGCCGCGTGGCCGGGAGCCGCCATCGCGAGCGCGCCCTTCCACGACGAGCCGGAGACCGCGCGTGCCCTGATCAACGACGACGTCGGCCGCACCACGCGCGGGCTGATCCCGCGGCTGCTGCCGCCCGGCTCGATCGACGCGGACGTCGCGGCCGTGCTGGTCAACGCCCTCTACCTGAAAGCCGCGTGGAAGCTGCCCTTCCGCGAGGCCAACACGAGCGACGCGCCGTTCCACGCGCCCTCCGGCACCCGCGACGTGCCGACGATGTGGCTCAGCGAAAGCGTCGGCTACGCGCACGCCGGCGGCTGGCAGGCGGTGCAGCTGGTCGCGGCCGGCGGCCTGCAGACGCTGGTGCTGTTGCCCGACGGCGACCTCGCCGAGGCGGAAACCCGGCTGGACCAGGAAAACCTGACGAGCCTGCTCGACAAGATCCGCTTCAAGCCGGTCGAACTCGCCCTCCCGAAAGTTTCGCTCGACATTCCGAGCGAGCTGACCGGCGTGCTGCGCGGCCTCGGCGTGCGCACGATGTTCACCGAGGACGCCGACCTGAGCGGGCTCTCGCCGGATCCGCGGCTGACCGTTTCCGAGGTGCTGCACCAGGCTGTGCTGCGCGTCGACGAACAAGGCTTCGAGGGGGCCGCGGCCACCGCGGTGACGATGCGCCTCACCTCGATGATGATCGCCGAACCGGTCGCCGTCACGGTGGACCGGCCGTTCCTGCTGCTGGTCCGGCACGCCGGCACCGGAGCGCTCTACTTCCTCGCCAGGGTGGTCGAACCGTGAGCTTGAAGTCCGAAGCCGTCCCCGAACTCGTGCCACCCGCACCCGAACCCCCCGAAGGCCCGAAACGCTGGGCGTGGCAGGACTCCGCGATCGCCGGCGCGTACCTGCTGTTCACGGTCCTGCTCTACAACGGGCTCTGGTTCGACCTCAAGCGTGGCTACCTCTGGAACGGCGCGTCCGACCAGAGCCAGTGGGAGTGGTACTCGACGGTCGTCGCGCGGTCGGTGCTGCACTTCCAGAACCCGTTCACCACGGACCTGCAGAACTACCCCCTCGGCGTCAACATGGCGGCCAACGCGGCGATGTTCGGCCTGAACATCCCGCTCGCCCCGATCACGCTGACCTTCGGTGCGACGCTGACCTGGGCGATCGTGCTCACCGCCGGCCTCGCCGGCACCGCGATCGGCTGGTACTGGGTGTTTTCGCGCCACCTGGTGCCCAACCGGACGGCGGCCGCGATCGGCGGCGCGTTCTGCGGGTTCGCGCCGCCGATGATCTCGCACGGCAACGCGCACCCGAACTTCGTCGTGCTGTTCGTGCTGCCGTTCATCGCGCTCAAGACCATCCAGATCTCCCGCGGCGAGCGCCCGGTGCGCAACGGCGTCGTGCTCGGCCTGCTCGTCGCGTGGCAGATCCTGCTGGGCGAAGAGCCGCTGATGATCTTCGCGATCACCTTCGTCGTGTTCGCGGTCGCCTACCTCATCCCGCACCGCGGCGAGATCCGCGGCATGCTGGCGCCGCTGGGCAAGGGCATCGGCATCGGCGCGGTCGTCGCGCTGCTGATCGCCGGATTCCCGTTGTACTGGCAGTTCTTCGGCCCGCAGAGCTTCCACTCGCTCCTGCACGGCCCGGCGGGCAACGACACGGCGGCGTTCACGCGCTTCGCGACGCAGTCGATCGCCGGCGCGCCGGAGGCGGCCGCGGACGTGTCGATGAACCGCACCGAGGAGAACGCGTTCTTCGGCTGGCCGCTGATCGTGCTCATGGTGGTGCTCACGATCTGGCTGTGGCGCGACGTCGTGTCACGCGCGCTCGCGATCACGATGTACGTCATGGCCGTGCTTTCGCTCGGCGTCGAAATCACCGTGGCGCACGACGACACCGGCATCCCCGGCCTGTGGAAGTGGCTGGGCCAGTTGCCGCTGCTCGATTCGCTACTCGAATCCCGGCTGGCGATGGGCTGCATCCCGGTGGTCGGCGCGCTCCTGGCGATCGCGACGCACCGCGTCTGGACGGCGGCGGCCGCCCAGCCGGAGCCACTCGACGGCAAGCCGCCGTTCCCGCTGCGGATGATCTGGATCGGCGCGGTGGTGGCGGTGCTGCTCCCGATCGCGCCGACGCAGCTGGTGACGCACCAGCGCCCGCTCTCGCCGCCCTTCTTCGCCGACGGGATCTGGCGCCAGTACGTCGCCCCCGGCGGCTCGCTCGTCCCGGTCCCGCTGCCGAGCACCGGCGAGGCCGAGCCGCTGCACTGGCAGGTCGACGCGGGCCTCGGCTACCCGATGCCGGAGGGCTACTTCGTCGGCCCGACCTCGCCGGAGGACCGCCGCGGCCGGTACGGCGCGGTGCCGCGGCCGACGTCGGACCTGTTCGCGGAGGTGGAACGCACCGGCCAGGCGGCGGAGGTCACCGAGGCCGACCGCACCCAGGCGCTCGCGGACCTGCGGTACTGGAACGCGGACGTGCTGGTGGTCGGGCCGCGGCAGAACCAGGAAGCCCTGAAGTCCACAGTGGAGCTTCTGCTGCGCAAGCCGGCGGAGTTCGTCGGCGGGGTGTGGATCTGGGACGTCCGCCCGCTGACGGCGTGACGGCGTGAGCACCGTGACCTCAGTGGACGACCAGGGGCGGCCCGAACCGCCCCTCGACGGTGACGAAGCCGCGACCCTGCTCGGCTTCCTCGACTTCCACCGCGCGACCCTGGCCTGGAAGTGCGCCGGGCTGGACGCGGCGGGCCTGCGCGCGACGCACGCGCCGTCGACGTTGACGCTCGGCGGGCTGCTCAAGCACCTGGCCTACGTGGAGGACCACTGGTTCTCGTACGTGCTGTCGGGCCGTTCGCGGAGGGCGCCGTTCGACGCTATCGACTGGACGGCAACGCCGGACTGGGACTGGGAATCCGCCGCCGACGACACGCCGGAGCAGCTCTTCGGGCTCTGGGAGGAGGCCGTTGCCCGCTCGCGCGAAGTGGTCGGCCAGACGGCGGATCTCTCGCAGCGGGCCGAGCGCGCCCGGGCGGACGGCACCCGGCCGAGCCTGCGCTGGATCCTGGTGCACATGGTCGAGGAGTACTCCCGGCACAACGGCCACGCCGACTTCCTCCGCGAGTCGATCGACGGCAGCACGGGCGAATAGCCGGTCGTCCCGGCGGGTCAGAGCCGCAGGCCGACCAGCTTCGCCAGGAACCGGTCGAGCTGCTCTTCCGCCGGCGGCCAGGGCAGGTCGGGCTCGTTGATCCGCTGCGCGAGCATGCCGTTGACGGCGGTCCGCAGGTCGATGGCGACGGTGGCGGCGTCGCCGGCCGGGGCCAGGCCGGCGTCCATGCAGCGCTGGACCGCCTCGGTCGTGCGGGCGACCATGACCTCCTTGAACGGCATGCCGTGCCGGCGGTGGACCTTGCTTTCGTGCAGCACCTTGTAGAGCCCGGGGTGCTCGCCCGCCCACCGCGCCTGCGCCAGGATCCGGGCCCGCAACGCCGTCGCCGGGTCGGCGGCGGCCTCGGCGGCGGCGTCACCGGTGCCGACGAGGTCTTCGTGGCAGCGCCGCATCGCGGCCAGGACGAGTGCGTCGCGGTCGGGGAAGTGCAGGTAGACCGACGTCGCCGCGATCGACACTTCGCGCGCGACCGCCCGCAGGGACAGGGCTTCGTCGTCGGCCAGCTCGTCGAGCATCCGCACGGCGGCCGTGACGATCTCGTCGCGCAGCTTCTCGCCTTGGCCGCGGGCGTTGGGACGGCGGCGGGTGGTCTCTTCCATCGGCACCCAGTGTAGCTGGACACCCATCGCGCTACAGGTGTAGCGTCAGTTGCACTACGGCTGTAGCGCTACGAATGTTCACTCACTGAGGGAGTCATCTTGACCACCACCGAAACGCCGAACCTGACCCGGCTGGCCGCCCTGGACCCGGTGTTCGCCCAGATGGTCGGCGCCACCGCGAAGTACGTCCGGGCGATCCCGGAGCTGACCGACCGCGAGAAGACGTTCCTGTGCGTCACCGCCGACGTCTGCCAGGCGAGCCTCGGCCTGGCGTTCACCGCCCACGTGCGCGCCGGGCTGACCGCCGGAGTGTCCACTGGGGACATTCGCGAGCTGCTGCGGTTCGTCTCGTACGACTGCGGCTACCACGCCGCGGCCGCCGGGATCGAGCGGATCGCCGCGCTCGAGGCCGAACTCGGCCTCGAGCGGCCGGACGCCGAACCGCTGCCGCCGGAGCTGCTGTCGGACGGCCCCAGTCCGCTGCCGGAGGCGGTGCGGGCCCGGCTCACCGAACTCGACGCGCACTTCACCGGCTACTTCGACCTGCAGTCCCGGATGCGCGCCGGGCACGGGCCCGGCACGCTCAGCGAGCGCGAGCGCGGCTTGGTCAGCCTGAGCGTCGACGTCCACTACCAGACCCTGGCCGACACGTTCCGCACCCACGTCGGGCGCGCGTTGCGGGGCGGCGCGTCCCCGGAGGACGTGCGCGCCGCGTTGCGGTTCAACGCCCAGTTCGGTGTCACGCGGGCCTGGCACGCCTGGGAAGCGCTGAACGCGATCCTCGCGGAAAGCTAGCCGAGGACTTCGTCCGCGAGCCGGCTCAGGTAGCCCGCGAACCGCTCGCGGTCCTCCTGCGGCCAGTGGCCCACCAGCGCTTCGAACGCCTGACGCTGGTGGGCCTGCGAAGCCGCGAGGAACTCCTTCGCCGCGTCGGTGAGTGTCAGCACCGCGCGGCGCGCGTCCCGTGTCGACGTCGAGCGCACGACGAAGCCTTCTCGCGCCGCTTCGGCGACCATCCGGCTGGCGACCGAGCGGTCGATGCCGAGTTGGCGCGCCACGTCCGCGACGGTCACCTCGTCGCCCGCCGCGCCGTCGATCGCCTGGATGACGAACAGGTTCGGCACCGTCCACGACGGCGGGGCGCCGGCGGCGAACCGCTCGACGACGTCGGGCGCCCACTGGCGCGCCCAGTGCCGGACCAGGCGGAACAGTGCCGGGCCGCCGTCGGACCTTGATGCGTGCATAAGGCACGGTATAACGTGTGCTTTATGCACGCATCTCGGAACCTCGTCTTCGCCGGCCTGCTGCTCGGCATGGCCATGGCCCAGCTCGACGGCCTGATCGTCACCGCGGCCCTGCCCTCGATCGGCGCCGACCTGCACGCCCGGACCGGGCTCGTCGCGGTGACCGCGGCCGGCCTGCTGACCCTGACCGTCGCGACGCCGTTGCACGGCCGCCTCGGCGACCTGTACGGCCGCCGGGTGACCTTCGCCGGGTCGGTCCTCGTGTTCGCCGCGGCCTCGGCCTGGTGCGCCGCCGCGCCCGGCGTCGGCTCGCTGATCGCCGCCCGCGCCCTGCAGGGGCTGGGCGGGAGCGGGCTGATCGTCACGGCGATGAGCGCGCTCGGCGAGCTGTTCGACCGCGACGAGCTGCTGCACCGCCAGGGCTGGCAGACCGCGGTGTTCGCGGCGGCCACCCTCGGCGGACCCCCGCTGGGCGGAGTGCTGGCCGCGGGCCCCGGCTGGCGGTGGATCTTCCTCGTCAACCTGCCGTTGTGCGTGCCCGCCCTGCTGCTCGGCCTGCGCGGGCTGCCCGCGAATCCGCGCCGGGACCGGGAAAAGTTCGACGTGCCGGGCAGCGTGCT
Organism: Amycolatopsis sp. NPDC021455; assembly: GCF_040640995.1. Lineage (NCBI taxonomy): Bacteria > Bacillati > Actinomycetota > Actinomycetes > Pseudonocardiales > Pseudonocardiaceae > Amycolatopsis > Amycolatopsis sp. NPDC021455. The sequence goes on along the minus strand of NZ_JBFACT010000012.1, from coordinate 149,067 downwards.
GCTGGCCGTGGCCGGGTCCGCCGTGGTCGCGCTCGGCACGTTCGAGGACCTCGCGCGGAGTCCACTATGGACACCCGTCCTCGTTGGCGTGACCGCGGTGGCGGGCTTTCTGTTCGTCCGCCGGCAGCGCCGGACGCCGAGCCCGCTGATCTCGCCGAAGGTCTTCGCCGACGCCGTCCTGGCGCGCGCGGTCCTGGTCAACGGCCTGGCCGGCGCCGCGCTCTACGGCACCTTCACCTACGTCGCGCTGGTCGCCGCCCTGAGCGCGGAGGCGGCCGGAACCGGGCTGCTGCTCGTCGCGATGACCGCCGGGCAACTCACCCTGTCCGCGTCCTTCGCCGCGCTGGCCCGCCGGCGGCCCGAAATGACGGCGTGGGGACGGTTCGGCTGCCTGCTCGGCACGGCCGGGCTCGCCGCGGTCGCCGTCGCGGCGGCGCTGGGCGGCCGGCCCTGGCTCCTGGCGCTCGGCCTCTTCGCTGTCGGGGCGGCTTTCGCGGTCTGTACGTCGGCGTACACCGTCCTGGGCCAGACGCGGGCGGACCGGGCCCTGATGGGCGTCACCCTGGGGTCGCTCACCTTCGCCCGGCAGGCGGGCGGGCTGGCGGGAGCGGCGGTGTTCGGCTGGCTCGCGCTGGCGACGACCGGCGGGCTGGGCGCCGCCGGCCTGACCGTCGTGTTCGGCGCCGCGGCCGCCGTCATGCTCGTGGCGTGGCTCACGGCGCCCGCTGTCACGTCTTCGGAAGCCGTCTCGTCCTCCTCGTGACCACGAACGAAGGAGAACTCAGATGCCTCGCATCCCCGCCAAGAAGACGTCCGAAGCCGGGCTGTTCCTCAAGCTGGCCTACCGCGTCGCCGGCCGCCGGTACGGCGCGGTGCCCGAGCCGATGGCGGTCGCCGCGCACCACCCCGGCCTGCTGCGGGCGAGCACCGTGCACGAGCTGATGGTGGAACGCGCGTCGAAGAAGCTGCCGGCGAACGTCCGGGAGCTCGCCGTCTACCGGGTCGCGACGCGGATCGGCTGCTCGTGGTGCGTCGACTTCGGCACCATGCTGCAGAAGCACGACGGCCTGGACATCGAGCGCCTGAAGAAGATCGACGACTACGCGACCTCGCCCGCGTTCAGTCCGCAGGAGCGGCTCGCGATCGCCTACGCCGACGCGATGTCCGCCGACCGGGTGACGGTGACCGACGAGCAGGTCGCCGAGCTGGAGCGCGAGTTCGGCCGCGACGGCGTCGTCGAGTTGACCTACCAGATCGCGCTGGAGAACTCCCGCGCCCGGATGAACAGCGCGCTCGGCATCGTCGACCAGGGCTTCACCTCCGGCGATGCCTGCCGCGTCCCGCTCCCGTAGGTCACGCGGGACGCGTGATGCGCGTCAGCTTGTCGGGGTTGACGACGTCGTAGATCGCCACGATCTTGCCGTCGCGGATGGTGACCGCCTGCACGTGCTCGTCGAGGGCGAGGAAGCCGTCGCGGCCCGGCATCGGCGCCAGGTACATCCCCAGGTCGCCGTTGACCAGGACCGGGACGCCGCGCTCGGCCATCCCCGGCGCGTACTTGCGGGTGAGGCCGACGAAGAACCGGGCGATCTTGTCCGCGCCGACGATGAGCTGGCGCGCGGTGCGGCCCTTGCCGTTCGAGTCGCCGATGAGCACGACGTCCGGCGCGAGCAGCTCGGTCATCGCCTGGATGTCGCCCTGCTGCAGCGCGATCACGAACTTCTCGAGGATCTTCGCCTGGTCGTCGAGCGGCACGCGCGGCGCCGGGTCGGCGTCGGCGAGCGCCTTGCGGCCCCGGGAGGCGTGCTGGCGCGCGGCCTCGACCGAGACGCCGAGCGCGTCGGCGATCTCGGAGAAGGGCACCGAGAAGGCGTCGTGCAGCACGAACGCCACCCGCTGCTCCGGGGTCAGCTTGTCGAGCACGACGAGCGCGGCCATCCGCAGCCCGTCGTCGCGGACGGCGACGTCGAGGGGGTCCTCGCTCACCGGCCGCCCGAACGGCGTGACCACCGGCTCGGGCAGCCAGTTGCCGACGTACTTCTCGCGCTGCGCGGCGGCCGACTTGAGCCGGTCGAGGCAGATCCGGCCGACGACCGTGGTCAGCCAGCCCCGCAGGTCGCGGATCGCCGCGCGGCCGGCGTCGTCCAGCCCGGCCAGCCGCAGCCAGGACTCCTGGACGGCGTCCTCGGCGTCGGCGCGCGTGCCGGTCAACCGGTACGCCACCCCGATCAGGTGCGATCGGTGCTCGGCGAACCGCGCGGCGAGCGTGTCCTGGGCGGTGGGCGTGGAGGCCATGCCCCGAGTGTGCCGCAACCGGCAAAGCTAGAGTGGATGACGTGGCAGGACGGATTCGGGAGAGCGACATCGCGGAGGTGCGCGAGCGGAACCGGATCGACGAGGTCGTCGGCGAGTACGTGGCACTGCGCCGCGCCGGTGGGGGCAGCCTGAAGGGCCTCTGCCCGTTCCACAACGAGAAGACCCCGTCGTTCAACGTCCGCCCGACGCACGGGACCTTCCACTGCTTCGGCTGTGGCGAGGGCGGCGACGTGATCAAGTTCATCCAGAAGATCGACCTGATCTCGTTCGTCGAAGCCGTCGAGCGGCTGGCCGACCGGGTCGGCATCCGGCTCACCTACGAAGGCGGCGGCGCGACGGTCCAGCGCGACCGCGGCAGCCGCACCCGGCTGGTCGAGGCCCACCGCCTCGCGCAGGAGTTCTACGCCGAGCAGCTGGTCACCGACGAGGCGCGCCCGGCGCGGGACTTCCTGTCCGAGCGCGGGTTCGACGCCGCCATGGCCAAGACGTTCGGCTGCGGGTACGCCCCCGGCGGCTGGGACAAGCTGACGAAGTTCCTGCTCAACCGCGGGTTCGAGGTCAAGGAGCTGCTCACCGCGGGGCTGTCCAAGGAGGGCCAGCGCGGCCCGATGGACCGGTTCCACCGGCGGCTGGTCTGGCCGATCCGCGACGTCGGCAACGACGTCGTCGGCTTCGGCGCGCGGCGGCTGTTCGACGACGACCGGATCTCGGCGAAGTACCTCAACACCGCCGAGTCGCCGATCTACAAGAAGTCCCAGGTCATGTTCGGTCTCGACCTGGCCAAGCGCGAGATCGCGAAGCGGCACCAGGTGGTCGTGGTCGAGGGCTACACCGACGTGATGGCGATGCACGCGGCGGGCGTGCCGACGGCGGTCGCGTCGTCCGGCACGGCGTTCGGCGAGGACCACATGAAGGTGCTTCGCCGGCTGATGATGGACGACGACGCGTTCCGCGGCGAAGTCATCTTCACCTTCGACGGCGACGAAGCCGGCCAGAAGGCGGCGCTCAAGGCGTTCGAAGGCGACCAGACGTTCGCCGGGCAGACCTACATCGCGGTGGCGCCGGACGGCATGGACCCGTGCGAGCTGCGCCTGGCCAAGGGCGACAGCGCGGTGAAGGACCTGGTCGCGCGGCGCACCCCGCTGTTCGAGTTCGTCATCCGCAGCACGCTCAAGAACTACGACCTCGACTCGGTCGACGGCCAGGTCGCGGCGCTGCAGAAGACCGTGCCGATGGTGGCGTCGATCAAGGACCGCGCGGCCCGCGACGGCTACGCGTCGAAACTCGCCTGGTGGGTGGGCTGGCAGGACGTCGCGCAGGTGGTCAACCGGGTCCGCGGCAGCGCGGGCGCGACCGACCGGCGGGGCGGCGCGCCGCTCAAGCAGCCGGCCCGCGCCGAGGCCCCTTCGGCTCCGGCCCAGGACGTGTCACGCCCGGCGCCGAAGGACCCGCGGTTCGCCGTCCAGCGCGAGGCGCTGAAGGCCGCGCTGCAGCAGCCCGCGATCGCCGGGCCGGAGTACGACGCGCTGCCGCTGGAAGCGTTCACGCACCCGGTGTACGTGGCCGTCCACGAGGCTGTCCTGAAGGCCGGCGGCGCGGGTTCGGGCCTGACCGGCCCGGCGCTGCTGGACGCGGCCGCCCCGCACTGTCCGGAAGGGACGGTCCGGCGGGTGCTGTCGGAGCTCGCCGTGGAACCGTTGCAGGCGAAGGACGAGGTCGACTCCCGGTACATCTCGTCGATCCTGGCCCGGCTGCAGGAGAACCTCGTCGGGCGGCAGATCGCGGAGATCAAGGGGAAGCTGCAGCGGCTGTCGCCGGTCGAAGCGCCGGACGACTACCGCGCGCTGTTCGGCGACCTCGTCGCGCTGGAGCAGTACAAGAAGTCGCTGGGCGAGCAGGCGGCCGCCAGCGCGTGGAGCTGAGATGAGTTTCCTGCGCCGGTTGCTGGGCGACCGCACGCCCGTCGGGTTCACCGGTGCGCTTTCGCCGGGTGAAGAAGTCGTGGACAGCGCCCAGGTCGAGGGCGGCGGGCACCTGGTCGTGACGGCCTGGGGCCTGTGGGTCCCGGCCGAAGGCGGAGCGCGCCGCGTCGGCTGGCACCTCGTCGCCAAGGCGACCTGGGCGGACGGCGTCTTCACGCTGACCGAGTCGGCCGAGGTCGGCACAGCGGGCTCGGCGGTCGTGCTGGCCGACCTGCCGCCGGTGCGCTTCCGGCTGCCGGCGCCGGGCAAGGTGCCGCGCGAGGCCTACCAGCGCGTCGAGGGCTCGATCCGCTCGCGGCACCGGCAGGAGATCGGGTCCGGGGGAGCCTGGTTCGTCCAGCGCAAGGTGCCCGGCCGCGATGGCAGCGTCCTGCAGGTCCGGCCGGACCCCGGCACCGACGTCGCGCTGGTCGAGGCCATCGCCGAGCAGGTCGCCGCTAAGCTGGTGAACCCCGCCGAGTAGCAGTACGCTCGTACTCAGTACAGGCGTACTGTTGGATGGAGGCGGCCATGTGGGATCCCGCGAAGTACCTCGACTACGCCGACCTGCGGGCCCGGCCGTTCCATGACCTGATCGCACGCATCGGCGCCTCGGCTCCCCGGCGCGTTGTGGACCTCGGCTGCGGCCCGGGGAACCTGACTGTGTCGCTCCGGGAACGCTGGCCGGGCGCGGTCCTGGAGTGCGGCGACAGTTCACCCGAAATGGTGGCGGCGGCCCGTTCCCGCGGTCTCGACGCCACGCTGCTCGACGTCCGCGACTGGACGCCGTCGCCGGACACCGACGTCGTGGTCTCGAACGCCGTCCTGCAGTGGGTCCCGGACCACGCAGCGCTCTTGCGTCGCTGGGCCGCTTCGCTGCCTTCGGGTGCCTATCTGGCGGTGCAGGTGCCGGGCAACTTCAACGCGCCTTCCCACGTGCTGACGCGCGAACTGGCGGCGTCCCCGGCCTGGTCGTCCCGGCTCGCCGACGTCATGCTGCGCGAAGACGACGCGGTATCGAGCCCGCTGGAGTACGCGAACCTCCTGTCCGACGCGGGCTGCGGCGTCGACGCCTGGGAGACGACGTACGTACAGCCGTTGCGCGGCCCGCGGCCGGTGCTGGAGTGGATCACCGGAACGGCGTTGCGCCCGGTCCGCGCGGCCCTGAACGACACAGAGTGGGACCGGTTCCGCGCCGAGCTGGCACCCCGGCTCGACGCGGCCTACCCGGCCCGCCCCGACGGGACCACATGGTTCGAGTTCCGCCGGGTGTTCTTCGTGGCCCAGGTCTAACGCCGGCGGACCTTCTCGCCGATCTTGGCCCGGGCCACCCCGGCGGCACCCTGCACCATGGGGTGGTCGACGACCCGGCGGTAGCTGCGCACGAGCTGCTCGTACCGACCCCGGCCTGCCTTGGCGCCCAGTACGTATCCCAGGCCTGCCCCCAGCAGGAACTTCTTCATCCGCGTCCACGCCTTCCGTCGCTAGGTCGTCCGACTGTCCATTGTCCAGGAAACCACCACCGGCGGGGACGGGCTGGGCTAAGTGGGGGGTGGTGCGAAGGTCCTTGGGGGCATGGGTTAAAGTTCTTCTCGTCGGTCGGAGAGACCGGCACCGGAAGTGAGCGACATTCCCCTGTAGCTCAACTGGCAGAGCATTCGGCTGTTAACCGGAGGGTTCTTGGTTCGAGTCCAAGCGGGGGAGCAAAGCCCAGGTCAACGACCTGGGCTTTTTTGCTACCCGTGAGTAGGGGCGATTTAGTGTCTATCTTGACGACTGTCCAGTTATCGATCGTCGTCCAGGTGGGCCGGTTCGTTGATGGCGGCGCGGGGGCGTCCGTTGGCTTGCCTCGCTACTGACCGACGGCATGGGCGGGTGCGCAGCCTCGGAAGCTCGGAGCACGGTGTTGGCGGCGGAAGTACCTGCCCGTTCCGACGTGGGCCGCCCAAGTCGGCCAGCGTGTCGAGACCAAGCTCTCTCCGAATCGCGTTGAGTCACCTGTTGTCGGCTGATCATGCCCACGGCGGGACGGACGTGGAATGTTCCGAAATCGGGAGCGCATGATGACCAGGGACCGCAAACGCAAGATCGCCGCCCGACTGATTGGGCTCGCTCTGATGCCCGCCACCTCGTAGTCCGTCGAGCCCTTCTCGGTCCCCGGCTTCGCTCGGGACGAACTACCAGGGTTGGTGTGGGCGCCGGCAGCGCAGCGCAAGGCCGGTACGTGTCGGAGTCGGTCGCGGGACTCCCAGTATCGGCCGTTTGGATCTCGTTGGGACGTAGCTCCGGGACCTTGGGGTGCACCAACCCATGACACGCCAGAAGATGAACGAGTGAAAATTTCATGTCGTAGGCTAAAGTGATCCTGCAAGTTCAAGTTGCTGGCTGAAGTAGTGGCCAGATGGCTCGCAGGAGCGGTGATGAACCTACGAGGTGCTGATTGGGCCGACGGCGCGTTTGGTGATGATGTCCACAAGCTGCGCCTGCGGATTCCGGTCGCGCTCGCAGCGGCGCACACGCGAGCGCGAGCAGGGCACGACGCGACGGCTTCCACTAGCAGACGTGTCTACGGCAACGGTCTGTGGGAGTTCCAGTACGAGGAACTGGCGCGTGAACTGCTGGGCATCGACGGCTCGAGGATCGCGAAGTTCGGCGGCTACCAGCTCGTCGTCCTCGCTGACCACGTGTTCTTTCCGCTGCGCTACAGCGACCGCGCTGGCGTGCCGGTGGAACGTGCGCGCCTCGAGCGTCCCGTCTCCGCGCAGCGAGAGCGTCTGTTCGGTGCACACGCACCGGAGATCGAGCGAGTCGAGCCACTTCTCGATGAAGCGTGGGAGGAGCTCGTTCCGGCGGATCAACACGAGGTCTTCCCACAGCTCGGTCAGGACACCCAGCTGGTTGTCGTCGCCTACGCTTGCAACCTCGAGGCCGGGGTGTTGCAGGTGGAATGGGGCCAAGCGGAACATGTCGGAGATGGCGAACTTCGCTGGGGCGAGCACAGCATGCTCCCGCTTCCGGCGACGCCGCTCGTTGCTGCCGCCGGTGGCCTGACCCTCGCTGGACACGCGACTGGTGCCCCATGGTTCGATTCCGCGAAGGAGCCCGAGATCACCTTGGGCTTGAGGCACCCCGGCGACGTCAAGCTGGAAGTGCCGCCGCAGACCGAGCACCGGCCCGACGAGCCTCAGACTCAGGACAATGACGAAGACCGATGATCCGCAGCTCTTTCTCCTGCAACCCCGCGCCTCGGCCGCTCCCGGCCCCGAGGAAGTGGTGAATGCCTTCGATCCGGCCCGGCTTACGCAGGCGCGGCGACTTGCGGGGATGACGAAGAAGGAGCTCTCGGATCACCTTAATGTGACACCGGCGGCTGTCGGTCAGTACGAGTCCGGCGTGAGTCGTCCGCGTCCGGACGTGTTGATGAGGCTCGCGGAGCTGCTCGGGGTACCGACCGCTTTCTTTGCGGCTGGCAGGCCGCACGCTCCGCTGGATGCGTCGGCGACGCATTTTCGGAAGCTCAGGTCGATGCGGGTCTTCCAGCGGGACCGGGCAGTGGCGTTCGCCTCCCAAGTGTGGGAGCTGACCCATGCCCTCGAACGACGTGTGCAGCTACCGCTGGTCGATCTACCCGGCTTCGCCGGCGGCGAAGTTGCAACCCAGACAGAAGACTCCATCGACCCGATCGGCGCCGCTCGTGCACTACGCCGGCACTGGGGGGTGGGGCGCGGCCCGATTGCTCATCTCGTGCGCTTGATGGAGTCCCGTGGCATCGTGGTCGCGATGCTTCCGTTCGAGCGCAATGAAGCGAAGCGGATCGACGCATTCTCAACGACGCGCTTACCTCGGCCCCTGGTCGTATTGACGCCTGATCGGGCCGACGACATTTACCGGTACCGGTTCAGCGCGGCCCACGAACTTGGCCATCTCGTTCTGCACGGCGACACCAACCCCGGTGACTCGCAGATCGAACGCGAAGCGGACGCGTTCGCGGCAGAGTTCCTCACGCCACGAGCAAGCATTGCTCCGAACCTGCCGTCTCGTGTGGATTTCGCGGTCTTGGCCAGGCTGCAGGTCGAATGGGGGGTGTCCATCCATTCTCTTCTGTACCGTTGCCGCGAACTCGGCCTGTTCTCAGCTCCCACTGCTAGCCGAGCCTTCCAACGTCTGAACGCCATGCGCGGGCAAGGGATGTTCGCGGACGAGTCGATCGCCGGCTATCCGGGTGAAAGGCCGGTGCTGCTCGCTAGGGCTTTTGGGCTCGCGACACAGCACGGAACGAGCCTCGCGGAACTGGCCGCCGAACTGGCCTGGCCGCCGGACAGGATCCGAGAGCTCATCGGGTCGGGTGCTGACCGCCCGAAGCTGCACCTGGTGCTCTGAAGCTTCGTGTCGTAATGGCGGAAGAAGCGCCGCAAAAGGTCGTTGGGTGTTCCGTCAACTAAGTGCCGTTGGAAAAGGTCGAGGCCCAGCCAGATGGCGACGGTAACGCAGGTCTGGCGCTCGAGTTCGCTCGTCATCACGTTCCGCAATGCGCGGAAGTCGTCCTGACATGCGCGCTCGGTCCTATTTGGCGTCGTCGGCACTTCACCGCCGCCCGACCACCGCAGCGCTGCTCCGTGAATCATGGCGAGGGCCTCTGACCTGAATCTTTAGGCGGCGTCGGACGCTAGCGTGGCCCAACGACCTCCTCCGTGTCAGGGAAGTGCGGCGCCTGGTCCGACCAGGCGAAACGTGTAACTCCGCAGCTCGCGGGCGTTTGTCCTCTCCGCAGGGCAGCTTCAGAGCTGATGTCTCAAGTCGCCGTCGCCAAGCGATCGCCAGATGGACCCAGCTTGTCGCTGCAGTGCACGTGCACTGACCACGTCGAACGGCGTCCTGAGGGGCGGGGGCGGAGCGTCAGCATACTTGCGGGCGTGTTCTCCGTGTCGAGGAATAGCGTGCGGGATCCAGTCGATGCGGCCACTGCTGCCGAAATCCGTCGAGCGCCGCATCTGCGCTGGGCCACCCCGCGTGGGGAGAGACGGTACCGTGCGTGGACAATTGGTGGCGAATGGGCCGTGCAGTCAGGAGGTTTTCCAGGTGATCGACCGGGATGAAATCGACGCCGCCGGGAAGCAACTCGGGGTCCATGCTGTCAACGTGCAGCGCGATTATCTGTACGGGTGGCTGCTGGCCGGCCTCTACGGCAATGAACCGTTGACGAGTGACCGGCTCGTTCTCAAGGGTGGAAACGCGTTCCGCAAGGGCTACTTCGCCAACACCAGGTTCTCGGGTGACCTCGACTTCGCCGCACCGACCGGGTTGCGTCCGGACCAGTTCCTCGAGACGTTGAACAACGTATGCCGGATGATCCAGGCGCGCACGGGCGTCGAGTTCGACCTGGACCGAAACGCACAAACGGGGCGGCGCGCCATCGACGCCAGTAAGACCGTGCATAAGTTCGCGTTGTACTTCGAGGACTTCTACGGCAAGCCTGGCAAGATGTCGATCGCGCTGCGCATGGACGTCACCGAGTTCGGACGCCTCTATCTGCCGATTCAACAACGCGACCTCATTCATCCCTACTCCGACCAGGCGGACTGTGCGGCCAAACTTGCGGTCGTCAGCCTCGAGGAAGCTCTGGCTGACAAGCTCAAGTGCTTGTTGCAGCGACAGATGTCCAATGACTTGTTCGACCTGGTCTACTCGATCTTCGTGAACAATGACGTCGCAGTGGACAAGAAGCAGGTCGTGGCCACTTTTCTGCGTAAGACGATCTTCGAGCCCAGTCCGCAGGCCGCGCTCAGGCTGTTGCTGGCGGTGCCGTTCGAGATCATGCGTGGCTACTGGAGCAAGATCGTCTGTGTCGCTTCCAGTCGCATGGAGTTCACGGCCGCTGTCGAGGCGTTCAAGGAGGAAATGCGGTCACTGTTCTCAACGTTCCGATATGGCGAGCACAACCAGCTCGCATTCTTTCCTCCTGAACTGCGCACGCCGATCATGCGTGCCGGGCAGGAACAGACCCTGCTCGATATCACGTACGACGGTGCATCCCGGCTCGTTGAGCCGTACTCTCTCGAGTTCAAATGGCGCAAGGATGGCAGTGGCCAGGAGTACCTCTACGTATGGGATCAAACTGGCGGTCGGTCCGGGCCTGGCATCAAGAGCCTTTTTAACTGGAAGATCACAGCGTTGGAGAACACTGAGGTCAAGTTCGAGCCGAGGTTCGAGATCGAACTTGCCAAGGCAGGTGAATACGGTCAAAGCACCACGTTCGCGGCCCAACGGATGCGCGGTCGGCGCGTGGCAACGGCTAGCACACGTGGGCGGGCCCGGCGCTGATTCCGCTTGTGCTCATTGTGAGCAAGATATCGTCCGGACCAGCCTCGACTAGTGGGCCGTCAACCGGAACTGTCGCCGGCAGCGGCCTGGCGAAGAGCGTCAATACCACGATATCCGGGCGACTGGGCGGTATGGAGCCGAAGAGCACGCTGGCGTCGCCGCGCTGCAGATGTGGCACCACCTCCGTCGCCGACGTCTGGTGGCGGCGGAAGCACAGCGGAGTGGGCCTGGAGGACGCGCACCAACACGGTCGGCTCGAACCGCGTTCGAGCTGGTAGGTGTAGGGCGATTCGGAGCGCCTGCTGCGGGTCGCCGGCCTCGGCGCGGGGCGTTGCGATCGCGTTCAAACGGACCGAGGAACTCCAGGCGGTACAGATCACTGACCCTCTCACTGCCAGTGAGGTGCGCAAGACGTCCTGACCTGCGGCTTTGGTGAATCCGCAGGTCGGCTGGGGCAGTCTGGGGCAGCTGAGTGCACTTCGGCGCTGTTGTGCGCTGTTCCAAGAGGGGGCTTGCCCCAGCTTGTGCCCCAGTAAAATGGGTGAGAGAAGCGCCGTGCCGCTGTGACGTTCCGGTTGTGCCGCTTCTCAACTGCGTCACCCATCAGGTCGTATCCGGCTTGTTCCCGAACGCTGGCGCGTAGATCGCCGGCAGCCTTAGCAGCCGAACATATAAGCGCGTCCAGATGAGTGAGATCGACAAAAGCCGTGGTCACGGCCTCAGCGGTCGGAGACACTCGCATCGTGAACACCGACGACGAGATCACCATCGAGACGGTGCCTCACGCAGATCCGAAGACGATCGAAGCGACGGTCGACCTGGGCGACCTCTCGCGCGACACCCTGGGGCTGTTGCCGCGCGCGGTGTACGCGGATGCAGCAGCCAAAGGTTGCCTCCTTGCCGCACGGCACAGGCCTACTGGCCGCGTCGTCGGGTATGTGCTGTTCCGGTTGCCACGTGATGAAGTGGTGTTGACCCACGTGTGCGTTGACGAGGCATTCCGTCGGGCTGGCATCGCCAAGCTCATGGTCGATGAGGTGAGCCGGCGGCACGACCAACGCCAGGGGCTCCGTGCGAAGTGCCGCGACGACTACGACATCGCGGCGACCTGGCGCGCGCTGGGTTTTACGAAACAGGCGCGGACAGTCGGGCGTGGCAAGGACGCTGCGGCGATGACCGTGTGGTGGCGCGATCACGGCCACCCTAAGTTGTTCACGCTGCCGCTTGTCGAGCCCGCTATCGTCACCGCGGCAATCGATACGAACATCTTGATGGACCTCCGCATCCGCAATGGGCAGGGCAGCGCGAAGCGCTCATTGGTGCTCAAGGCGCCGGACCTGCAAGATCGAGTCGAGCTGGTGGTGCCATTCGGGCTCGAACGTGACCTCGAACGTCAGCCCGAGCAGCACCGCGCTCGACTGCTCAGCGAAGCTCAGCAGCACTATCGCCGGCCAGGCAGTCCACCTGGCACGGCGGAGCAAATTCATGACCGCATGCTGACCGCGATCACCGAAGTCCTGCCGAAATACCCGGCTACTCCACAGGACGCGGGGGATCTCTGGCAGCTGGCGGAAACCGCCGCCGCAGGTATCCAGGTGTTCGTGACCTGGGACGAGAGGCTCCGCAACGTCATCGCACCGATCCTGCTGCAACTGGAGGACGTGCCTGAAGTTGCGCAGCTGCGCGTCCTCGACCCGAACCGGCTGTACATCCTGCTGGACGAGTTGGCGCACGCGGCCGCTTACCGGCCTGACAGCCTCGAGGGCACGGAGTTCCGCTCAGGCCGGGCTGGTGCAGGCGAGGAAACGGTCCTCATGGCGTTTCTTACTGGTGAGCGAGGTGAACGCCGCACTGACTTGCGCGACCGGCTCGGGGAGTTCGCCCGTACGAAGAAACATCACCTGATCGTGCGAGCGCCTGACGGGGCGCCGGTTGCGTGCTACGCAACCGAGTTGGATGGGGGTGTTCTTCGCGTTCCGCTGCTCCGCCTGGCAGATCACGCGACGGCCGGTACGGTTGGCCGCCAGCTTCTCTGGCTGCTTCGCAAGCAGGCTCGTACATCCGGGGCGCAGGTGGTCGAGATCGAAGATCCCTACCTGTCCATGTCCTTCGAACGGATTATCGGGTACGAGTCCTACCAGCGTGTCGGCCAGAACTGGTACGCCTTCGTCGTCGATATGCTCGGCACCGCGGCGCAGGTTTCCGCCGCCGCTAGCCGAGCTTACGGACTCGTCGGACTGCCTCCGGCCCCGTTGATCATGCCGAGGGCGGATGCTGCCACAGCTGCACACTACGAGCGAGCGTGGTGGCCGGCGAAACTTACTGACAGTGAGCTGCCGCACGTGACCGTGGCGATCAAACCGACATGGAGCGCCGAGTTGTTCGGGCGGCCCGAGCTGCTGCTGTCGCGCCGCGCAGACATCGCGCTCGGTCGCGAACAGGTCTATTACCGAAGTGGACGCGGCAGCGCGCTACGAGAACCGAGCCGCGTGGTCTGGTACATGAGCCGAAGCCCGACGACCGGCCCCGGTCGGTTCATCGGCACATCTCTGCTCGACGGCATCGACAAGGGCCGCCCGGAGACGCTGTTCGCGACGTACAGCCACTACGGCGTCTTCCGGCTCTCCGATATCCGCGCCGCCGCGACGGACGGATACGCGCAGGCACTGCGCCTTTCCGACACCGAGCTGTTCGCCTCGGACGTTTCCCGCCAAGCCTACGACCGGCTGCGGAAGCCTCTCGGCGGTCCACAAGTGCCGCTGTCGCCGACCCGCATTTCCAATCAGCTGTTCGCCGAGCTGTACGCGGCGGGACAGCGGCGGGAGGACGAGAAGTGATCCGATGCAGGGCCGCTCGCCTAGCACAGGGTCATGGTCCAACACGGACCGCGTTGACGTCTTTTTGTCGGTGCACTCGGATAGTCTCCGCCTGTGAGCGAACGCAGGACGACTCCGACTATGGCTTCGGGAGCCCCTGAAGCGCGGCCGCTGGTGCTGTCCCTGCGACCTCGGTTCGCCGAAGCGATTCTCGACGGTTCGAAGACTGTCGAGCTACGCCGCACACGTCTTCAAGCGCCAGCCGGAACGCGGTTGGTGCTCTACGCCGCATCTCCGGTCATGGCGGTCGTCGGCGTGGCAACGTTGGAAGCGGTGGAGTCAGCGACGCCAAATCAGATCTGGCGGCGGCACCGGCTTGCGGTCGGGCTCGACCGGCGCGAGTTCGATGCGTACTTCGCGGATGCACAGCGCGCAACCGCACTGATCATCAGTTCGCCTCAGCGGCTTGCCGAACCGCCGGACCTGGCCACGATGCGAGCTGAGACCGGCTTCCGCCCGCCGCAGAGCTACAGGTACTTGACCCCTGTTGATCCCCAAGTACTGCACCTCGTTGCTGCAGACTGACGTCACGTCGGCAGCAGTAGGCGCAGGAGTTCGTGTTCTCGGGTTGGCAGCGCTTGTCGCGCTCATGCTTCCACGACCTGCATACATCGTCTATCGTCGATAAGCGATGAAGGGGTGCCTGTGCTGGATCGCGACACTGCCAAGACCTACGCCGAGTGGTTCCGCACGCTCGCGGACCCAACGCGGGTGCAGATCCTCAACCTGCTCGCCGAGACCGGCAGCCCGATGGCGGTGGGGGAGATCGTCGAGCAGGTCAGTGTGGGGCAGTCAACCGTCTCTGCGCACCTCAAGGTTCTCGCTGACACCGGGTTCGTGCTGGTCGAGCCGCGTGGAACCGCTCGGCTTTACCGCGTGAACGAAGAGTGCGTGTCCTGCTTCCCGAGCGCTGCGGACGTCGTCATGGGGCGCGGGGTCCGGTCGTTCGCTGAGACCATCGACGAGGAGGCCGCCCGATGAACTCCGACCGCGACGCCGTCCATGACCGCTACGCCACCGCCGCTCGGCGAGCCCTGGCCGGGGAAGGGACCGGCCTGCTGGCTGGCGAAGGTGACGCTGAGCGGCTCGGTGCCGTCCATTACGTCGGCGCGGAGTTGCCGGTCGAGGTGACCGCGACCAGCCTGGGCTGCGGTAACCCGCTCGCTGTCGCCGAGCTGAAGCCCGGCGAGTCCGTTCTTGACCTCGGCTCCGGCGGCGGGCTGGACGTCCTGCTCTCGGCCCGTCGCGTCGGGCCAGGTGGGCGCGCTATCGGCTTGGACATGACCGACGAGATGCTGACCCTCGCCCGGCGGCATGCCGAGCAGGCCGGCGTGACCAACGCCGAGTTCGTCAAGGGCACCATCGAGCAGATCCCGCTGCCGGACGCCTCGGTCGACGTCGTCATCTCCAACTGCGTCATCGCCCTGTCGTCCGACAAGCCCGCCGTGTTCGGCGAGATCGCCCGCGTCCTGCGGCCCGGCGGCCGCCTCGGCATCACCGACATGCTCGCCGACGACAGCCTCACCGACGCCGAACGCGCGGCTCGCGCCGGCGCGGTCGAATGCCTCGGCGGCGCGCTCACGGCCGACCGCTACCGGACGCTCCTGCACGACGCCGGGCTCAGCGGAGTCGACGTCCAGCTCACCCACGAGACCGGCGACAAGCTCCACTCCGCCATCATCAAAGCGATCAAGCCGATCGAGGTCGTCGCGATGACGGCCGACCACGCGGATCGGGTGCTGGCGATTTACCAGGCCGGGCTCGACACCGGCCAGGCGAGCTTCGAGACCACTGCTCCCGCCTGGGAGGCATGGGATGCCGCCCACCTTCCGGAACACCGACTGGTCGCGCTCGATTCGGCGGGGCGGGTTATCGGCTGGGCCGCGGTCTCCGCGGTGTCCTCGCGGTGCGTGTACGCCGGCGTCGTCGAGCACAGCGTCTACGTCGATCCCGAGGCCCAGGGACGCGGTGTCGGGCAGGCGCTGCTGGCCGCGCTGATCGCCTCGACCGAGGACGCGGGGATCTGGACGATCCAGAGTGGCGTGTTCCCCGAGAACACCGCCAGCCGGGAACTGCACCGCCGAGCCGGGTTCCGGGAGATCGGCGTCCGCGAACGCGTCGGCCGGCACCACGGCGTCTGGCGTGACGTCGTCATGATCGAACGTCGCAGCTCGCGCGTCGGCACCTAGGGAAGAGGAGCCGGTGCGCCCCTCGATTGCGCACCGGCTCCGGGCCTTCAGTTGCAGCAGCCCTCCGGCTTGGCCGCCGCGCCGGTCTCGGCGTCCGGCGTGCAGCACGTCGCCGGGGTGACCAGCGCGGCGCTGTCGGTGCCGTACGTCGTCGAGTCGCCCTTGACCGTGTAGACCTCCCACGGCTCCTTGCCCGGTCCGTGGACCCACACCTTGTCCTGCACCGCGTAGCAGCACGTGGTGTCGTCCTCGGTGAGCGTCTCGAGACCTTCTCCGGTCAGCCGCCGGGTCGCCGCGTTGACCTGGTCGGTCGACTCGACCTCGACGCCGAGGTGGTCCATCACCGTCTCCTGGCCCGGCTCGCCCTCCAGGAGCACCAGCTTCAGCGCGGGCTCCTCGATCGCGAAGTTCGCGTAGCCCGGCCGGAGCTTCGCCGGCTCGGTGCCGAACAGCTTCGAGTAGAAGTCGATCGACCCGGCCAGGTCCCCGACCCGCAGGGCCAGCTGTACCCGTGACATCGCCACTACCTCCTTGAATAGATAAGCGTCTAAGCAACTGAACTTAGATTGCCGTCTATATGTGAATCTGTCAATATAGAGGCATGTCGAAGCAACTGCCGCTCGTCGCGATGGACGCCTGCTGCGCGCCCCTGGCCCGGGAGCCGCTGACGCAAGACCAGGCGGTCGAGCTGTCGCACCTGTTCAAGGCGATGGCCGACCCCGTCCGGCTGCGGCTGCTCTCGCTGATCGCGTCCCACGCCGGTGGCGAGGCGTGCGTGTGCGACCTGACCGACGCCTTCGACCTGACCGGCCCGACCATCTCCCACCACTTGAAGGTGTTGCGCGAGTCCGGGTTGATCACCGGCGATCGGCGCGGCACCTGGATCTACTACCGCGTGCACCCGGAGGTGCTGGCGCGGCTGTCGGCGGTGCTGACGACCACAGGCGAAGCGGTCACCGCGTGACCGCGATCGACGCGCGGGCGGAGGCGCCGCCGCGCCTGTCCACCCTGGACAAGTTTCTGCCGGTGTGGATCGCGGCCGCGATGGTCGCCGGGCTGCTCGCCGGCCGTTGGATACCCGGCTTGAACACCGCGCTGTCCGCGGTGCAGGTGGACGGGATCTCGCTGCCGATCGCGCTCGGGCTGCTCGTGATGATGTACCCCGTCCTGGCGAAAGTCCGTTACGACCGGCTCGGCACGGTCACCCGCGACCGGCGGCTGCTGTGGCCTTCCCTGGTGCTCAACTGGCTCGTCGGCCCGGCGCTGATGTTCGCCCTCGCCTGGCTGCTGCTGCCCGACCTGCCCGAGTACCGGACCGGGCTGATCATCGTCGGCCTCGCCCGCTGCATCGCTATGGTGATCATCTGGAACGACCTCGCGTGCGGCGACCGCGAAGCCGCCGCCGTACTCGTCGCGCTGAACTCGGTGTTCCAGGTGATCGCGTTCGGCCTGCTCGGCTGGTTCTACCTCTCGGTCCTGCCGGGCTGGCTCGGCCTCCCGCAGGCCGACCTCGCCGTGTCCGGATGGCAGATCGCCAAGAGCGTGCTGATCTTCCTCGGCATTCCACTAGTCGCCGGCTACTTGAGCCGCCGTGTCGGCGAGCGCACCAAGGGCCGTGACTGGTACGAGAACAAGTTCCTGCCGAAGGTCGGGTCCGTCGCGCTGTACGGGCTGCTGTTCACCATCGTCATCCTCTTCGCCTTACAGGGCGACCAGATCACCAACCGTCCGCTGGGCGTCGCGCGGATCGCGGTGCCGCTGCTGGTCTACTTCGGACTGATGTGGGCCGGCTCCTACGCGCTCGGCAAGGCCGTGGGGCTGAACTACGAGCGGACCACCACGCTGGCGTTCACCGCCGCGGGCAACAACTTCGAACTCGCCATCGCCGTGGCCATCGCGACCTTCGGGGCCGCGAGTGGCCAAGCGCTCGCCGGAGTCGTCGGCCCGCTGATCGAAGTCCCGGTGCTCGTCGCCCTCGTGTACGTCTCCCTCGCGCTGCGGCGCCGCTTCGCAAGGGAGTTCTCGTGACCGGCAAGCCTGAAGTCCTCTTCGTCTGCGTGCACAACGCCGGTCGCTCCCAGATGGCGGCCGCACTGCTCGCCCACCACGCCGACGGCGCGGTCGACGTCCGCTCGGCCGGCTCCGCGCCCGCCGACAGCATCAACCCCGCCGTGCGCGAGGCGATGGCCGAAATTGGGCTCGACCTTTCCCGCGAGGTGCCGAAGAAGCTGACCACCGACGTGGTCGAGGCCGCCGACGTCGTGATCACGATGGGCTGTGGCGACGCCTGCCCGATCTTCCCCGGCAAGCGGTACCTGGACTGGCAGCTCGAAGATCCGGCGGGCAAGGGCGTCGAGGACGTCCGGCCGATCCGGGACGAGATCGATCGCAGAGTGCGGGAACTGCTCACCGAGCTCTTGGCTGCGCAGGGCTGAGCGAAGGTCGCCGCGGCCCTGCAGGCCGACGCGGCCGAGCGCGATCAGGCCGGGCCCTCGCGGCCACCGAGGTCGACCTGCTGCGGCAGTCGGGACTGACCACCGACGGCTGGGCGGCGGCGAACACCGCGGCCCGCAACGTTTCCGCCGTGGACGCGTCGATGGGGCGTTCCTGTTGTGGGTGCCGCCGCGAGGTCGTGTCGGTCAGGTGGGCCGGGTTACGCCGGCGCCGGTGACCGGCTCCCGCCGGCGGTGCTCGCGTCCGAAACGGTACGGAACGCTTCCCTGGCGACGTCGGGTGCGGTCTCCGGTGGGACAACCTGCAGAACGAGCCGTTGCCCGCCCCACGCGATCACCGTCACGCTGGCCGGTGGCTGCGATCGGAACCCTTCGAGCCGGACGACGCCGGCGCCGACGATGAGGCGCCGGTGCGGCGGTGGCCAATCCTCGACGTGATAGATCACTCGGTCGATACGCGTCAGCCGAGTGCTCAGGGCCGCCAGCAGGGCGGGCAGCTCCTTGTGCAGGTCGCGGGAATACGGCCACCACGCGCCGTCGACGAGTCCGGGTGCCGGTACCGCCGGCTCGAGCCGCAGCCGCAACGCTGTGGTGCTGGTGTTCGGGCCCGACGACATGTCGGCACTCCTGTCTCCGGCGGAAGTGATCGGGCCGGACGGAGTCCGGAGACGGCGCGAACTCGATCGCTCGTGCGCGGAATGCTCCCGGACACTGAACACGGTACACGTCGGCGCCAAGGGCGAAGCAAGTCGCATTCGACGTGGTCGAGGCCATTGCTGAGGCTCAGGCCACCGAGTGGCCCGTCGACCCGGGCCGCGCAGTACCGGGGTGGATGCGATCGCGGCCGGAGCGGGGAACGACGAGGGCGGCCGCTCACCCGTGGAAACCTGGGCCGAGACGTTCGCCCACCTGCTGCACATCCGCGACACTGTCCGGACGGCTGCGGCGCTCGGTGTCCTCGTCGTCGGAACACCCATCGCGCGCACCCCGACAGCCCAGGCGAACGCTCTGCTCCGAGAAGAGCGGCAGGGGCTCGCTCGTAGTGCCCGGAGAGGTCAAGCCGGTGGTTCCGTTTCGGAGCCGAGGTAGGGCCGCAGCTGCTCGCTCAGCGACGTGCGTGTCGCCGTGTTCACCGCACTGGGAGCCGCTGGGCCGCAGTGTCGTCCGGCGGCAGTGTCGGCGACGAAACGCGCGACCACGGCCGGGGTCGGTACGAGGTCCGCGCCACCGTGGTGCGCGATGACTTCCGTAGCGGCAGTGGGTTCGGTTTCGACGGCGAGCGACCACCCTCGTCGTTCGGTCCACACCAGCATGACATCGTGGTCGGGCCGGTCGAGCCAGCGCCGGGGCAACCCGAGGTAGGCGGTGGCGGTGTCACTGATCTCCACCGTCGTGCTCTCGGCCGGGACGCCGACCGCGCTCGCGACCGCCCGGACGTACTGCGCCAAGCCGCGTTCAAAGGTGCGGGTGTCCGGTTCGGGGTGCTCCATACCCGCCACGCTAGAGGACTGCCGACCGGCGTGCCGCGCCGTGCGGTTCGCCCCGGTGAGCGGAAAGCCGCCCGTAATCGTGGAAAGGCGCAGCCATCCGGAGTCAATTCGCCGTCGGCGGCCGCGCCACGGATGTGTCGCGCCTGGCTCGGCGGCGCGTCAACAAGACCCAGACGACCTTCCCGCCCGTCCCGGACCGGGTGCACCCCCAGCGCCGTGCCGTCCGGACGACGAGCATGAGGCCGAGCCCGCCGTATCGGTAGTCAGGCCGCTCGCGCACCACCGCGGGGCGAGGATCCTCGTCGGCCACGGTGATGATCAACGCGTCGGAGCGCAGCTCCAATCGCAGCCGCGGCGCCGATGTCGTGTGCTGGAGCACGTTCTCCACCAGCTCGGTCACGATTATGAGCGCGTCGTCGAT
The DNA here is from genome assembly GCF_040640995.1 of Amycolatopsis sp. NPDC021455. NCBI lineage: Bacteria > Bacillati > Actinomycetota > Actinomycetes > Pseudonocardiales > Pseudonocardiaceae > Amycolatopsis > Amycolatopsis sp. NPDC021455. Next base: position 129,040 of record NZ_JBFACT010000012.1, on the reverse strand, counting down.
GTGCTCGGGTACCGCCCACGTCCGGCAGACTCGTTCGACGAACGCCCGGCTGACCGCGGAGGCGTCCGGGGATGCGGTCAGCAGCTGGAGCGCGCGCAGTCGAGGTGGGTGGTCGTGCCCCTGTTCGGCCGCGGGGACGTCGGCGTGGATCGTGACGAACTCGTCCACTCCCTCGGCCGTCATGCGGGCCAGGTGGTCCACGCGGCCGGTCACCACGGTGAACGGGATCGCCGGCCATTCGCCGATCCGCCTGGCGATGACCGAGAACACGGTCATCAGGGCGCCGTCGCCGATTTCGAGGTCGCGGATGTCGACGATGACGCTCTCCGGCGCGTCGGTGGCCACCTCCAGCACCCGGTCGCGCAGCGACGAGTAACCGTCCGAGGTCAGGGTGCCGGTCAGGGTTGCCACCGTCGACTGCATTCGCTGTCCCAGAACCAGGTGCACGGCATCTTCGGTGGTCACGAGTGCGCCTCGGCTTCCGGAAGGGGAAATGCGGCGTCGCCAGGAAGAGGGGCGCTCTCCCTCCACCGTACTCGCTCGGCCTCGCGACCGGGTTCCCCATTGTCGTCCGAGCTTCGGAGCGACATCGGCGTCACCACGACGTTGCCCTCGCCCACCGGGGCTGGCTCGCCGCCGGCGATTCCGTCATGCGGCGTCGATGTGCTGTCGGAGAAGCTCGAGTGTTCTGTTCAGCAGCCGGGAGACCTGCATCTGCGACACATCGACCCGTTGGGCGAGCCAGGCTTTGGCGTTGATCACGGCTGATCCAGGCCAACGGGGTAACGGGTGCGCGGGGCTGGTGCCCCGCGATCGGCCGAGGCGGAGGTCGGCTCCGCTCGGCTCCTCCGCACGGTCGCGCGCAGCACAGGACGCTCAGCCGGCGGGCAGGTCGATCTCGGTGTGGCGATCGGCGAGCGTCCGGGCCAGATCGGCGAGCTTGACGTTGAGGTCCTGCGACGTCCGCCGCAGGACGTCGAACGCGGCGTCCGCGGCGACACCTCTGCGCGCCATGATGATGCCCTTGGCCTGGCCGATCACGTCGCGGCTGTCAATGGCCTTGCGCAGGTGAGTGGCCTGCAGTTCGGCGCGGGTGACGGCGTCGGTGGTGGCCAGGGCGAGGGAGGCGTGGGTGGCCAGCAGCAGGAGGACGTCGCGGTCGGCGGCGTCCAGCCCGTGCGGGGACCGGGAGTAGACGTTGAGGGCGCCGCTGGATTCGCCGGTGGGCGTTCCCCTGATGAGGGCGGTGGACACGACGGAGCCCATGCCGAGTTGCGTGGCGGCCGGTGCCCATTTGGGCCAGCGCGGTTCGGCTGCGAGGTCCGGGGCGATCGCGACGGCGGGGCCGCCGGGGTCGGCGGCTTCGACGCAGGGGCCTTCCCGGAACCGGTACTGCAGCCGGTCGAGTTCGGTGGCGACCTCGTCGGTTTCGGCGGGGGTGTGGAAGTGGCCGGCGGCGTCGAGGAGGGTGAAGCTGGCGAGGTCGGCGGCCGGGACCATCGCGGTGGTGGCTTCGAGGACGCGTTGCAAGACGTCTTCCAGGGTCGGAGCGGCGAGCAGGTTGCTCGTGAGCTGGGCGAAGTGGCGGGCCAGAGGCCCCGGGGTGAGCCGGTCGGGTCCGTCGTTCGCGACGAACACGTCCTTGTCGCGCTGCCAGTCCTGCTCGGTGTCCATGCCGGTCTCCCTGGGTTGCTGCGGAAGACGGCTGCGTTCTCAACCATCGCGACGACCAACGTAGTCCGCCGGGGCGCGGAGCCGCTACGCGCTGTCGCCGAAGGAGCGCGCCGAGATCGATTCGTGTTTGGCGCGGGCCAGGCGGGTAACGGGTTCGTGGATCCGGATCTCCCGTACGGGCTCTTTCGGATCCAGGCCCTGCCGGCTCCAAACCGAGGGGCCGGCAGGGCCGCCTTCCGCGATCGGGCCGCGCCCCCGGAGCCAAACGGTGGTCTTCACCGGCAAGGCGACCCGGGACGAGGCGTTGCCGCTGTTCCTGAAGCGCTCGGCCAAAGACCCGCGCAGCGCGGTGGTCGCCGGGCCGGTCGGTGCCTCGGGGCCGAGGTGGGATCGGTTTCCCACCGCGAGCGACCACCCCGCCTTTCGTTCCACACCAGCATGACGTCGTGATCGGGCCGGCCGGGCCTTCGCCGCGGCAGGCCGGGGCAGCCGGTGGCCGTGTCGCTGATTTCGACCCGGGGTGCTCTCGTGCGGGACATCGACCGCGGCCGCCACCGCCCGCACGTACTCGCCGAGGGCGCGCTCGTGGATCTCCGGTTCGGCGTGTTCCATGCCGGCCACGCCAGGTGCCCTCCCGGCGGCGTGCCGGACGGTGCGGCGGCCGAAGAGTCACCCGGACGGGAACCATTCCGCCGCTCGTTCGTTGTGAGAAGTGGTTGCACGCTCTTCCGTCCAGCAGCGGCGAGGACGTCTCGGCAGCCTCCACCATCCCCCGGGTTTGAACCGACGTCAGCGGGATACCCGGAACTTGATCGCCCCAGACCCTGGCGGACAGGTACGTCACGGAAAGAGCGATCGACATGACACAAACGCTGCAACATCCACCCAAGGCCGCGGAGCCGATGCTGGCGGGCGAAAAGTCGGGCACCGAAACCTTCCTGGTCAAGCTGTTCGCGGTCGTGCCGTTGCTGGCTCTGGCCGCGGCGGTGCCCTTCGCCTGGGGCTGGGGCCTCGGCTGGACCGACATCAGCCTGGCCGTCGGGTTCTACTTCCTGACCGGTCTCGGGGTCACCATCGGGTTCCACCGCTACTTCACCCACGGCGCGTTCAAGGCGAACCGCGTGCTGCGGATCGCGCTCGCCGTCACCGGCAGCATGGCGATGCAAGGCCCGGTGATCGGCTGGGTCGCCGACCACCGCCGCCACCACGCCTTCGCCGATCGCGACGGCGACCCCCATTCCCCGTGGCGCTACGGCACGTCCGCCGCTGCCCTGGCCAAAGGCTTCTGGCACGCCCACATGGGCTGGTTGTTCGACCGGGAGAAGACCAACGCGCAGCGTTTCGCCCCCGATCTGCTCGCCGACCGCGACATCGCGCGGATCGACCGCTGGTTCCCGGCGCTGACCGTCGTCACCCTGCTCGCACCCGCGCTGATCGGCGGGCTGGTGACGATGTCCTGGTGGGGCGCGCTGACCGCGTTCTTCTGGGCGAGCCTGGTGCGGGTGGCGGTGCTGCACCACGTCACCTGGTCGGTGAACTCCCTGTGCCACCTGATCGGCGAGCGGCCCTACGCCGCTCGCGACAAGTCCGCGAACTTCTGGCCGCTGGCCATCGCCTCGATGGGCGAGTCGTGGCACAACTCCCACCACGCCGACCCCACCGGCGCCCGCCACGGCGTCCGCCGCGGCCAGCTCGACATGTCCGCGCGCCTGATTTGGCTCTTCGAGAAGCTCGGCTGGGCCACCGAAGTCCGCTGGCCCAGGCCCGAACGCCTGGTCCGCAAGCTCAACCCCGGCTATGCGGCGGCCCCGCGCTGGTTCGCCGAGCCGGAACGGCGGTCATGACCGCCGTCTGTGACGAGTTCGTTCGCGGTGGCTGAAGTCGAAGCCCTGCGCGCGAGCGTGCTGGCTGCGCTGGGCGAGGACGGGGCCGGCAGCGGGGTCGACCTCGTGGGCCGGGTGTGCCGTGCGTGTGTGCGCTTGCTGCCGGTGGACGGCGCCGCGGTGTCGGTGGTGGCAGGTGCCGGGCACCGCGAGATCGTCTACGCCAGTGACGAAGTGAGCGCGGCGTTGGTGGAGTTGCAGTTTTCCCTTGGTGAGGGCCCGTGTTTCGAGGCGTACACGGTCGGTGGACCGGTCTTGGTGCCGGATCTGGCCGCCCGGCCTCCGGCAGGGTGGCCGGTGTTCGCCGCCGAGGCCACGGCGCTCCCGGTGGCCGCGGTGTTCACGTTCCCGGTGCAGATCGGGGCGGTGCGGGTGGCGACCCTCGACACCTATCGCACGACGCCGGAGTCGCTGACCGCCGGCGAGCTGTCGATGGCGTTGCGGGTGGCCGACGTCGCCGCGCTCGCGTTGTCCGGGTTGCGCGACGGAGGCGGCCGCTGGCTGGACGGGGACGGGCGGTGGATGGAGAGCGCGGGGATGCGGAACCGGGAGGTGCACCAGGCCACCGGGATGCTGATCGTGCACTTGGGCCTGCCCGCCTCGGCCGCGCTGGCCCGGTTGCGGGCGCACGCGTTCTGCCACGGACGTCCCCTGCTGGCCGTCGCGGCCGACATCGTCGCCGGGCGGCTGCGATTGGACGAGGAGTTCCGGCGGGGACACCATGGATCAGCTGACGATTCAGGAGATGGTGGGCATGCCCGACCGTGAACGACAGGTGACCCGGGCGTTCGTGGCGCTGGCGGACACGCTGGTCGACGACTACGACGTCGCCGACCTGCTGCACACGCTGGTGCAGCAGTGCGTGGAGCTGCTCGACGTCGCGGCGGCCGGGCTGACGCTGGCCGACGAGCGGGGCGGCCTGCAGGTGCTGGCGTCGTCCACCGAACAGGCGCGGCTGCTGGAGCTGTTCCAGCTCGACGTCGACGAAGGCCCGGGCGTCGAGTGCTTCACCACCAGCACACCGGTCCTGGTGGCCGACATCGCCGCCCAGGCGGCGCGCTGGCCGCGGTTCGCGGCCGAGGCGGCCAAGGACGGGTTCGCGTCGGTGCACGCGGTGCCCCTGCGGCTGCGCCGGCAGACGATCGGGGCGTTGAACCTCTTCGGGCGCTCGCCGGGCGAGCTGCCGGGCGACGACGTCGCGCTGGCGCAGGGACTGGCCGACACCGCGACCATCGGCATCCTCCACGAACGCGCCCTCCGCCAGGGGGAGATCCTGTCCGAGCAGCTGCAGACCGCGTTGAACAGCCGGGTGATCATCGAACAGGCCAAGGGCGTGCTGGCCGTCAGCGGGCAGTTGGGCATGGACGCGGCGTTCACGGCGTTGCGCGCCTACGCCCGCCGCAACAACCTCCGGCTCGGCGACGTGGCCCGCGCCCTGGCCGACCGGAACCTCACCCCCGCGGTCGTGCTGGCCTCGCCGACGGTGCGCCAGCCGCACTGAGCAATCCTTTGTGGACTGTTGCGGGAAAGGTGCCGAACGGTCCGGTTGTGGTGACCAACGGCCCTCACGTCCGCGGACGTGGTGCGGTCATGCTGGGAGACGGCCGAGCGGCTTCGACTCCCAGGAGTGCCCATGCGGTTCCGTGATCGCCGGGAGGCGGGCGAGCGACTGGCCCTCCGCCTGCGTCAGCTGCGCGGCGACCGCGCCGTGGTCCTCGGACTGTCGGAGGGCGGGCCCGTGGTCGGCGCCGAGATCGCCGACGTCCTCGGGGCGCCGCTGGACATCCTGCTCACCTCCCGGATCGAGGCCGCCGGACCGCCACCGGTGCTGCTCGGTGCCGTCGGTGAGGGCGGCCTGGTCGTCTGGGACCACGGCGCGATCCGCCGGTTCGACATCTCGGCGGACGGGCTGACCCGGCTCGCTGACGAGTCGCGGGCCGGCCTCGCTCGGCAGGTCGGGATCTATCGCCGCGACGTCGCGCCGGTGCCGATCGCCGGCCGGACGGTCGTGCTCGTCGATGACGGCGCCGCCACCGGTACGACCGCGCACACGGCTGTCCGCGTCCTGCGCGCCCGCCAAGTGCGCCGGATCGTGCTGGCCGTCCCGGTCGCCCAGGCACCCGTCCTCGACCGGCTCGCCCGCGAGGCCGACCAGTTCGTCTGCCTGCGTCCGCTGCCCTGGCTGCACGCGGTCGGCAACAGCTACCGGAAGTTCCCGGCGGTCGGCGGCGCCGAGGCGCTCGAACTGCTGCACCGCGAACCCCGTCTGCCGACCGAGGTTCCGCAGTGACGTCCACAATGGATCGACAAGTCAGCCGGGGAGGCGCACGGCAATCTCGTCGCCCAGGGTGGCGCCGCCAGTCAGGTCGAGGTGATCGCCGCTCCAGAAGCGGCCCGGGTCGTACCAGTTCGGCCGGCGGCCCGGCGGCAGCAAGCCCATGGCTTCGTAGGTCAGCGCGACGATTTCGGCGCAATAAGCGGACTCGAGGCCGGCGTCCCGCTTCCGGGACGGCAGCCGTCCGCCGAGCCAGCGGGACGCGAGGCGCGCGGTGGAGGGAAACGGGGTGCCGTCGAGCCGCGCGATCGTGCGCAGGGCGGCGTCCTCCACCTCACCGCTGACCGGGTGGTCGAGCTGACGCAGCCAGACCCGCTGGTGGTACCGCTCGGCCCAGACGAGCACGGCCTGGCGCAGGTCGTGCAGCTGGGCGCCGCGGTGGTGGGTACCCGACCACACGTCCGGCAGGCTCCGCCCCAGCTCCGCGTGCCACATCAGCGGCGGGAGATCCTCGATCACCACGGCCATGCCGACGTGGTTGACGGGGCTGTTCGTGACGACGCGGATCGTGCGGTCGGCCGCGGACCGGCCCCGGAACAGCCACAGGTCGCCCGTGCGCGTCACGGCCACGGCTTCGTCGAGATCGAGCTCGGTCCCCGGCACGCCGGTAGCCTAGGCCCATGCGCTGGTGGAAGACACTGGGACTGGCCGGGCTCGTCGGGGTCGCCGCGACCGGGGTGGTGATCGCGCGCCAGGAACGACGGCGGCGGGCCTACACCCCGGACGAGATCCGGGAACGCCTGCACGCCCGCCTCGCCGCCACGCCACCGGCACGTGAAGCGGACTGAGCCGGCTACGCGTCGGCTGGTTCCGCCTGGACGGCGGTCCGGCCGCCTTCTACCTCCCGGCGCTACACTGCCGTCTCCTCGCCGAGCGCGGCGAGCAGCGTGTCGGCGGTATCGCCGTTGCCCCGCCGCGCCGCGGTCAGCAACGCGTGGTGCGCGAGGTCCGGATCGGCGTCCGGCGGGATCACCAGCAGCGTCAGCCGGCGGCGTGCGCCGGTCCCGATCACGGTCAGGGTGGCGGTGTGCTGCGACCGGAATCCCTCGAGCCGGACGTCGCTTTGCTCGTCTCCGGAACGCAGCCGGCGTGCGGTGGGCGGCCAGGCCGCGAGGTGGTAGGTGACCCGTTCGACCCGGCCCAGCCGGGCAGTCAGCGCCGAAAGCAGCGACGGCAGTTCGGCGGTCAGGTCCAGGGAATGGGGCCACCAGGCGCCGTCGACCCAGCCGGTGGTCGGTGCTTCCGGCTTGAGCCGCAGCCGCGGCGCGTGCCGGTCGAGTTCTTCGGCCGCCTCGGCGAAGCGCATGGCGTGGGTGGTGTGCGGGACCGACTTCATGCCGGTGCTCCCGTCCCCGGCCGGAGGACACCGGCCGGACTTGGGGCCGAGAACGACGCGGGCTTGAGCACCGGCGTGCGAAATGCTCTCGGACGTCTTCGATTCTACGTCGGGGAAGCGGTGTTTCGCTCCGCGGGGCCGGTCGCGGGTCCGCAGTGTCCTGTCCTTTTCGCACAGGACACTGCGGAGTTCCGGGGGCCGGCCGGCGGGCGAGGGACTCAGCCGGAGAGCTTCACCTGGTTGTCGACCGCGGTCACGCCGGGGGCGAACCACGCGGTCTGCTCGGCCGAACGGCGTTCGGCCGGGGTGAGGAGGGCGCCGGTGAGGGTGACCTGGCCGTCGTCGACGGCGACCTCGACGTGCTGCGCGAACCCCGGCGCGTGCCGGGCCAGCGCCGCGAGGAGCTGCGCTTTGGTCTCGGCAGCGGTGACTCCCGGTGCGGGCCGCAGCGTGATCAGGTTTCGGATGCCGCTGACGCCGGGGAGCGCGGCCACGGCCCGGCGGGCGGCTTCGCGCTCGTGGTGCCAGTCCACCGTGCCGCGCAGCGTGATCACCTGGTCGCGCACGTCGACCTGCACCGAGTTCTTCGGCACGAGAACCGTGCGGCGGTCGAACAGGGCCATGGCTTCCCGGGCGAGATCGACGTCGGCCGGAACCGCGTGGCCGTGCCGGACGAGGATCCGGTCCACGGTCGTGGTCACGCCGTGGACCCGGGTCGCGGCGCGTAGGGCCGCTTCCTTCTCGGGGTAGGTGCCGACGTGTCCGGCCAGCGTCGCGGCACCGCCGTCGACGCTCACGGCGATTCCTTCGGCATTGACACTGGGCGTCCAGGCGAGTTCCTCGGTGACGGCCGCCTTGAGGTGGTGATCGGGCCGCTGCTGGATCTGTGTCATTCCTCCACGGTGGTCCGCCCGCGCCGCGCTGCCTAGAGTCGCGGGACCTTTGTCCGGGGGCCGTTCGGCGCCGCGGGCGTAGGCTCGGGTCGTGGATGACAGCCCGCAGCGTGCTCTGCCCGTCATCACGGTCTTCCTGGTCGACGACCACGAACTCGTGCGGCGCGGGGTCGCCGAACTCGTCGGTGACGAACCCGACCTGATCGTCGTCGGGCAGGCTTCGTCGGTGGCCGAGGCCCTGGCCAGGGTGCCCGCGCTGCGCCCGGACGTGGCGGTGCTGGACGTCCGGCTCCCCGACGGCAGTGGCGTGCAGCTGTGCCGTGACCTGCGCGCGGCGCTGCCCGGTCTGCGGTGCCTGATGCTGACGTCCTTCACGGACGAGGATTCGATGGTCGACGCGGTGCTCGCCGGCGCCGAGGGGTACGTGATCAAAGACGTGAAGGGGCTGCAGCTGGTCGACGCGATCCGCCGGGTGGGGTCGGGTGAGACGCTGCTGGACGGCCGGGCGGTCGCCGCGCTGGTGGCCGAGCTGCGCGCGAAGACCGGGGAACCGGGTCCGCTGGCGGGGCTGAGCGAGCAGGAGCTGGTGCTGCTGGACCTCCTGGGGGAGAGCCTGACGAACCGGGAGATCGCCGAGCGGATGTTCCTGGCCGAGAAGACCGTCAAGAACTACGTGTCCCGTTTGCTGGCGAAGCTCGGGCTGGAGCGGCGGTCGCAGGCGGCGGTCCTGGTCACCGGGATCCACGGCGCGCAACGGCGTCCAGGCGGTTAACGGCCGAACGGGTGCGCGTCGCTGATCACGACGTCCTCGAGCTCCGGCTGCGCCAGGGACGGCACGGCGGTGCCGTGGCCGAGGCGCAGCATGATCTGCGGCCAGAGCCCGCCGCCGAGCAGCCCGCGCAGTTCACGCCGGGTCGCCGGAATCGCTATCGCCTGGGTGGAGAGCGTCGCCGAGAGCCCGGCGGCGGTGGCGGTGAGCAGGACCCGCTGCAGGGCCTGGCCGGCCTGGAGCCGGGCGAGGGTGGTGTCGTGCAGCGAGCCGATGACCACGACCAGCCGCCCGGGTTCGACGTCGAGGTCGGTTCCGCCGCCGGGGCCGGGTGTCGCCGGCGGGGTTTCGGTGCGGTGCATGATGTCGCGTAGCTGGGGCACCTGGTCGTCGGTGATGGTGGCCAGCCAGGCGCGTTCCACTTCGGCTGCCCGCCGGAGCTGCCGCTGCACCGCCTCGGGGACGACGGCGGCGGTGAACGGACGCCGGTTGCTCTGCCGGTCGGCGATGGCCGCCACGAGTTCCCGGTCTTCCGGGGCGATCGTCTCGTAGCCGTTCGGCCGCACGACGGCGAGCAGTTCGGGCCGGTCCACGGAGGGGAACAGGCGCGTATCGGCGTGACTGCCCTGCGCCTTGATCGCCAGCCGGAGGTTCAGCAGGGCGGCTCCGCAGTCCAGGAGCCGTTCCCGCTGCCGGCTGTCGGTGCCAGTGGTGAGCGAATCCGAATACAGCTCGACGGCGTCCGGTGTGCACTGGAACCGCCACGGCCGCGCGTTCCGCAGGGGTGGCGGTGCCGTGGCCGCGAGGAGCACGGATCGCATCTGGCTCGCGTTGAGGTGCCCGACGGGCATGACACCGGTCTTCATGGACGGCTCCGAACTCCTGGAATCCTGGCTGTTGTCCAGCGTTCGCCCCGGGCGGCGGCTCGGCCAAGTGCCGAACGGCCTTCACCCGGTGGCGAAGGTCGCCGGTTGCGAACCCGGTCCGGTTCACGCCGGATCCCGCCGCGGGCCGGGCAGCTGTGTCACTGTGGAGGCATGCCCGCGGAAACGACGTCGGGCCGGGACCGGATGGACGCGCTGCCGGCGGCGGTCCTCGCCTTCTCCGCCGGTCTGGAGCTCGAGACCACGCTGCACCGGATCGTCGCCGCCGCCACCGGGCTGGTCGGCGCCCGGTGCGGCGCGCTGACCCTGCTCGATGAAGACGGCCGGACCACCGGGTTCGCCGCGACCGGCGTCGACGACGCCACCTCGCTGCCGGCGGTCCTCGACGTCCCGCTGCTGGTCCGGGGTGCGGTTCTCGGCCGGCTGTGCCTCGGCGGCGAGCAGCCGTTCACCGCCGATGACGAACGGGCGATCGACGCGCTGGCGGCGGCGGCCGGGATGGCGGTGGACAACGCACGGCTCTACGAGGAGAGCCGGAGCAGGCAGCGGTGGCTGGAAGCCACCGGGGAGATTTCCGCCGAGCTGCTGGGCGGCACCGAGGTCCACGAGGTGCTGCGCCTGGTGGCGACCCGGGCCGCCGAGCTGACCGGCGCCGACGACGCGCTCATCGCGCTGCCCGAGTCGCCCGGTGGTGCGCTGGCCGTCACGGTGTGCGCCGGCCCCGACGCCGAGGCGCTGACCGGCCGCCGGATCCCGCTCGACGGGTCGACCTCGGGCGCGGTGCTGCGTGACCACGTCCCGCGCAGCGTGCCGAACCTGGCCTACGGCCTGGGCGTGGACCTCGGGCCGGCGCTCGCGGTGCGGTTGCGCTCCGGCGAGTCCACCGCGGGCGTGCTCGTGGCGATCCGCGCTCCTGGCGCGGCGCTGTTCGACGAGCACGAACTGCAGCTGGTGTCCGCCTTCGCCGACCAGGCCGCGCTGGCGCTGCGGGACGCCGAAAGCCAGGCCGCCCGCCGGGAGCTGGACGTGGCGGTGGACCGGGACCGGATCGCCCGCGACCTGCACGACCACGTCATCCAGCGGTTGTTCGCGGTCGGCCTGGGGATCGAGGGCACCCGGCGTACGGCGGACTCGCCCGTGGTCACCGCCCGGCTCACCGGGCACATCGACCAGCTCCAGGACGTCATCGAGGAGATCCGCAGCGCGATCTTCGCCCTGCACGGCCGTCCGGGAGCCGGGCGGGGGCTGCGGGCGCGCCTGCAGAACGCGATCACCGACGGATGTGCCGACTCCGCCATCCGCACCACGGTCCGGCTGTCGGGAGCGTTCGACCGGGTACCCTCCGGGCTGGCCGAACACGCCGAGGCGGTGGTGCGCGAAGCGGTCAGCAACGTCCTGCGGCACGCGCGTGCGGCGGAGCTGGCGGTCACCGTGTCCCTGGACGAGGATCTGGTCGTCGAGGTGTCCGACACCGGGATCGGGATGCCGGAAGCCGTGGCGCGCAGCGGGCTGCGCAACCTCGAGCAGCGTGCCGCGGAAGCGGGCGGGTCGTTGCGGCTCGAACGCCCGGCCGGCGGCGGCACGTGTCTCAGGTGGACGGTTCCGGTGCCGTGAGCCGCCGGTGCGGATATTCCGGTGAGCGGTTCTGGAAGGACAGGATCGCGGGGTTGCGGATCGTGCCGTCCCGGATCTCGATGGCCCGCCGCACGGTTTCGTGCTCGTCCCATGTGGAGTGTCCGGAAAGGACTCCGCGCAAGTGCGGGAGCAGGGCTTCGCTGATCTCCCAGGTCGCGGAGTTCCACAGGTAGGACGGGCTGTGGTCGACGGCGTAGTAGGTGATGCCGTCGCCGACCGGGAAGGCCGGCCGGGCGAACGTCGTGGGCCGCGCCCAGCTGAAGCCCATGCCCTCGTCGCAGGAGACGTCGACGATGAGGCTGCCCGGGGCGAACGCGGCGAGGTCGTCCTCGATGAGGAAGGTCAGCGGCGCGTCGGTGTCCTGCAGCACGCAGTTGACGACGATGTCGTGCTCGGCGAGGAACCCGGCCAGCGGCACCCGGCCGTGTGCGGTGTGCGCGTGGCTGCGCCGGGGGTCGCCGGGGTTGTTCTTGTCGTGGTCGAAGTGGACCATCGTCGCGGAGTGGATCGGCGAGCCGACCGCGCTGACGCCGCGGGCGGTGAGCACTTCCACGTCGTGGATCCCGTGGGCGTTCAGCGCGGTCACCGAGCCGCGGGCGGTCGCGCCGAAGCCGATCACGACCGCGCGCAGCCGGCGGCCGTAGTCGCCGGTCGAGCCGATCAGCTGCAGGGCGTGCAGGACCGAGCAGTAGCCGGCCAGTTCGTTGTTCTTGTGGAAGACGTGCAGCCCGAACGAGCCGTCGCGCCGCCAGTGGTTCATGGCTTCGAAGGCGATCACGGTGAGCCGCCGGTCGATGGCCAGCTGGGTTAGCTCGGTGTCCTGCACGCAGTGCGGCCAGCCCCACAGCACCTGGCCGGGGCGAAGTTCGGCGACGTCTTCCCGCAGTGGTTTGGCCAGCAGGACGACGTCGCACTCGGCGATGAGCTGTTCTCGCGTGCGCAGTCCCGCGACAGTGTTCGCCAGGTGTTCGTCGGGCACACCGAAGGGCTCGCCGTAGCCGTGTTCGAGGTAGATGCGTTCCCGGAGATCGGCGTCGATCCGGTCGAGGTGGTGCGGGTGGATCGGCAGCCGCCGTTCGTTCTCTTTCCGCGAGTGCGCGACGACGCCGAGACTGAGCTGGTCCACGAGGGCCCCTTTGCTAGAACCCAGTCTTAACACACCGAGCGCAGCGGTCGTGTACGCTGGGTGTTGTCCGAGAGCATTTCGTGCGCAAGTGGTCGAACCTGCGCCGTCCTCGGCCCCGATCCGGCGCTGTCAGCGGCCGGGGATGCGAGCACCGGCATGCCGTCGGACCCGGAAACCACTTTCACCGAAGTGCGGCCGCACTGAAGCTCACGCCCAGCACGTCGACCGGTGCCCCCGCCTCGGTGACCTCTCCGTCGTCCGGCTCTGGCCGCTCGCATGCCGACGCCGCCCTCCGGCGGCGCGTACGAAAGGATTTCCCATCAGTACTCCCACCATGGACAGTTCGTTGTTCAGTCATCCCGTCGCGGAGCAACCCCGCCCCGGAATGCTCACCACACCGCAGGACAGCCGGTACGGGAGCCTGTTCCGCCAGCCGGTGTACCACCCGGCCTCCGCTTCCGAAGACGACGCCGAATACGCCCCGCGCCGCCGGCCTGCCGCACCCGGCAGGTGGGCGCACGACCCGTCCGGCCGCCGCACCCGCCGGTGACCTCGGTCCTTCGGGACGAGTGCTTTCCCTCTGTCCGGTGGGCCACCGGATGAACATGGCGTGTGTCATCGAGAGAAGAAGGTCGAACATGGACTTCGTGTCCCGTTACGAGCAGCGAGTGAACCTTGTGGAGAACACGGTGAAGGAGAATTCGCCGCTGTCCGCCGAAGAGGCCCGCGCGCTGGCGATCCGGTTGCTGCGGACGCTCGAAGAGATCCCCGAGAAGATGCGGTGAACGCACCGCTGTGGGCATAGGGTCCGGAAGCGACCATGGGGAGGCCGTCCGCATCGCGCTGCAGCTGCCGGGTATGACGGAAGGTGGGGCCGAAACCGCCTGGATGAACCAGCGGACCGTTTCCGGTCGCGGGTAGCCGGCGGCAGCTTCCCGCTCGATCGAGGCGACCTCTTCGAGACGGCGCTGCATCGTTGGCTCATCGGTTGTACCGTCGTTGTGGAGCGGTTCAGTCCAGTAGCCGTTGCACCACACCCGCAGCCCTTTCGTGAAGGGCCGGCGTGGGACTGGACTGGCGCACGGGCGGTTTGGCCTCACCAGTGAGCCGAGGAGCCGTCATGCCGCCGATGTTTTTTCCCTTGCCCCGCAACGGGTCAGCGCACGCGCCGACCGCGTCGTTCACCGTGACCAAGACAGCCGAGACGACCGTGGTCGCGGTCTCGGGCGAAATCGACCTCGCCGTAGCCGGCCGTTTCGCCGCGCTCATCGACCAGGAACTTCGCTTGAGGCCTCGGGCACTGCTGATCGACGCCACCGGGCTCACGTTCTGCGCCGCGCGCGGGCTCACCGTGTTGCTCGATGCGACCTCCGACGCCCTCATCGCCGGAGTGCCGTTCGCGATCTGCGGCCGGTGCCGGCCGCTGCTGCGCCCGATCGAGCTGCTCGGCCTCGACCACGCGTTACCGCTTCACAGCAGCACCGCCGACGCGCTCGCCTGGCTGGCAGTTTTGCCCCAGCTGCGCGGCCTGGACATCCGCTGAATTTCCCAGGTCCGGCTACGAACTGCCGGGAGCATCGCAGTCGACGCGTCCCCAGACGAGCTTGCCGTCATCGTGGGAGCTCACCCCCCACTCGGCACACACCTGATCGACAACCAGCAATCCCCGGCCGCCGCTGTGGTCGGGAACGCGCATCCGTGGCTCGCCGGCACCGACGTCGGCAACCGCCACCGTGACCTCGCACGGGTCGTGCGTGTGGTGGACCCGCAGCTGATCGGGCCCACCGGCGTGCTGGTACGCGTTCTCCAGCAATTCCTCGACGACCAGCATCGTGTCGAGGCGATCGTTTTCACTCAACGTGGTCAGCTGGCCCTCGACCCATCGGCGGGCGGCGGTCAGGGCCGAGGGCTTCGTGTCGGCCAGCTCCAAGACCTGCCAGCCTTTCTGACCGTATGTACTCCACGTGACGAGCACCGTGCGGCTCCTTCCGGTACCGCGCTGGCTGCTGCGAGCGCGGCCCTGCACCGCATCGGCGTACCCCCGGTGCCGGTGGCTACTCGCCCTTCTGGTCACAGTTGGTGATCGCTGGTCGGGGTAGAAACACTCGGTGCGCCGGAACTCGTCTCCCTGGAGCGGGGAGCCGGGCTATAAGGAAGGCCTGTAGTGGGCTGCGGTTGCGGCGTGGGCTACCTCGCGGCGACCATCACCGAGACCAGGTCATGGTGACACTGGTGCCCTCGGTTCCCTTGTCGATCGTGGCGTGGTCGGCCAGCGTCTGGATGAGCGGGAGCCCGCGGCCGTGCAGCAGACCGGGGCGCGCGGCTGGTTGCCACCGGCCGTGGTCGGCGACGGTCACGGTGAGGCTCTGGTCGTGGCTGCGGGCGAGCAGCGAGAAGGTGCCGAGCTGTCCGGGGTAGGCGTGGACGACGACGTTGGCCATGGCCTCGTAGACCGCCAGCTGCAGTCCGGGGATCCGATCGGGGTGCAGGCCGGCGCGGGCGGCCCAGGCGGTGATCTCCTCGCGCAGGAGAGCGAGCTGTGCCGGGTTCGCCGGTGCGGCGGGATGGTAAAGATCCGAGGCGTCCGATTCGCGCGCGGCCGAGCCGGGAATGCCTTCGTTGCCGGGATCACCGGCTGGGGAATTCCGGGTGGGCATGGCGGATCCGGGCGAGGGGAGAGCGTCGGTCCGGCTGGGGAAGACCGTCAGGATCTTGTCGAGGCCGGTCAGGGCCATGGCCCGATACGGCATACCGTCGGTGGGGGCCACCACGCGGACCTGGCGTCCCGCAGATGCCGCCGTGTGGGCCTGGGCCAGGATCGACAGCCCGGAGGAGTCCAGGAAGGTGACCGCGGTCAGATCGATGATCAGCGTTGTGGGGTGCCGAGCGGTCGCGGCGGTGACGGTTTCGCTCACCAGCGGCGCGGTCAGCAGGTCGACTTCGCCGTGCAGGGCGATGACCACTACCTCGCCGGGGCCTTCGACGACGTTCGAGCTGATGCGCAACGCATCGTCGGGTAATGCGGGGTCTGCACTCACGCAGCGCCCTCGATTGTCGGCGCCATGAGGTCCTTCTTCCGCGAGTGAGGCTGTGATCCGTTGCCCTCCGCACGCGTACCCGGACATGCCATGGTCCAAACATCTGTGGTGATGGCGAACGGGTGGTCTTCGGGCGTGGCAGCGGCGCGAGCCTCATCAGCACGGCCGCCGCTTCGAGGCTCAAGCTCTCCATTGCCGTGAGATCGAGCAGGATCGCGGCACCGGGCGGGCCGGCCAGTGCCGACGCCGCAAGCTATTCGGCGGCGAGGCCGTGGGTTCGGTAGCCGTGCTCATCTACGCATCCCGCTCGAGAAGCCATTACCGGGAGCTCGCTCAGGATAGCCAACGTCCGAGAAGGCCCGGGGCCGTGGATCGTCCCCGGGCTACGGACCGCCGATGCCCTTGCCTTTGCTCTTTTCTGGCCGTCGCCTCGAGTCTTGCCCTTGGCCTTGCCGTTCTCCGCGCCGGCCGCGGGCACGAGGTCCGGTTCGGTCGTGTCGGCGGGCGGGGACACCTTCGGTGGCGTTGCCGGCAGCGAGGCGGAACCCTGTGGTGATCCCACCATCACCGTCGACCGGGGTGGCCGCTCGGAGGCCGAGGCCCGGGCTGCCGGACTGGTGGGTCCCGCCGATTCGACGGCGGGTTGCCGGTCCGATCCTGGTGGCGGGAGATCGGGCCGGCCGAGTAGCAGGGTGAGCGTTACCGCGGTGGCGGCGGTAGCGAGGCTGCCGCCGCAACCAGTGTCCGCCTCCGGCGCACCGGCACGGTCTCGGCCGGCTGCCGCAGCAGGTGCAGGACCTCTTCGGCCGTGGGCCGTTGCCCGGGCTCGCGGGCGGTCATCCGGGGGAGGACGCGTGCCAGCGGTGCGGGCAGCCCGGCGGGGATGCGGGCGGGCTGGTTGAGCCGCGCCATCGCCGATTCGGCCAGCGTGCCGGGGTACTCCCGCTCGCCGTTCAGGCACTCCACGAGGATCAGGCCGAGGGCGTAGACGTCGGCCGCCGGGCCGGCGTGCTCGTCGACGACCTGCTCGGGCGCGAGGTAGGCGGCGGTGCCGGTGACCAGTCCGGTGCCGGTGACGTGGGTGGCGTCCAGCTCGTGGGCGATGCCGAAGTCGCTGATCAGGGAGCCTTCCGCGCCGAGCAGGACGTTGGCCGGTTTGAGGTCGCGGTGCACAATCCGCCGATCGTGGACGTGGGCCGGTGCCTCGGCCAGCTGGTGCGCCAGCTCGGTGACCTGTGCGGTCGGCAGCGGGCCGGCGAGCAGCCGCTGGGCGAGGTTCTCGCCGTCGACGAGCTGCATGATCAGGTAGGGCCGGTCGCCGTCGGTGCCGCTGTCGTAGAGGGCGACGATGCGTGGGTGGTCGATGCCGGCCTGGTAGACCCGGGCGGTGCCGCCGCGGCCGATCAGCCCGGCCACCTCGTAACGGTCCGCGATCAGCTCGGGGGCGTCGGCGGGAGACCACCACGGTGGGACACCGGCCGCATCGACCTAAAGCCGCGGCGACGTCAGGGGGCGTCCCCGGTGGCCTCACCGAGCATGGACACCCCTGATCACTCGGGGCGAGGGCAGTGGGCCGGGCATGGGGTGGACCTCCGCGGGCGAGCAGGAACACCGGCCGTGGGCGTCGGCGCGGCACCGGACTACGGCTGCTGGGCTGAACCACGCAGGGCATCCGACTTTACGCCGTCGATCGGGGGCTACCTGCGCCGTTGTGCGAATCCCGACAACGTGGTTCACCCTTGCGGTGAATGGGCAATAACACTTGTCACGCAGGCGGTTGTCTGCGCCGACGCTCGGAATTACGGTGTCGCGACGACCGCCCTGTTGGAGCTCACCGCCTCGTGCGTCGTGCGGTGGCCACACGACACGCAGGTGGAGAGGAGCGATGACCATGTCGCGCGCGGTGCTGGACGCGATCGCCGCCGACCCGGCGTTCGGGGCGACGGCCGCCCCGTACCTGGTGCTCGACCCGGACCTGCGGATCCACGCCGCGAACCCCGCCTACACCGACGCAACGTTGACCACGGCCGCCGAGCTGGCCGGCACGTATCTGTTCGACGCATTCCCGGACAACCCCGCCGACGCGGAAGCCGACGGTGTCGTCAACCTGTCCGGTTCGCTGGAGCGGGTGCTGCGCCGCGGGCGCCGTGACTACATGGGACTGCAACGCTACGACGTGCCGGACCCCCGGGACCGGTCCCGGTTCGTGCCCAAGGTGTGGGCGCCGCTGAACGTGCCGCTGCGGGACGCCGACGGCCGGGTCGCCGGCATCCTGCACCACGTCGAAGACGTCACCGACCTCGACGCGGCGCTCACCGACGGCGACGGGACCGGTTGGTCGCCGGACCAGCCCCGCCGGCTGTACGAGGCCGTGCAGCTTGCGTCCCGGTTGCGTCACGCCCACGGCGAGGCCCAGCGCGAGAACCGGCATCTCCGTGAGGCGCTGCGCACCCGCGGCGTCATCGAGCAGGCGAAAGGCGTCCTGATCGGCCAACGCGGCTGCGGCCCCGACGAGGCGTTCGCCATCCTCGTGCGGCTGTCACAGGAGACCAACACCAAGCTCTACGACGTCGCCCGAGCTCTTCTGGACAGTGTCATCAACGGGCATCAGCCCACGGCCTGAGCCGGACGAACTGCGTCGCCGGCGGCGCGATCTTTCTTGAGAAAGAGACGATGGCTCGGTGCAGTCGTCGGTCACGTGAGGTCGTCGGCGCGCCGGCGATCGGCGCGCGCTGCGGATCGGTGGTCAGCGGCCTTGCGGTGGTGTTCCTGCGCGGCAGCGCCGTGGCCGTGGGCCGCCTGTTCGTGTCGCTCGGCGGCGCGATCGTGAGCTTGTGCCGCGCGTCGCAGCGCGGCGTGCAGCCGGGCCCGCGCGGTCCGTTCCCGTTGCTGCGCTGCCTGGAGCGCGGCCTCCGCGCCCTGCTTCCAGGCGTCGGCGTCGCTGGAGCGCCGGCGGGTGGCGAGGTCTGCCCGCCGCCGGCGGAGGTTGTCCGCGCGCTCCGCGGCGAGGCGCGCGGCCTCCGCGGCGACCGCGCCAGGATCGTCCGAGACGTCCATTCGACGACGATCCCACGTTTCCCCGGCGCGGTGTCCGCAGTCGGGCCGACGGAGCCACATCCGCTAGCTATTGGCTGGAACGCCGACGGCGAGGCAGCCTTGGATTCGGTGCCGGTACGGCGGTATGCCCGGGCCACGCGGGGCCGACAGGATTCGTCGATCTCGGCGCGCGGCTGCTGGAGCTGCACACCACCGCGGTGGCGGCGACCGTGTGCGTCCACCGGCGTTGTCTCGAGGCGTCCGGGTTCGCCTGGCGCCTGCACCGCATCGACGTCGCATGCGGTGATAGACCCAGGCCAAGGGTGCGCTCATGGCGGTCCGGCAGATCGGTGCGGACGAGGCGTTCATCTTGCTGGTGGGCGATCCGAGCGAAAGAACAGCACGCTGTGTTCGCTCGCCGAGCGCTTCGTCGCCGGGGTCCTGAACATCAACGGGCAGCCCCGCATCTGAATCAACGGGCCTCGACCGGATCGTCAGGCGACGACGGTGAACAGGCCCGCGAAGCCGATCGCGTAGATGACGAGGACGGCTTCGCCGGAACGCAGGGAAGCGGCCAGGGACAGCATGGACAGAAAGGCGTCGCCGCGGGCGATGGCGGACACCACATGAACGTCGGGTATGTCGATCCGCCGTCCTTACTGGCCGAGCCGCGACCGATGGCCCTTTACCCGATCCAGCACGCCGGGCCGCTGGTCGAGCTGACCGGCCCTAAGTTCAGGGCCGCCCGCCGGGCCACCACCGATTTCAACAAGACCGAGCTGCCAGCTGTCGAGATCGCCGGTCCGGATGCCGATTTGTCTCGATGCCCAGCACATGTCGTCACCGTGCACGACACCGGCGAGGGGCTCGGTGACCCGTTCGCCGGGCTGTCGCCCGCCGCCCGCAACATCGGCGGCCGCGGGCGGCGGATTACCCCACCAGGTGTGCAGCCGAGTCGGCCTGCGTCGCGACGAGACCGGCTTCCCCGTCCGCCTCACCGCGGGACGACCTGGGTTTCGCCACCGGCGCACTGACACATCTGCTCGTTTGTGGGCAGGTTCCCCGGGTATCTACCGGCGAGTAGGAGTCGGGTGAGAGACATCCGGCCGAAGGGAGCACCATGACCAGCGCAGCACGCCCGGCCGGACCCGTGTCCGGGCAGCCTGTTCCCGCGAACGCGGCTCCGGCCGGCCCGCAGGCGAGGGACCTCGGTCCGGCGACGTCCGGACACGCCACCGGCGCGGAGACGAAACCGGCTTTCAAGACGACCGAGTTCTTCGTTTTCCTGGCCGGTGTCGTGGCGATCGTGATCACCGCCCTGACGGTCGACGGTGACGCCAGTACCGGT
This sequence comes from Amycolatopsis sp. NPDC021455, assembly GCF_040640995.1. NCBI lineage: Bacteria > Bacillati > Actinomycetota > Actinomycetes > Pseudonocardiales > Pseudonocardiaceae > Amycolatopsis > Amycolatopsis sp. NPDC021455. The sequence goes on along the minus strand of NZ_JBFACT010000012.1, from coordinate 109,083 downwards.
GGTGACCCGTTCAACGCCGAACAAGCGTTGCGCTACATCACGTTCCTCGCCATCGGCTACATGATCAGCCGCGGCTTGGCCAAGGCGGGTGCCCGTCAGCGCGCCGACCGCCGCTGATAGATCCGCGGACCGCTCATTTCGGTGGGGCGGACAGCATGCGCTGAGCCCGGGAGCGTCAGTCGCGCTCTCGGGCTCAGCGGGTGTTTGAACCTGGTCCGGGTGGACGAGGTGGGGGCGATGTGTCTTCAGCGGTCACCGCGGTACTGTCGCCGTTGATCGACGGGGCCGACCCGGTCGTGCTCGGCCGGGCGGGATACAGCTTCAGCTGGCGCGCCGGCTGTCCGGGCGGGTCCGTAGCCGGGGCGCCGTCCAGCCTGCCGCCGAGCCCGGCCCACTGCTGACCACGCGCTGAGTGTTGTCAGGGCGCCGGTACGCAGTCTGACAGAGGATGCCTTCGGCTACCTGGAGTCCCGCGACACGGTGGCGATCGGCCGCTTCCGAGCTCTGGTCGGGATCATCACGACGTCCTCATTGATCGGACGGCCCGGCGGTGCCGTGCGGTCGGAGGCGTGCGGCGAGTTCGGTGGGCTGATTCCGGTCCGGCCGGGGACCGGAAAGAAGCGCGTCATGCATGCCCTCATGCCGCCGTGGTGGTGAGGGAATTGCCTGTGGTGGCTTGCTCGCCGCGTCGGCATTGTCCACGGTAGGCCGCCGCGGCAGGGCTCGTCGCCGATGCGATATCACCCCGCGACCGCTACCTCGCGACCCTGTCGACTGTTGGTGCCCAGCCACTCGAGCAGCGTTTGGTAGACGGCATCGTCGTGGAGCAGGCTGAAGTGGTGCAGCCCGCCGAGCCAGGCGATGTCGGCGGCTTCGGGCAGGTCGTCGTCGGTGATCGGTGACACCAGGAGGTCGCCGACGAGGCGGCCCCAGGTGCTTCCTTCGGTCCGGGACAGCGTTGCGGACACGAACAACCGGCGGATTCCCGCCCCGCCTTCCGGCCGCCACGGTGAATTCGCGCCGGTGTCCCACTGCGTCCGGTGGATGTAGCCGTGGGCGAGGTCCTGGATGCCGTCGCTGCGGATGGCGAGCAGCCGCGCGAGGGGAGCGGTCAGGGATGACTTGCTCAGCAGCTCGGCAAGCTGGGCGACGCGGCGTTCCAGCGGTGCTCCGGTGTGCGGGGTGCCCAGGCAGACCAGCCGGCTCGCGAGAGGCAGCCACGGCGCATTCCGCTCGTGTGCCTGGTCGAGGGCACTTCGGGCTACCAGGCCGCCCATGGAGTGTCCGATGAGGACGATGTCGGTGATGGGCACCGGCCACGAAGCGACGAGCCGGGTCAGCAGGGTGACGAGGTCGCCGCCGTTGTCGGAGACGTGGCGGCCGGAGTTGTAGCGCACGTACACGGCGCTGGTACCCAGGTCCTCGGCGAGGCGCGTCCCGAAGTTCCTCCCGCGGAACCAGCACCGTTCGGTTTCGACGAGCCCGTGCAGGAAGACCACCAGGCGGCCGGTCGCGTCGGGGAAGGCGGTGGAGAGGGATCGGTGGTCGAGGCCGACCGGTCGCCGGGCGGACCGGACGGTCATTTCCGCGGTCGTCGCTCGCTTGGCCGTGGGCAGGTGTGCGCCGAACATTCCGTGGGCGATACCGGTGGCGCAGTGCGCGGGTGGCGATTCGAGGGCGAGGGCCGTGAGCCCGCTCGCCAGGTCGCCGAGCGCTGAAGTGGCCGTTTTGATCATGTGCTTCTTTCGTGCTGCGTCGCCGCAGGACCGGCAAGCTTCGAGGGGCGGATACCCACCGCTGGACGCACTATGCCGATCGGCGCAGGCCTTCGATGTGACGTGTGCTGGGTGGTCACCGAGTTCGTGGGGATCGATGGTCCGCCGAGGTTCACCACCGCAGCGGGTGACCGTTTTCCGACGGTCTCGAACGGGCGCCGCACCGTATTTGAGTGATTTGAGTGCCGCTTGCGCGCTAGCAGGTACCGGACACCGACACCGACGTGGCCGTGGGTCAGAAACCGCAGCAGGTAGGGCAGCGTCGACACACGGGCGGTCTACGCGGCCGGAACGTCCGCGAGCCGCCGGTCCAGCAGCACCCGGTTTCCGGCGGCCGGACAGCGCTTCGGCTCGGTTGCGGCGCGGCATGTCGTGTCCCACCATCTGCGAGAACTCGACGACCTGACGCCCAGGCATTGCGCCAAGCTGACGCCCGCTGCAGACGGTCACTCTCGAGGTGTCTTCGGGCGGCCGTGCGGCCGGGTCTTCGCGGGAGGAGCTCGCGCAGAAGATCAGGACGGTGCTGGCCGGGCACTGACTGAAAGAGCTGGACCAGGGTTACAGCATGGGCTTGGGCGCGACGACGGCCTCGCGGTGACCGGGCTCGCCGACGTCGTCGCGGCCTTGGCCGAGGCCACGGTGGACACGCTGGTGATCGGCGATCCGGCCGACACACCGGTCTGGCTGGGTAATAACCCCGGGGAACTCCCGACCGACGCGAAGGCCTGCGGGCTTCCGGTGTCGACGGTGGCCGCGAGCACCCGGTTGACGAAGTCCTGCCTGAGTGGCCCTGGCGACCGGGGGCGGTGACCGTCATGGACGAGCGTGTCGAGCTCAAGGACGGAGTAGGGACACTCTTGCGGCACAGCTGACCACCTTGCCGGCAGGCCTCTTACTGGTGCGCGCGGCCGGGTGTGAGCAGCACATGCGGGGGTAGCCGCCCTTCATGACGACTTCACCTTTCGAGCCGAACCCGCACGCAGGCGAGGAACGGATCGCGGCGGCCGATCCGGGCCCCGGCGCACCCGAACCCGCGGAAGGATACGGGCCCGGCGAGAACGAGCCCGACGTCATCCTGCCGGCGGACGAGTCGGACGCCGGTCCGGACGCCCCGGAGGTAGGCGACGCCTGACCGGGACCTCCCGTCAGAACGGGTTTCACGACGAGCTTTCGCGCGGCAGCCGGCCGGCGTGCCAAGCTCACCGGGTGGGACGCCGTCACCCGCGTGCTGACGCTGCTGCCGGGGACTTTCCCGCTACATCGTTGTGATGCAGCACCTGGCTCCCGGCGTGCTGAGCATTTGCCGCGGATCCTCGCCGATGGGACCGCGCTGCCGGTCGTGGCACCCGTCCACGGCTCCCCGCTGCTGCCCTGACGGGTTCTGGTAGTCGCGCCAGGGCAGGACCTGGAGCCGCCACCAAGGCACGGTGGCCACGATGCTCGCCGACGGGGGCCCGCTCTACCGGCCCTCCGCCGATTCGCCATGCTGGCTGTCGTGGTCGGCGCCCGGGCCGTCGCCGTGGTGGTGTCCGGTAGCGGCAATGATGTCCCCACCGGGGCGACCGCCGTCCGCCGGTCGCCGGTACGGTCATGGCCACCGCGGCGGCTCCGGCGATGTCCGGAGCGTCCATCCCGCGCGGCTCGATCGTCGACGCGGTGCCGACCTCGACAACATCGCGCTCTGCGGTCGCTGACCGAGTCCTTCGACCTCGGCTCGCCTCGTGCGGCTGCTGGAACCGCCGAAGAAGCCGGGCCCGGCCGCAGGGGTCCGGACCGCGGCCGCGAGGAGCCGTCGGCGCCGGTTCGCCCGTCTCGGCGTGGGTACTCCGGTGGTCAGGAGGCTCTCATGACCGTCCGGCCGCGAGACGTGGTTGTCGTCGGCGCTTCGGCCGGTGGTGTCGAAGCCCTGATCGCGATGGCCGCCCGGCTGCCCGCCGATCTGCCGGCCGCCGTACTGGTCGCGCTGCACATGCCCAGCGGGGGGACGAGCTCGCTGCCCGCCATCCTCGACCGGGCCGGCCCGCTGCCGGCTCGGGCCGCGCGGACGGGCGAACCGCTGGAACACGGGCGTGTCTACGTCGCACGCCCGGACCACCACCTGCTGGTGGCCGACGGCGTGGTCGCGCTGTCCCACGGGCCGACCGAGAGCGGGCACCGCCCGGCGATCAACGCCTTGTTCCGCTCCGCGGCGGTCGCGCGGGGCGCCGCGGTGACCGGGTTGCTGCTGAGCGGCGTGCTCGACGACGGCGTGGCGGGGTTGCAGGCGATCGCCGCCCGAGGTGGCCGGGTGGTGGTCCAGGACCCGCGGGACGCGCTGTACCCCGGCATGCCCGAGCACGCGCTGCAGGCGGTCACCCCCGACCGGGTGGTGCCCGCGGCCGGGCTCGGTGAGGTGCTCGCCGAACTCACCCGCGAGCAGGTCGAAGTGGAGTCCGAGCCGGTGCCGGAGTTGCTGCGGTGGGAGAACGACATCGCGAGCATCGGGCGTGTGGGAAAAGGGATGAGTGCCATGGGCGGACCCTCGGAGTTCGCGTGCCCGGACTGTCACGGCGTGCTCGCCGACGTCGAGCCGGGCGTGCGCTACCGCTGCCGGGTCGGGCACGCCTGGACCGCCGAAGCGCTGCTCGCGGCCCAGGGCGATGTCGTCGAGAACGCGGTCTGGACGGCCGTACGGGCGCTCGAGGAGAAGGCGACGCTGCACCACCGGCTGGCCGCACTGGCCCGTGAACGCCGCAGCCACCAGATCGCCGAGCGGTATGACGCCGAAGCGCGGAAGGCACTGGACGCCGCCGATGTGCTCCGGCGCCAGGCGATCGAAGACGAGGAGAGCGCCGCGTCCGGGTGATCGTCCTGCCGCACGGAAACACGATCGCGCCGCGGGGATGCCTCCGGCGGGGCGGGGCATCCGCGGTGCGGGCTCTCGGTTGTCGGTCATCGGGCCGAGATACCTGGGACTTCCGTTCTTTCTCAAGCGCAAACCGGAACGGCGGCGTCACTCGCTTTCGGCGGGGGCCAGCGTGGTGTGGTTGCGGACGAGGGTGGCGGCGATGTCGGCCAGTTTGACGTTGAGGTCTTGGGAGGCGTGGCGCAGCAGGTGGAAGGCGGCGTGGGCGTCGATGCCCTGGCGTGCCATCAAGATCCCCTTGGCCTGCCCGATCAACGTCTCGGGAGGCGATCGCCCGGCGGAGCTGGATGCGTTCGAGGTCGGCGATCTCGCCGCCGCGGGCCTGCTGGGGATTTCGACCGAGCAGTTCGACCGGGTGCTGAAGACCAACCTGTACGCGATGTTCTGGCTGTGCAAGGCGGCCGTGCCGCACATGAGCAGGGGTCGGCGATCATCAACACGTCGTCGATCCAGGCGTTCCAGCCGTCGCCGGAGCTGCTGGACTACGCCACGACCAAGGCGGGCATCGTCAACTTCACCAAGGGGCTGGCGCAGGACCTGGCGGACTAGGGGATCCGGGTGAATTCGGTGGCGCCGGGTCCGGTGTGGACGCCGCTGATCCCGGCCACCATGCCCGCGGAGAAGGTGGGCTCTTTCGGGGAGCAGACGCCGATGGGTCGGGCCGGGCAGCCGGCCGAACTCGCGCCGGCGTTCGTGTTCTTCGCGTCGCAGGAATCCAGCTACGTCACCGGCGAGGTCCTCGGGGTCACCGGTGGTCAGCCGCTGACCTGATCGGGTTCTGTTGCTGCAGAATCGCTTCCGCTCGGCGAAGGGTGGGGGAGACCTGCGAGCGGAAGCGTTGGCTTGGGGCCGGTACGGGGTCGCCTCTCGGCGAGTGGCGCGACCCGGCTCCGGGGCAAACCGGTGATCCGGGAGGGCTGAAGGGGTGAGGCCCGGGGAACTCCGCCGTACCGACACCCTCTACAACGCCGCTCACGGCGTGGTGTTCCCCGCCGACGGCGGCGGTGGGCGTGACGTGCGTCGCGCACAGGTCGACCGCGTTGACGGGCCAGCCACGGAGGTCGCCGCAGCGCGGTGATCGAGGTCCGCTCCCAGAGCGCGACTACCTACTTGCTGTGCGACGTCGTTGCCCGTGACGCAACCGGACTGACCGTGTAGCTGCGGTGCGCGGCAGCGGATGGCGGCGGGCGCCGCGGAAACGATGTCCCCGCCCGACAGCGCGCCGTGGCCGGAGTAGAGGAGTGGATGGGTGGCTGACCGGCGGTTGGCACAGGAATGCCGCGTGGCGGTGCCGTCTGCGGGGCGAGTGGCCGCTCGTTCGACGGCAGAGCGCCCGATCGAGTGAACTGACGGCAGCAACCCGGGAGCGGGCTCAGCGGGCCGCGACCGGGATAGTGCCCGCCAGACAGCCGCGCCGCTGTGCGGACACGCCCAATTGGCCGACGTCGTCGATGATCAGCTCCGCGCTCGCACCGGGGCGGGGTGGGATCAGCACGAACAGCACCTGCCGCTGCTGGTCGGCGGCGCAGACCCACGGTAGCGACGGCTCAGTGAGCTGGAGGCCGACTGTGAGGCGGTGCCCGCTGACACACACGGTGACCGCAGGGGAGCCTTCGGACAGTTCCACCCGGCAGCCCGCGGCCAGTGGCCAGAGGCCGCGTTCCCATTCCCAGGCGGTGGGAGCGGCCAGGCCCGCTTCCGTCAGCATCCCGAAGAGCCGGCGGTGATCCGCGGGGCGTCCGGGTTGCAGGAGCAGCACCGGGTAGGAGCTGGTGTCTTCGTAGACGAGGACGTCGATCTGCCAGCGTGACGGCACGGCCGTGCCGCCGGGCCCCGGCGGGCTCATGACGGCTGCCCGCCCTCTTCGGTGGTGGGTTCCCCGCCGAGGCCGTGGCGCATCGTCCCGCGCCGGACGGCGGCCTCGAGGGCGGCGGTCTCCTCCGGCGGGTCGGGGCGCAGCAGGCTGCCCGGGACCGGGTGCCCGGCGGCGCCCAGCTTGTTGGGCTTCTTCGGCACGGGCGCTCCTTGGTAGGTCAGGGCCTTGCCGTCGAGTGGCTGGTGGATTTCGAGGTAGGTGCCGGCCGGGGACCGGGTGATGATCCCGGTTTCGATGCCGTGCTCGAGCACTTCGCGGTCCGAGCGCTGCAGGGCAAGGCAGATGCGGTAGGTCAGCACATACGCGATCGGCGGGGCGATCAGCAGGCCGATGCGTCCGGCCCAGGTGGTGGCGTTGAGCGAGATGTCGAACTGCAGCGCGATGATGTCGTTGAACGACGACAGCGTCAGGACGGCGTAAAGGGCCAGCGCCATCATGCCGATGCTCGTGCGCACCGGAGCGTCGCGCGGCCGCTGGAGGAGGTTGTGGTGGGCGGTGTCCCGCGACAGCCGCCGTTCGATCCACGGGTAGGAGATCAGTGGCACGAAGAGCACGGTCATGCCGATGACGCCGGCGAAGAACGGCTGCGGGATGGTGTGGTTGCCGGGGAAGAGTTCCCACGGCGGGTAGACGCGCAGCAGGCCGTCGGCAAACCCCATGTACCAGTCGGGCTGGGACCCGGCGGAGACCTTGGACGGGTCGTAGGGGCCGAACTTCCACACCGGGTTGATCTGGAACAGCCCGGACATCAGCGCCAGCAGCCCGGTGACGACCGCGAAGAACGCCCCGCCCTTGAGGGCGAACACCGGCAGGATCCGGACGCCGACGACGTTGGTCTCCTTCCGCCGGACGCCGGGGAACTGGGTGTGCTTCTGGTACCAGACCAGGGCCAGATGCACGCCGACGAGCGCGAGCATGATGCCGGGGATCAGCAGGATGTGGACGGTGTAGAGCCGGGGGATGATGACGTCGCCGGGGAATTCGCCGCCGAAGATCGCCCAGTGCAGCCAGGTCCCGATCACCGGCAGGGACAGCACGATCCCGGACAGCGTGGCGCGGATGCCGGTGCCGGAGAGCAGGTCGTCGGGCAGGGAGTAGCCGAAGAATCCTTCGAACATGCCGAGGATCAGCAGCAGGGCGCCGATCACCCAGTTGGCTTCGCGGGGACGGCGGAAGGCTCCGGTGAAGAAGATCCGGAGCATGTGCACCATCATCGCGCCGACGAAGATGAGCGCGGCCCAGTGGTGCAGTTGCCGCATGAAGAGCCCGCCGCGGACCTCGAACGACAGGTTCAGCGTGGTGGCGAACGCCCGGGACATGGGGACGCCGCGCAGGTCCGCGTAGACGCCCTGGTAGGTCACTTCCTGCATGGACGGGTCGAAGAACAGCGTCAGGTACACGCCGCTGAGCAGGAGCACGATGAAGCTGTAGAGCGCGACCTCGCCGAGCAGGAAGGACCAGTGCGTCGGGAAGACCTTGTTGAACTGGTGACGCAGGCCGGCGGCCACGTGCAGCCGCTGGTCGGCGGCCTCGGCCGCCGAGGCCGCGGCGCGGGTCGCCCGGCTGCGACCCCGGGTCGGCGAAAGGTGACTTGGGCTCATGGTTCCTCCGCGCGGATCGGCGACCGTCAGCCGCGCATACCCAGGCCCGTTCCCGACAACCTCTGAAACCGGCGATCCTTCGGATTCAGCCGTGCCGGGTGTCGGACCGCACGTCCGCCGTCGTGGCGACGCTGCCGTTGACGGCGACGCCGTGCGCCCTTCCGGCAGCCGCCGCGCTGGTCGCGGGCGGGGCCGCGTGCCGGTCGAACGGAGGTGAGAACGACGTGCCCGCAAGTGCGACGTATCCGGCCGCCAGCGCGACCACCCAGCGCCACAGCGGACGGTAGCGGACCGGTTCGGCGCCGTCGGGCACCGCGTGCGCCCGGGCGTGATTCGGTGTCGGAAGCCAGGAGGGCATCATCGGGGTCTCCATCCTCGAGGGGCGGCCGAGAGCAGATGTACCCGGCGCGGACCAGGCCAACCGACTCCTTCCCGACTATCGGGTGGCGCCCAGGTACGGATGCAAGAAGTGCCTGGCTGACCGAGCGCATGCAGACCGGCACCAGGCCGTCATCACCTGGACGCGGGCATTGGCCGCGGATCCCGCGACGCGCGCGGGCCTACGTGACCGGCCGCACGCAAAGGCGCCGAACCTACGCCGGGGAACTCGCCGCGGGTGCCGCAGCGTGGTGGCTTACCACGCTGTCGACGGGGTTGACCGGCCGTTGCGCGGGTAGCCGAAAGCCATGACGGACGGTGGACCTGTGAACGACGCGACTGTGGCCGAACCCCATCGCCTGCTCTCGGCGGTGGAGCGGGCACGGATCCTGGACGGTCCCGCCGAGGCCTTCGCGAAGCCGTTGCGGCGGTTCTTCGGCGGCCGGGCGGGGCGGTCGTTGCGCGGGCGCGAGCTCGGGCACCCGCTGCACCCGCTCGCGGTTACCCTGCCGATCGGGGCGTGGCTGTGCTCGTCGCTGCTGGACTTCCTGCCGGGCAACGATGCCGCCGCCCGGCGGCTGGTGGCCGTTGGGCTGCTGGCCACACCGCCGACGATGGTGCTGGGCGCGGCGGACTACAGCGGGCTGGACGTCCGCCAGCGCCGCGTCGGCCTGGCTCACGCCGCGGGCAACGCGCTCGCCGCGGTCGTGTTCGCGAAGTCGTATGCCGCTCGTCTTCGGGGCGCGAAGGGAGCGGGCAGGACGCTGAACCTGGTCGGTCTGCTCGTGCTCAGTGCCGGTGGCGCGCTCGGTGGTCACCTTTCCTACGCCCAGGGCGCCGGGGTCTTCCGCTGGCAGTCCGCGAACGAAGGCGGTGCGTGATGACCGACTACCTGGCCATCTACCTGCGCGACCAGCTCGCCCTGGGCATCACCTGGCGAGCCCTCGCCCGACGCGCCCGCGACAACAACAAAGGCACCGAGCGGGGCAAGGCGTTGGCAGAGGTCGCCGACGGCATCGCGGAGGACGTGCGCACATTCGAGGCGATCATGCGCGCGCTCGGGGTCCGGCCCAACCCGGCCAAGGTCGTCCTCGCGGCGGCCGGGGAGCGGCTGGGGCGGCTCAAGCGCAACGGCCGGTGGGTGTCGTACTCGCCGTTGAGCCGGTTCGTGGAGCTGGAAGGCCTCGCGATGGGCATCGAGGGCAAGAAGATCCTGTGGCACACGCTGGGCGAGCTGGCCGGGTTGCGGGAGCGGTTGCCGGACATGGACTTCGACGAGCTGCTCGCTCGCGCCGGCCGGCAGCGGCAGACCTTGGAGCCCTTCCGGCGCGAGGCCGGTATGCGGGCGTTCGCCGCGAAAACCTGATCACGGGTTTCTCGCTGCCGGAGCCCCGGTTCACGGCCGCGGTCGCCAGCGGGTCCACGACCGGCGATCCGTCCGCTCACCGGTTGCGGCGGCGCAGCGGTGGCACAGGACCAGCCGCTGGTCGGTCGTGTCGGCCAGCCAGCGGGCGTCCAGCCACAGCACGTGCGGGAAACGCCGCAACCCGGCCTTGTGCAACGGGATCCCGCGCAGCGTCTGGAGGAGGGAGTGCCCTGGCAGGCGACGAAGACCTGGAAAGCCAGCAAAGGCCCAGATTTTATGGTCAAGAAGACTCGCATCCTCGACCTTTACGACCACCCGCCCGCCGACGGGCGAGTGATCTGCGCCGACGAGTTCGGGCCACTGAACCTGCAGCCACGTCCCGGCCGCGGCTGGTTCCCGAAGGGGCGCCCGGCCCGGCAGCGTGCCACTTACACCCGCACCAAAGGCATCCGGCACATCGGCATTGCAGGACGTCCGCTTGACCTGTGACTGGCCGGCTACCATGCTATGCGCTGCCGTGCCCCGGTTACTTCAATATCGACCGGTCAGGTCAGTAGAACGAGCTTTTCCCGGACAGATTCGCCCTCGGGGTGGTGCAGATCGTCGAATATCACTGCTGCCTGCCGCCAGGCTGTAAGAGCCTTGTCGTGGGCGCTTCGAAGGGCGTACACGTCGCCGATCTGGGCGAGCGTGTGTGCTTCCCAATAGCGTGATCCGAGTTTCCGATCGATGGCCAGTGATTGTTTATGAGCCGCGATTGAACGACCGTATTGGCGTAGTTGTTTGTGGGTGTATCCGAGGGTGCTCAGCGCCGTGGCTTCGCCCTCTGTGTGGCCCAGTTCGCGGTACAGCCTGAGCGCTCGTTCGACGAGAGGCAGTGCTTCGGCTGGGAAGCCGAGTAACGCGCGTTGACGTGCAACAGCGTTGAGTGCGTCTGCCTGGCGTTCCAGGTTCGGCTGGTCGCGGGTGAGTTCCCAGGCGCGGAGGGCGTGACGCAATGCGTCGCTGTAGCGCTGCTGCAGCTCGTACACGAGGACGTACCCGTGGTGGACGGCGACGGGACAACTGCAGCCACCGCCCGCTTGTGGCAGGAGTTCGGTGGCCTCGTCGAGGACGATCGTGGACTCTTCGATGCGGCCCAGACGCGCAAGGGCCCGAGCAAGGGCCGCCAAGATGGCCAGGCGTCCGTGGTCGTCGGTCGCCACCTCCAGCGCCCTTCGGTGCACAGCGGCTCGTTCGTGGAGCTGTCCGCTGCGGCCGAGGAAGATGTCGAGTGCCCGCGCGAGGCATCGCACATGGCCGGCGAGCTTGTTGCGGGTGGCGAAGTCGATGACTGCCAGCAAGGTCGCGTTTTCCCGGCTCAGCCAGGCCATGGCGTCCTGGTAGCCGGACAGGTGGGGCGGCATTGACCGTGGCGGTGTGGGGCGGATCTGGCCGTCTCGGCAGGGCAGGAGGTGGCGGTCCGCCACGGTCATGGCTTTCGCGTAGAAGTCGGTGATGCTCACCTTGACGGCGTTGAGATCTGGTTCGTCGCGTTCGGCGCACTCCTTTGCGTACACGCGAAGGAGGTCGTGGAAGCGGTAGCGGCCTGGTTGGTGTTCCTCGAGCAGGTGGGCGGCGGTGAGAGTGGTCAGCAGCGGTCCGACTTTGCCGTCCCCGACAAGCGCACTGCAGGCCAGTCGGTCGATGTCGGGGCCGGGGTGCACGCCGAGCAGGCGGAAGAGGCGTGCGGCGGGTTCGGAGAGTACCTGGTAGGACCAGGAGAGTACGGCACGGACGTCCAGGTCGCGTTCGCCGAGGTCCAGCAGGTCGAGGCGCTCGCGTTCGTTGCGCAACTGCTCGGTCAACCGGCTGAGTGACAGGTTCGGCTGGTTCGCCGCTCGGGCGGCGACGATGCTGAGTGCGAGGGGAAGCCGGGCACATTGCTCGACTAATTGCGCAGCGGCTTCCGGTTCGGCGTCCACCCGGTCCGGGGAGACGTGACAGGTGAGGACTCAGACCGCGTCATCGAAGGGCAGCACGTCCAGCTCAAGCCGGTGGGCGCCTTCACGAATCACCAGGCTGTCCAGCCGGTTGCGGCTGGTGATGACGACTAGGCAGGTGGGCGAGTTGGGCAACAGCGGCCGAACCTGATCGGCGGAGCGCGCGTTGTCCAGCAGGATCAGCATCCGGCGCTCGGCGACCAGGCTGCGATACAGTGCCGAACGCGCGTCCAGTTCACCCGGGATTGCTGACGGCGCGACGTCGAGTGCTTCGAGGAACCCGTGCAATGCTTGCGCTGGTTCGAGTTGTGCGCGGGGGTCGAAGCCTCGTAGGTCGACGTGCAACTGCCCGTCGGGGAACCGGTCCTGGACTGCGTTGGCCCATCGGGTCGCCAGTGTCGTTTTTCCGATGCCGGCCGTTCCTGCGATGGCGGTGATCACGACGGTCGGGGCGTCGTGCTGGTCGAGCACCGTTCCCAGGCGATCCAGCTCGTCTGTGCGGCCGACGAAGTGCCGGCTTGCCGACGGAAGCTGGCGCGGCGTCGACGTACTCGCCGGCGACTGTGTCGATGCCTCACCAAGCAGGCGCATCCAGGCGGTCGTGTCGGTCTCTTTGACAGTGACGTGGACGGGTCGGTACTCGGCAGGTGTGCCGCCATCGCTGTGCCGCACCACCTCGTCGAAGAACCATGACGATGCGATAACTCCCAGTGGCCCTGCTGACCGGGCGAAGGCGGCCTTGAACGCCGCGGCGTCCAGCAACCGGAAAGCATGGTTGATCGCCGTCGCCACCACCCCGTGGTCGTCGTAGCGTATCTCGCCGGCATGCAACGCCATCCTTAGCCGGATTTGCCGCGCCGGGTCGTTGGTCTCGTTGTAAGTGCGGAGTTCCGCACTGAGCCTATCGGGTAGAGACTCGACAAGCACGCTCTTCGGCACCGTGGCCGGAATGATCACCAGTACTCCGTCGCCGCAGTCCTGGTGATCACACTCGGCCAAGGACACAGAAGTCGTAGCCATTGCAGCGGTCAGTACCCGGTAGAGGCCGGATCGGATCCCAACCCGATCACGGTCGGTTCTCGTGGGTGATCCGAAACGCTCGACGTCCACTGCAAGTATCGTGCGATGCACTGCAGATCTCAGGCTGGGCATGGTTACCTCGGTCGAGGGCCGGGAAGTTCGCTTCTGACCAGGATGAGCACCGCGCAGTGCCGTCGCAAGCACCTTCACCGTCCCGGCAAACGCCACCAGGCCCGGAAATGGAGAGCTGCGCAAGTGAAGCAGCCCCGTTCTCAGCGCGCTCCGCTCGACCGAGCGCTACGCCGGAGGCAGGAGCGCCAACGCCTCTTTCGCGTTGTGCTCGGCGATCCCGTGCATGAAAGCACGATCGGGGAAGTTCCCGTCGAGCAGACGCAGCGGCCCGGCCACCAGCGACAGCCGCATCGCTAGCAGGTAGAAGTCGAGCCGACGCTGATCGAGGGCGGGCCGGGCCAGCGCGGTGTAGTGCTTGCCGAAGCGGAGCCGGAGGAAGACGTGCTCCCACTCGACGTCGAAGTGCATCAGGCCCTCGATGTCGATCAGCACAGGGTGCCCGTCGGCGTCGATCAGGACGTGGTCGGGTCCGAGTTCTCCGTGGATCAGCCCGTACTCCGCGCGAGCACGGACCGAACCGGCCAATTCCCGCAGGCGGTCGCGCAACGCGGGGCTGGCGGCCGCGATGTGCCCGTGGCGCTCGGCCGCCTCCTCGAGGTCCCGTAGCGCGCGGTCGAGAACTCGCCGCTCGCACGAGCCCCCGGGCACCGATCCGCTCCGGTTCAGCAGGTCGACCCTGCCGTAGTGCCGGCTCCGGTGCCGGTGCATCACTTCGAGCGTCTCGGCGAGTTCGCCCAGGGCTTTCGCGGCACGCGTGTAATCGGTTTCGAAGAGCGCTTCGAGCGTGCCACCGGGGACGTCCTCGACCACGGCGACGTCCGCCGGATAGCGGCGACGGCTGTCGTCGACCAGGTGTATCCGGGGAGTTCGGACTCCGAGTTCGGCCAAGCTGCGCTGCGCGGCCAAGAACGGGGCCAGGCCTGAGGCAGGCGCGAACGGGTCAGCAGGGTCGGCGTCCTCTTCGCCGGGCCAGAAGTTTTCGGTTTCGGCCCAGTTGTAGACGATCACGCTGGCTGTGCGGGTTCCGGCAAGGTGGATCCGGTACACCCCTTTCTTGCTGCCGCCGCGCAACCGGTCGACCGCGAGCACCCGGCATCCCGCTCCCAGCGCTTCACGCATGAGCCCCGAGAGGTGGTCGCCGTCAGCGAATTGAGGCATCCCCGAAACCTATCGAAGAGACGCTGAGCGCGGGCTGGAACCTCCCCGGCCTCCGGTCACCGACGAACGGAACCGCCGAGCCGTCGGACGTAGCCCCTGCGCGCGTGTTTTCACCTTCACCCTCAGGTGGGCTTTGGCAACCTGTTTAAGGACGCGAAGAACTCTGCGGTGGTGTGTCGAGTGGGGCAGGCGTGCGCGCCGATCTTTCCGGTGACGATCTCCGGAGCGGTGCAGAGGGTGGTTATGCCGTGCCAGAGGCAGTCCTGCGTAGCCGTGCGGGCAGGTCAGGCGCAGCGGCAGCGTAGGCCGACTGTCGATCCTCTTCTGTGCAGCTGTCAGGCGGGCTGTGCGGCGGGCGCCGGCGGTGGCCTTGTGCGCCTCACCGGTCTCCCGGAGGGTCAGCAGGCCGGTGATCGCGATCAGCGCCGAGGTGAGGCCCTGGATGCCGAACGCGGCGGCGAGGGGGCCGTGGTGGGCCAAGAGGTTGATCATGTCGCCGTATGGGGCGGCGGCCTCCATCAGCAGGACCCAGTCCAGGGCGCGGCGGCGGCCCGTCAGCAGGAGGAAGACTACCGGCGGTAGCGACGAGAATCGCCGCGCTCATCGCAGGCGGCCGCGGCAGTCGGACAGCGTTTCGCCCGCCGACGCTCGCTCGTCGGCATGACCGGACATTCGACGGGGGAATGAGTCGCTCGGCTGCGGCGGAGTATCGCCGGCGGCTGTCAGTGGCCTGGATCGAGGAGGGTGAGTACGGCGCGAACGCGGCGGTGGTGATGGTCGCCGGGGTGCAGGCCGAGTTTGGCGAAGATCGACGAGATGTGCTTGTCGACTGTGCCGGCAGCGACTACCAGGGTCGCGGCGATGGCGCTGTTGCCGAGTCCTTCGGCCATCAGGCCGAGCACCCGTCGTTCCTGCGGGGTGAGCGTGTCCAGGCCGGGGCCGGTCGCGCTGCGGCGGCGCAGCAGCGCTGCCACCACCTCGGGGTCCAGTGCGGTTCCTCCGCCGGCCACGCGACGCAGTGCCGCGACCAGTTCGCCGGTGTCGGTCATCCGGTCTTTCAGCAGGTAGCCCAGCCCGTCGGGGCCGCTGGTGATCAGTTCGGCTGCCTGGCCGACTCGCAGGTACTGGGACAGCATCAGCAGTCCGACTTCCGGTGCGTGCGCGCGGATGCGGCGTGCGGCGCGCAGGCCTTCGTCGGTGTGGGTGGGTGGCATTCGCACGTCGATCACCGCCGCGTCCGGGCGCAGCTCGTGTACGGCGGTGAGCAGGTCTTCGGCGTTCGCGGTCGCCGCCGCCACGGTGCATCCGGCTTCGCCGAGGATCAGCGTCAGGCCGTGGCGGATCAGGGCCGAGTCGTCGGCGATCACGACCCGCACGGCAGGCTCGCTTCCACCACGGTCCCGCCCGTTCGGCCGGTGCGGACGGCGAGCCGGCCCCCGGCCGCGTCGACGCGATCGGCCAGCCCTCGCAGTCCCGTGCCGCGTGCGGGGTCGGCGCCGCCATGGCCGTTGTCGGCGACGGTGATCCGCAGCCGGGTGGCGTCGCGGGCGAGTGCGATGCGCGCCCGGGTGGCCGCGGCGTGCTTGATCGTGTTGGTCAGTGCCTCGGCGGCCACGTAGTAGGCCGCGGCGGCGGTCGGGACCGGCAGCGGGCCGGCCCGGCCGGAGAGTTCGACCGGCAGCGGAACCTGCCAGGCCAGCTCGGTGAGTGCGGCGTCCAAGCCGTCGTCGGCCAGTGCCGCGGGGTGGGCGTGGTGGCAGATGTGCCGCAACTGCACGCGCGCGTCGGCGAGGATCGTGCGCACCCGGCTCAGCGTGTGTGCGGCGTCGGCAGCGCTGTCGAGGTGACGGGTGAGCACGTCGAGCAGGACGGCGGCGGACACCAGGTGCTGTTGGACGCCGTCGTGCAGGTCGCGTTCGATCCGCCGCCGCTCGATGTCGGCCACAGCCAGCACACGCGCCCGCGACGCCCGCAGCCGGGCCAGCGTGCGGCAGGCCACCGTGATCAGGAAACCGACCGGCGTGATCACGAGCAGCCCGAACAGGCCGTGCAGCAACCAGGCCGGTGGGTCGCCGCGCAATCCGGTCACTTCGACGGCCAGGTAGGCGAGCAACGCCGCCCCGCCGGGCACCAGCACCGGCAGCACCGGGCCGATCCCCGCCCGATCCGGCCTGCGCAGCCTGATCACCACCGTCACGCACCCTGCGACCGTGGCGGCGACGACCACCGCGACGCCCAGAGCGCGCGCCGGAAGAGGGCCGGTCATCAACCCACCGGCGACCACCGCCACCCCGTAACCGGCGATCGGCATCGCCCGGCCCGACACGCGCCTGGGCAGCTGGCTGAGCAGCACGTGGACCAGCGCCGCCGCCACCAGGTTGCCGGCCGGCGCGCCACCGAACCCAGGCGAGCCCGACGCCGACGCCGAGGCCAGCAGCACCAGCCAGGCCATCCCGAAGCCGCCGAGCAACAGGCCCGGTCCGCCGGCGCCGAGCCGGGTCCGGCAGAGCAGGCCGATGGCGCTGAACGAACCGCCCACGGCGAACACGAGCAGCTGCGTGTCCGGCGGCACGACCGGCCGGACGGCCTCCGCGGCGGCGGCCAGAACCGCGGCCGTGAGCGCGCCGACGGCCAGGACCACCGAGGCGGACGGGCGGAATCCGATGCTGTCCACCCCACCGATTCTGCCGATCTCAGCGGCCTGCCCGGCGGTTCGCGGCCCGAGTTGCCCGGTCCGGCCGCACACCGGCACCGCCATCCGGCGGCATCGCGGTGGGGTTCACCCCCAGCCGCACATCGTGGTGCCGGCCCGGCTGTGTCCGGCGGCGCGAGGCAGTGGACTACCGGGGCACCCAGTCCGAAGGAGATTCCCCATGAGGTTGATCAACTCGCTGGCAGCTGCCCTGCTCGCCGTTCCGGTCACGACCGGCGCGACACCCGCGACCCTGCCGCCGCTGGATCCCGCCGCGGTGGCCGCGGCCGTGCGGCAGGCGCCGGGCGGCCCGGTCCTCGGCATCCTGGCCACAGTGGACGGTCGGGACGGCGCGTTGCGGGTGACCGCCGGCCGGGCCGACGTGCGAACCGATCGGCCCGTGCGGGCCGACGGCCGGTTCCGGATCGCCAGTATCACCAAGACGTTCGTGGCCACCACGGTCCTGCAGCTGGTCGCCGAGCACCGTCTCGGCCTGGACGATCCGGTGCAGCGGTTCCTGCCCGGCGTGCTGCCGGCGAGCTACCCGCCGATCCCGGTGCGCGAACTGCTCCAGCACACCAGCGGCCTTTACGACTACGGCCAGGAAATCATGACCACACCGGCACAGGTGCTGCGCGACCGGTGGCGGCACCGGAGCCCCCGCGAACTGGTGGACATCGCGACCGCGCACCCGCTCGCCTTCCCGCCCGGCACCCGGCTGGCCTATTCCAACACCGGCTACGTGCTGCTCGGCATGGTGATCCGGGCGGTCACCGCGCACTGGTGGGGCGACGAAGTCCGCACCCGGCTGCTGGCGCCACTGCACCTGACCGGCACCACCGTGCCCGGCGACGACCCCGCCATCCCCGGACCGCACGCCCACGGCTACGTCGTCAACGGCGACCGGCCCGAGCTGGTGGACCTCACCACCTACAACCCCTCCTGGGCGGACGCCGCCGGCGACATGATCTCCTCCGCCCGCGACCTGCACACCTTCTTCGCCGCGCTGCTGGCCGGACGGCTGCTCCCCGCCGCCCTGCTCGATCAGATGCTGACCCCGTACCCGAACGGCACCTTGGGTGGCCTCGCCGGCTACGGACTCGGCATCATGACCCTCCGGCTACCCCCGGCCTGCGGCGGCCAGACCCTGTACGGCCACGGAGCAGGCATCGTCGGCTTCGCCGGCTTGGCCTTCAGTACCCGCGACGGGCAGCGCAGCTTCGTCGTCTCGGTCAACACCACCGCGTTCGACGCCGAACAGAGCCCGATCTCCACGCTGCTGTCCATCAACCAAACAGTGTTCTGCGGCTGACCGGCTCAGGAGCGGTCGAGCTCTGTTCGTCGGTGCGGCTCGCCGAACCAGTGGCCGAGGGCCGGCTCGAGGTCGTCCGGGTTGCCTGCCCAGCACACGTAACCGTCCGGCCTGATGAGCATCGGTTCGGTACCGGTGCCCTGGCCCGCGCGGTCGACCCGGTCCTGCCAGAGGGTGGCGACCTTGGCGAACCTGTCGAGGGGGTCGATCAGGACGCCGCGGCCGGGTCGCAGCAGCTCGTGCGACCGGACCGGGCCGAGGTCGAGGTCCGGCGCGGGGAGGCCGACGAGCGGCAGGTCCTCGGCGGCCGGCATCGGGTAGCGGATGCCCATCCCGGACAACACGTCGTCGAGGTGGTACTGCACGTCCCGCAGTCGTGCCAGAGCGGCGAACAGGTCTTTCGCGGCCGTCAGGTCCGGGTCGCCGGTGCCCTGGTGGTCCATCAGCAGGCTTTGCGCTTGGACGTTGCGCAGCACGGCGGCCGCGACCGGGTGGCGTTCGGTGTGGTAGGTGTCGAGCAGGTGTTCCGGGGCCCAGCCCCGCACCGCGGCGCCGAGTTTCCACCCGAGGTTGAGCGCGTCCTGGAGACCGGTGTTCATGCCTTGCGCGCCGATCGGGAGGTGGACGTGCGCGGCGTCGCCGGCCAGGAACACCCGCCCGTGCCGGTACCGCGCCGCCTGCCGGGCGGCGTTGGTGATGCGGCGGGCGTAGCACAGTTCGAGCAGCTGCACCCGGGAGCCGAAGACGGCCCGCAGCCCGTCGCGGATCTCGTCCTCGGTGACCGGGACCTCGCGGGGCACTGACCGGCCGGGCCCACCCAGCGCGAGCCGCCGCAGTGGCCTGCCCCGCGGATCGGTGCCGAGCGGGAACACCGACGCCCAGTGCCCGTCCTCGCTGCGGGCGTGCGTCATCGCCGGGTCGTCGCCGCTCAACCGCACGTCGGCGGCGACCGTGGTGATCGTGCCTGCCCTGCCGGGGAACGCGGCCCCCAGCAGGGACCGCACCGTGCTGCGGCCACCGTCGGCCGCGACGAGGTATCGGGAGCGGATGACGTCGCCGCTCGCGAAGGTCGCGGTGACCCCGTCCTCGTCCTGGGCGAGGCCGGTCAGTTCGTAGCTGCGCCGCACGGGGATGCCTTGTGCGGCAAGGTGCCGCTCGAGGAAGCCTTCGATCACCACCTGCGGAACCGACCGCCACGGATGGCGGTGCCTGTCCCGGGTGAGGGGGAGCGTGATCCCGGCGAAGTGGGCGGTGCCGGCCGGGTAGTTCCCGGTGGCCAGCAACGGTTCCAGCAAGCCGCGCTGGTCGAACGCCTCCTGCGTGCGAGACTGCACGCCGCCCGCCTTCGACAACGTGCTGCGCTGCGGCAGCTTGTCGACCAGCACGGGCGGTACTCCCGCCACCCGCAGCTCGTTGGCCAGCATCATGCCGGTCGGGCCCGCGCCGACGACGAGCACATCGGTGTCCATGGGTTTCTCCTGGTTGTGTCGATCAGGACGGGAGCAACGCTCCGCCTGCCGACGCGGTTCCGCCAGAAGTAGGCCGGATCGAGCCGGTATCCGACGCGAATTAGGCTTGTGCCGGTGGAATCCGACTACGACGAGCTGGATCGCCGGCTCGTGCACGCCCTGCAGGTCAACGGCCGGGCGCCCTTCAGCACGATCGCCGAAGTTCTCGGCGTCGCGGATCGCACCATCGCCCGCCGGTACGCCCGGTTGCGGTCGGCGGGGGCGGTGCGGGTGCTCGGCGGGGTCGATCCGGCCGCCCTGGGTGCGGTGCTGTGGTTCCTGCGGGTGCGCTGCGCGCCCGCCGCGTCGATCCCGGTCGCCGAAGCGCTGGCCCGGCGCCCGGACACGTCCTGGGTGAGCATCACCTCCGGAGGCACGGAGATCACCTGCACGGTCCGCACGGAGAGCGAAGCCGACAGCGAGGCGCTGCTGCTGGCGAAGCTGCCCCGTACTCCTCGCGTGGAGGGCGTGACCGCGCACTCCGTGCTGCACGCGTTCTACGGCGGTCCGGACAGCCTGGTCGCCAAACTCGGTTCGCTGGACGAGGAGGAGATCGAACGGCTGCGTCCGCCCCCGGTACCCCATCGACCGGGACCGGTACGGCTCGACGACGGGGATCGCAAGCTCCTCGCCGCGCTGGCCGCCGACGGCCGGGCCGAGCTCGAGCGGCTGGCCGCGGTGACCGGCTGGTCCCCGACGACGGTCCGGCGCCGGATGACCGAGCTGCGCGAACGCGGGGTGCTGTACCTGGACATCGACGTCGACGGAAGCATGTTCGGTGTCGGCCCCCGAACCATGCTCTGGCTCTCGGTCGCCCCCGCGCACCTGGAAGAGGCCGGTGCGGCACTGGCCGGGCACCAGGAGATCGCGTTCGCCGCCGCCACGACCGGGCCGACGAACCTGTACGCCAGCGTGGTGTGCGCGAACCAGCGGGAGCTGTACCGGTACTTGACCACCAGCGTCGCCGCGCTGCCGGCGATCACCCACATCGAGACCGCGCCGGTGATCAAGACCGTCAAGCGGGCGGCGAACCGGATGTAGCGTCCACACCGGACGTGCCGGCGGCCGGGGGCACGGCACCACGACCAGCCGGGCGCCGCGCAGGTCCGTGCGTTGCCAGGCGGTCCCGATGTCGCTCAGGGGGACCCGCACCACGTCGAAAGTGAGCTCGCCGGATCGCGTCCACGCCACGACCTGGTCGTGGAGCCGCTTCACGGTCTGCGGGTCGAGTCCTGAGGCCGCGCCGCGGATTTCGACCCCCGACGTGCGCAGGCTCTCCGCCCCGGCCGCATCGTCGACGACGTGTTCCGCGAGTGCCTGGAGGTGGTCATCGACGGTGTCACGGCGAAGGCCGGTCCTCCGTCCTGACCGGCCGGCGGGCCGGGCTACGCGTCGTGGAAGGAGGCCGGTTCGGCCGGGATCCGTTGGGACATCAGGCAGAACTCGTTGCCTTCGGGATCCTCCAGTACCACCCAGGAGCCGCTGCCGGTGATGGCCGAGCGCCGGGCGCCGAGACCGAGCAGCCGGGCAAGTTCCTCGTCCTGTCCGCGATCGGTCGGGCAGACATCGAAATGCATCCGGTTCTTGGTCGTCTTCGGCTCGTCGACACGGATGAACAGGATGTCCGGACTGGTCGTCGCTCCCCGGATCGCCACCCCGATCCCATCGCGGGCGAAGACTCGATAGCCCAGTACCTCGCACCAAAATCCGGCGATCAGTTCGGGATCGTGGCAGTCGATGATGATGTCGCCCACGCGGCTCGTCATGGGACGGAAGCGTATCGGGGGATGGAGGAAAGCGGTCAGTGCATTGGCTTTGCCGTCGATGACTGCAGGTCCGTTGCCGGACAGGGCACGCACCACAGTGGCGGCGACAGCCTCGGCGCTGCGCGTGCCGCGGGGGTTCATCGGCGTCCTCGTGGGGCCGGGACTGACCGCCACCACGCGGACCCCGGTGCCGCGGGTTTCGGCCCACAGCGCCTGGGTGAACGAGACGACATACGCCTTCGTCGCCGCGTACACCGCCAGGTAGGGGGCGGGGATGTACCCGCCGGTGCTGGCGATGTTGAGCCCGGCCGCGAGTGGTCAGCGAGAAGGCGTCCGGCTTCTTCAGCGCGGCGGAGCAGCCTCTCGTGGCGACGAGCACCCGCGCTGATGACGGGTCAGCGTGGTTTCGCGGGTGCCGGGAATGTGGCCAGTCCTGCTTCGGCCAGGCGGGCGGCACGGCGGACGTCCCGGCTCACGGCTTCGATAGCGTCCGGCAAGGGGTGGCCGGGGCGCACGTGGGTCCGGAGGGCGCGGAACTGGACCCGCCACAGGCCGAGGAGCGTCGCCGCGGCGAGCTGGGGTTCGGGGTCGTCGGGGCGCAGTCCGCCGCGGGTGGCGAGCGCTTCGGCGGCGATGTCGACGAACCGGTCGGCGATGTCGCTCTGATATGCCCGCAGTGACGGGGTGTTCCGGATCAGGTCGCCGAACTTCCGGTACTGCGCCAGCGCGCGGTCGGCGTCGGCGTCGGTGGCGAGAGCCGTGGCGAGGCCGTCCCGTTCGTGGTCGAGGATCGTCAGCATCGCGCTGACCGGGGGCAGCGCCGGGTCCGGCAGGTGGGTGCGCAACGCGTCGGCGGTTGTCTCGAGCCGGTCCAGGAGCAGCGCTTCCTTGCTCGGGAAGTAGTTGAAGACGGTTTTCTCGGACACTCCGCACGCTTCGCCGACGTCGGCCACCCGGACGGCGTCGAAGCCGCGTTCGAGGAACATCCGCGCGGCGGTGTCCGACAGCTGCCGGCGCATCGCCCGTTTCTTGCGCTCCCGCAACCCTTCGACGGCCGGCCGGCCGGCTCCCGTTGTCGTCATGCGACCATCCTACTTCAGCCACATGAAAAATTCTGCTACAGTAATTTTATAGCCACTGAAGTTAGGAGTCCGCAGTGTCCGAGATCCACATCGTTCGCGACTACCCCCACTCGGCCGTGAAGGTCTGGCGGGCCATGACCGACCCGGAGCTGATCCCGTACTGGACCTCGACCGGCAAAGGCGCCCGCGCGGTCGGGTTCGAGCCGGTGGCCGGCAACAAGTTCCAGTTCGTCGCCAAGCCGATGCCCGGCTGGCGGGGCATCGTCGACTGCGAGGTGCTCGAGGTCCGCGAGCGGGAACTGCTGCACTACACCTGGGTCGGCGCGGAAGGGGAGACACCCAGCCACGTCCGCTACCGGCTCGAGCCCACAGCCGAGGGAACCCGCTTCACCTACCACCACACCGGATTCACCGGCGTCGGTGGGTTCGCCATGGCCAAGCTGCTCGGCGCGGTCCGGACCAAGATGCTCACCGTGGGAGTGCCCGCCCTGCTCGCCGAACTGGACGAGACCGGCGCACTGCTCCCGGACGCGCCCCTGCGGCTGGCGCGACCCCGATGAACATCCCCGCACAGCTGCTCGCGCTGGCCGCGGCGCTGATGCACCTGTGGATCTTCACGATGGAAAGTGTCCGCTTCGGGCGACCCGAGGTGCACGCCATGTTCGAGGTGCGCGCGGCGGATCTCGCCGTCGTGCGCCCCTGGGCGTTCCACCAGGGCTGCTACAACGCACTCCTGGCCCTGCAGGTGCTCGCCGGGCTGACCGCGGCCCACTCGGGCGCGATCGAGGCCGGCCAAGCCCTCGTCCTGGCCGCCGGCGTGTCCATGCTCGCGGCGAGCGTGGCGCTGATCGCCTTCGACCCCCGCCGGGGGCGGATCAAGGGCTTGATCGGCCAGGGCGCACCCGCCCTGGCCACCCTCATCGCCATGATGGCCTGAGTCGCCCCCGGGGACGGGAACCGCGTCCGCCCACCTTGCCCCGGTGATTTCGGCCGGGCCACGCCCATCGCGAACGTTGCGCGGCACCGCGTTGCGAACGAGGCGACCTGCTTCGACCTGTGGGCAGCTTGGGACCGCAGGGGTCCGGCCGCGGAGCGGTCCGGCGCCCCTGCGGACCGCTACCGACCCGCCGCAACCGGCTGGAGCAGAGGACGAGGTCGTAGCTCTCCGAGTTGCCGGAGGCGAAACCGGCATCCACCCGGTCGTCGTGCTCGGCGATCGACGTCACCGACTCGCTCAGGCGCAGCTCCGAGGTTTCGGGCAGCGCGTCGGCCAGGATCCGGGACAGGTCCTCGCGGGCGATTTCGATGTCGTCGGGCGACCGGCCGACAGGCACGCCGTTTTCGTCCACGAAGTGCACCTGCTCGGTCATGCGGATACGCGCGTCGCGGATGTCGATGGGCGAACCGTCTTGCTCGGTCCGGGTGGATCCGTCGGCGAATCTCATTCAAGGTGTGGCCAGAGCGATCGGGCCGACGACATCCGCCCGGGCTGGGACACCCCGTCCCGCGTTGGTTGTAGACCAGAAATATGTACGGTTGGCGCCTTTCGAACTAGGCCATTCTGGTGACAAGCTGTGCCGTTGATAACGGGGCATTGGCAAGCTGCGACGTGATCAGCGTCCGTTGTGACGACGGAGCACTGAATACGTGGCGGGGGGCTGCGGTGACGCATGACGACGAACGACGACTTTCCCGGGAACTGAGCAGACGCCGGTTCGTGCGCTGCTCAATGGTGTTGGCGGGAACGGCCGCCCTGGCCGTCGGTGGTGTCTCCGTTGCGGAAGCCACGGAATTCTCCTGGCCGGATGATGACCTCGGCGCGGTGCTCGCGCTGTGCCGGGCGGTCGCCACGGCCCCTGCGCCGCTACCGTCCTTCGGCGAAGAAGGCACGCCGCTCTCGCGGGCGACCCGGAACCGGCTTGAGCAGCGGCTCGGCTCCCTGGCGCCCGCCAGGCGAGCACAGGCACAGCAGGGTGCGCGGGTGTTGCGGGAACTCGGCGCCGCGGGCGCGGACAAGGCGTGCGTGATCGCGGGCCTCGGCCGCAGGATCCAAGGTGACCCTGGTGCGAAACGGCTGCTCACACCCGTCACGGCGCTCGCTCTCTCGACGGTGACGATGCACTTCGACGCCGCGGCCGACGCTTCCGCCGAGCTGTGGCTCGACTTCGCGAAGCACTACCATTTGCGCGTCTCGGGATGACGCGCCCGGTCATACGGGACCGGGCCTACGCGCTTCGAGTGCGGGAACAGCTGACTGACTTGCTCGCCGGGATTCCGGCAAACCAGCGTGTGCTGGTGGCGCCGCTGGTGCGGGCCGGGGGCAAGGGGCTGCGTTCGCACCTGATCGAGGTGTGTTCCCGGTTCGGCAGGCCCCGCCGGGACCGGCTGGTGGCTCTCGGCGCGGTGGTCGAGCTCCTGCATGTCGCGTCGTTGCTGCACGACGACGTCATCGACCGAGCTGCCACGCGTCGTGGTGACACCGCCGCGCACGTCGTCGCCGGACCGGAACCGGCTGTTGTGGCGGGAGCGTTGTGCATGGCACGTGCCGCGCGGGAAGCGGCGCGGCTCGGGTCCGGTATCAGCCGTGCCGTCGCCGCGGTCACCGCCGAGCTGGCTTACGGGGAGTTGCTCGACGTCGAACGATCCTTCGACACGCATCTTCCCGTCGACCGCTACTTGGAACTCGTTCGCCGGAAGACCGGGGAATTGTTCCGCTTTTGCTGCGTCCTCGGCGCTCTCGAAGCGGGCGCGGAACCCGCCGTGCTCGCGGCGCTCACGGAGTTCGGCGTCGAGCTGGGCACGGCGTTCCAGATCATGGACGACTGCCTGGACCTGCAGGAGGATCCTGGGGGCAAGCCCACCGGTACGGACCACGTTCTGGGGTTGTTCGGCCTGCCCACCCTCTACGCGATCCAGCGGAACACGCCGGGGTTGCCGGAACTGCTGCTCTCACCGGGTTTTTCGCGGGACGACCTGCCGGAGGTGCGCGCGCTGGTCGAGGCGGGCGGCGGATTCGCCCGTGCTGAGGCGTTGGCCCGGGAGCACTTCGAGCGCGCGGTCACTTCGCTCGGTGCACTGGCGAGTACCGCGCCGGGTCGCGAGCTCCTCCGCCTCCAGGACGTCCTGTGGCCGAACTGATCACGGTGGACGCCGCGGTGGTCGGTGATGGGGTCGCAGGGTGTGCCACCGCGGCCGAGCTGGCCCGTCACGGCCTTGTCACCACCATCCTTGTCGGGCGGCCGCGGGAGACGGGCGGCGACTACGACGTCCTGCTGACTGAGCGCATGGCGCGGCTGGTCGCGCCGACGGTTCCGCTCCGGCGAGCGGGTGCGTACAGGGCGCACTTCGGCGACGACGTGACCGCCGGCTGGGCCGACGCCGGGCTGGTGATCTGCCGCAAGTCCGATCTGGAGCGGCGCGCCGCCGAACGCGCGGAACAAGCAGGTAGCCGGAGGATGGCGGCAGACTTCGTCGCTGTCGAGGGCGACACCCTGCACCTCGCGCTACCGGAGGGCGGAAGCGTCCTGGTCCGGGCGCGGCACGTCGTGCTGGCGACCGGGTGGACCTCGTCATCGCGTCGCGCCTCGCACGGCGACGCGGTGATCTGCACGCGCCGGTTCCGCGGCGCCTTCAGCACCGGCACGGATGTCCACCTCCGGATCCCCTCGCGGCACGGCACGGCGGTATCGATCCGCGTGCTGCCCGCACCGGACGATGACCATCAGGTCAGCGTCACCGTCACCGCGCTGGACGACTGCGGTGAGATCGACGCCGGAAGGCTGATGGGACAGGCGCTCGAAACCCTCATCGGAGCCGATTCGCGGTACCGCTCTCTCGTCGCCACGAGTCCTTTGGTGGCCGGGGTCGCCGGGACGTCGTTCACCCCCGGCGCGTCCGTCACCGAGGGCAGGCTGGTGGTCGGAGACGCGCTGGGCCTGCTCGACCCTTTCGCCGGGCAAGCTCTGGACAACGGTGTCCGGAGCGCGCTCCTGGCCGCGGAGTCGATCGTGACCCACCGCGATGACCCGGGCGCGGCGGCACAGCGGTACCGGGCCGGCGTTGCCGGGACGTTCGCCGGCTACGGCGAGGGCGTGCACGAGCTGTCCCGGCACTTCCACCTGGCTTGGCGCGTGCTCGCGGCGACCGCGCACAGCGAGAACCCGTTCTTCGTCAAGGCCCGCACCGCGGTGCTGGTGCCAGGTGGGTTCGCCACCCTGACCCCGGAGTCCGCCGTTCTCGCCGGTTCCCGGCCGGCCCGCGCACTGCACCCGTTCCTCGCCGGCTGCTCCGAACTGGCACTCGCCGCGGTGCGCGACCGGTGGCCCTTCGTCGCGTCGATCGTCGCCGCCGGCCGGCACGAGGGCCGGCAGAACCTCCGGCCCGCCCTGCTGTTCGGGGCTGCGCTGTGTGCCGAGGGCGCTCCGCCCGACATCCGCCGCGCGGACGTCGGCGCCGCCGTCGAACTGACCACACTCGGCATGCTGGGGCTGACCG
This sequence comes from Amycolatopsis sp. NPDC021455, assembly GCF_040640995.1. Taxonomy (NCBI): domain Bacteria; kingdom Bacillati; phylum Actinomycetota; class Actinomycetes; order Pseudonocardiales; family Pseudonocardiaceae; genus Amycolatopsis; species Amycolatopsis sp. NPDC021455. Next base: position 82,036 of record NZ_JBFACT010000012.1, on the reverse strand, counting down.
CGTCACCGGTCACCACAACACCCGTCCGCGGGGTCGACTGGGCGTCGGCGAGCGCGATCCTCGCGGGCGACTTCCTGCTGGCGCAAGCCGGAAACCTGATCGCGGGCCGGGACGGGGACTTGGACACCGCCTTCGCGGACTGGCTGGCCGAGCTGGCCGAGCACCGTGGTGACCAGCTCGGAGAGACCCCGAGGACGCGCGACCCGTCGCCGTTTCTCGCCGCGCTGTTCGAGTTCCCGGCCCGGATCGGGGCCCAGCTCGCGGGCGCGTCCGACGAAACCGTGGCGCTGCTGCGCGAGCTGGGCGCGAGCCTCGGACGGCTCTTCGGCCACACCGAAGACCTGCTGGCCCTCAGCGGCCTGCCCACCCGGCTCGACACCACGCTGCCCGGCCTCTTCGACGTACGGCTGTCCGCCCTGCCGCACCTGCTGAGCGGCGAGGGCGACGTGACGGCGGAAGCCTTGGCAGCCGACCCGGTCATGTGGACACGGGCAGTACACCTCACCCGCGTTCACGCTCGAGCCGAGTACAGCGCGGCGACCGAGCTGGCCCGCCGCATCCCGGCACCCACCGCCCGGGCGATCCTGCTCGACTTCTGCCGCGCCATGGCGGAACCGGCACTGACACCACCCCGAGAACCCACCGGAGAAAGGACGTCCGCATGATCCGCCCGATCACGACGATCGTCACCACGCTGCTGCTCGGCAGCTCACTCGTGACCGGGGCGAACACCGCCGCGGCAGAACCATCGACCACGGCGATCGCCCTGCCCGTCATACCCGCCACCAGTCCATTGCGCGAGCTGCTGAGATCAGGGCCGGGTGCGCACCGGCAGGCGCACACGGCACTGGCCGCGGGACGGGGGGACATCACCGGTGACGGCCGCCCCGACCTGGTCACCGTGTCCACGGGGACCAACCAGATCAGCGTCCACGCCGGCACCGCCGACGGAACCGGCGCGTTCAGCTCCAGCACGGCGATCGGGACCACCGGCGCCGACCGCACCTGGCTCGGACAGGGTGACCTCACCGGCGACGGCAACCGCGACATCCTGACCTTCGCCACGGACGGGAGCATGCACATCGCCGCGCACTCCGGGACGTTCAACGGCACCGCGACCCTGAACCCCGAGTACACCTGGTCCACCGGCTGGCAGGCAGGCAGCCTCTGGGCGCTCGCCGACTTCGTCGGCCGCGACCCCAACGACCCCACCACGCTCGACGGACTCGCGGACATCCTTTTCCGCTACAGCGGGGACAACGGGTACTACCTCTACGTCAACGAGGGTCCGGACGCCGGCGGCAGGCCGCAGCTGAGCAACCGCGGGAAACTTCTCGACAACATGCAGGCCGTGACCTCGATGTCGATCGCCGACGTCACCGCGGACGGTTTCCCCGACCTCTACATGACCTTCACCGACGGCAGCGCCCGGCTGCTGGACATCTTCGCCGAACTCGACTCCAGCGGTCACTGGCAGGCCAAGTTCTACACCCTCCAGCCGACTGGTGTCGTCGCCGCGGACACGCGGACGCTCACCGACGTCAACGGCGACGGCCTGCCCGACCTCGTGATCTGGCACAAGGCCACCGGCACCGTGACCGCTGACCTCCACAGTGGACTGTGGAACCCGGCGGCGCCTTCGGCGTTGTTCGACACCGCACACGAACGCACGCTGACCACCGGCTGGACCGGCTACCGGCTCGCCGCCTGAGGCGCCACGAAGGAGGAACCGTGCTCGACCCGGCCACCGAGACCCGGCTGACTCACGGCAAAGGGCTCATCAAAGAACGCTTCTGGACCCACTCCAACATCACCTCCGTCGGGGTGGGGGCCCGCCAGCGAGGCGGGGAGTGGACCGACGAACCCGCCGTCACCGTCGGCGTGGTCAAGAAACGCAGGCCCGGCTACCTCCGCGCCGACGAGATCCTGCCCGACCGCATCGACGTCGACGGCATCAGCCACAAGGTGGACGTGGTCGAGACGGGAGTCGTCCGCTTCTGCGGGCAGCAGGAATTCCCGGGCGCCGGCAACGACCCGAAGAAGAAGTGGATGCTCGCCGTGCAGACCCGGCCACTGCAGGCCGGCGCCGCCATCGTCGACCTGACCACTCGTCACACCGCCGACGGCGGGGGAATCGAGTACTACGGCGGCACGATCGCGGCGTTCGTCAAGGACGCCCAGGGCGTCGTCCACGCCCTCTCCAACGCGCACGTGATGGTCAACCTCGACCGGCTCCACCAGGCCGAGCCGGTGATCGGCGACAAGATGACCCAGCCGTTCCCCGATTCGGACAACGAAGCGGCCTCCGTCGTCGGAGAGCTTTCCGGCTACGTGCCCTACCTGACCGGCATCTTCGCGAAGAACACGATGGACTGCGCCATCGCGCGGCTGTACGACCAGAGCGGCTGGACCACCAGCTACCCCGGCAACCGCATGAGCCCGAACAGCCCGCAGAACAAGGCGATCGGGCTGTTCTTCGCGTCGAACTCGGACCATTCGCGCTGCTTCATCGTCAGGCTCGAACCGATGCTGCAGCGGCTCGGCGTGTCGATGGTCGTCGCCGACAGCACGTTCGACGTCAGCGGCTACCAGATGTTCGAGCCGATCGAAAAGGTCGGAGCCAGAACCGGCTACAGCTCGACCCAGATCGTGAACGTCATGGACTCCACGAAAGTCCACATGGACGACGGCCGTTACTACAGCTTCGACAACCTCATCGCGACCGAGCGGATGGGCTGGCCCGGCGATTCGGGCTCGCTCGTGCGTCTGGGCGGCGACGGCATCACCCCGGTCATCCTCGAGAACGTGCCCGACAGCGGATGCGGAGTCTTCGACTCGGTGGGGAACATGTACGCGCTGCCCCTCAACGGCGACATCCCGCTCGCCGACAACATCCGCGACAACTTCCTCGCCCAGACAAGGCTGGGGAGCCTGCTGACCCACCTGTTCTACCTCAACGCCGAGACGGTGACGAACCGCAGCATCGAGTCCCCCGCTTCCGACTACGAGAAGGCCGGTGCTCGCGGTCTCTACGACAAGTACCGGAACTACGTGGCCTCGGCCATGGCCAATCCCCGCGACCCGGCGTATGTGGTGACGCAGCAGCACCTCGACGACACCGCTTCCGCGATCAACGGCGCGGCGCTGCACATGACCCAGCAGGAGACCGACGCGCTCAAGAGCATCTACAACACCGTCATCACCCCCACCCTCGGCATGCACTACGACCAGGTTCTGACCCACATGAACAACGACACCGTCTACCACAGCGTCCTCGACACCCTGACGAAAGTGCCCACCATCGTCACCGAGGGAGTGGTCGGCCCGGGCTGAGAGGCGGCGGAACAGTGGATCCCATGGCCGGGCTCCCCGGAGAAGAAGACCAGGAAGCGTTGCGCCTGCTCATCCGGCGGGACCCCACCCTGCACGGCGGCGGCTTCACCTTTCGCGACGGAGAGTGGCTCATTTGGCTCGCCGTCGCGAAAGGTGAAGACACCTCGCAGCGGCCGCGTGAGTTCCGCGGTTACCGGATAGCGTGGGAGGATTCGGGGCCCTTCTACGCGAACAGGCGGTGAGGAGCCGATGAAACCAGTCGGCAGGCGAGCTCGGGTGCGCCGGTGGACAGCACTCGGCGTGGGCGCCGGTCTCGTGGTGCTGTCCGCATGCGGGCCCGCCGGCACCGCCATCGACCCGCCGGCACCGGGACGCCCGTTTCCGCTGCTCCAAGGCACTCGCGGACTCTACGTCGACCCGGACAATCCCGCGGCGCTCTGGCTGCGCACGGCACCGGCCGACCCGCGGGCGGAACTCATCCGGACGCACATCGCGACCAGACCGGCGGCGCACCTCGTCACGGCACCAACAGCCGAGGTGGCGGCCGACGTGCGTCGCGTCGCGTCCGGCGCGGCCGGCGCGCACCTGCTTCCGGTGTTCCTGGCGAGCCCGGACCGGACGGGCGGGTGTGCGAGCGACCACCACGGCTGGTTCGCCGAGCTGGCACACGGCCTGGGAAACACCCCGGCTCTCGTGGTCGTCCAGGCAGGTCACGCCTGCGCCGACCGTGCACAAGTCCTCTCCGACGCGGTAAGCACGATCCGGCAAGCCACGACGGCGACGGTCCTGATCGACGTCAGTGACGCGGCTTCACCTCAAGACGCGGCCGCCCTGCTGGCCCCGGCGGGCGCCGACGGTTTCGCCGTGAACGTCGGCGGCTACACACCGATCGACAAAGCGACCACCACCGTGAACGCGATCCGCGCAGCCGCCGGAAGGACCGGCTACACCGCTGTCGTGGACGGCAGCCGCAACGACGTTCCGGTCGCCGGCACCTGCAACCCGCCGGGCGCCCGCGCCGGCCAGTACATGTCGCTGACACCCCGCCAGGACGACGTGCAGCAGTTGTGGCTGACAACGCCCGGCATCTCGGACGGTTCCTGCGGAACCGCGCCGAGCAGCCGGGCAGGCGAGTTCGTCCCCGATCTCGCCGCCGCGCTGGCCCAGCAGCCCACCTGATCAAGCGGCTACTCCGGCGTCCGCCGCAGATCAACCTGAAGCGATGTTCTCCCTACCAGCATCGAACGCCGGGACGGAAACGTCAGCAGCGATGTGCTGTCGGACTGCCTTCCAGTCTCCAGCACGTGCAGTGACCCGCCCGGCAACCGTGTCTCCGCTGCCCCAGAGCGTGGGTGGAACCATGACGGATCAGCGGCAGAGTGCGGATCGACGTTTCGTTGTTCTCGTCTGGGCTTGGAGGTTGTTGTGGCGTGGGCGGACCGTGCGAGCCCGGCGGCTCACGGCGTGACGTCGAAGCGGTCCAGCAGCATGTAGGTGCCGCTGCGTTTGACGGCCCGGATGGTGTGGCGGCCCGGCGACAGGCCGCAGGCGCTGAACACGCTCTGCTGGGCGTGCCGGACCTGGCTCGTGGTGTCGACGGTGCGCTGGAAGACTTCGTCCAGGTAGATGTCCATCCGGCCCTCGTCGGAGTAGGTCTCGCTGAAGAGCGCGATGCCGGTCCCGGTGAAGGCGTAGGCGACCTGGCTGCCGTCCGCCATCGTGGCGTGCACGTCGTCGTGGAAGTCGCCCAAGCCGCGCCTGCCGGCGGCGTACCACGGTCCGCTGTAGACGATGCCGGTCGCGTCGTCGTTGAGCGTCGCCGTCTCGGCGGTCGGGCAGTGCGGGGCGGGGGCGGCCGGGGCAGCCGGCGGTGGTGGGGCGACGCTCCGGCGGGTCGGCGAGTGTGTCGGCGTGGCCGGCTGCGTGGTCGAGGTGGCCGGCGGCGTGGCCGAGGTCGTGGGCGCGGCGGACTGAGCCGGGATGGCACTCGACGGCAGCGGGGCGGCCGGCTCGAGCGGCACCGACCAAAACGCCGCCTCGCGCGACGACTGCGCCGGGCGGGACATCGTCGTCAGCATCGCGATGCTCGCCACCACTACTGCCGCGCCCGCGACCACGACCGCCCAGCGGATCCGCGCGCCCGCGCGCCGTTGCGCGTCGGCCGCTTCCCAGGCCTGCCGTTCCAGCCGCGCGCGGCGCTCGTCCGGGTCGGCGTCCGCTTTCCTTGGCTGTCCGGGCATCACCGGCAGCTGGGTTGTCCCGATCGGACGGGTCCACCCCCGGCCTTCCGCAGCACCTCCTCGACGGTCAAGCCCGCTGCTGGCTCTTCGCCGGCCGGCACGCGCCATCGGTGAACCTCCGAACTCCCAGACGATCGAGCACTCCGGCTCGTGATGCCGAGATCCTAGAAATCCGGCCCCCTGCTGGCAAACCTGACAGGCCCCGGACGGCGGTCCAGCTGAAAGTCGCGATCCTCGGCGTGGTGCCACCGAAGGCCGACAGATCAGCATCCGGACCGGATGCGACCTCGGCACTGCCGCCGGGTGCGTGCCCTTGACCCGGAGCCGCTCAGCGAACACCTGACCCTGCTCGGGGACGCGCGACCGCCCGGGCGTCGGCGACCGGGTCGGGTCAGCCGTTCAACGCCGCGCCGGCCATCGGCTCCAGTTGAGACGCGGAACGACGGTAAACCGGCAAGCCGCGCGGCCAACCCCGGCGCCGTGGGGTTCGGCGAGGACTTGCCGGGCTCTCGGTCAGGTGTGACGTCCAGGGAGGTTTCCCGGGTCGAGGTGACTGGTGGCGCGAGGACCCGACAGCTCCGATGACGCCGGTCAGCTGACCGCGACGGCCGTCGGGACGCGATCGGCCAGGTGTCCTCGTGATTACGGACGGGACCAACTCGGAAGATCGTCAATTGCCCGGCAGCCAGGATTCCCGCTCCGTGTGGCTGTCCGTGCTGATGATGTCGGCGAGTTGGTCGAACACGCCGGCGTTCGGGGTGGTGCGCGTGACGCCTGGCCACCAGCGTTGCACGGTTTCGATGTGCTGAGCGAGCAGTACGGCGGTCGGCTCGCCGACGCTCGAGCCGCTTGGCTCGGGCAGCGCCAGACATGCGGCCACGGCAGTTTCCAGCACCGCCGGCCGGCCGGTCAGCGCCGCGTCGGCGAGCGTGCGCCGCCATTCCGCCCAGTCGCGGCGCGGCGTGACTTCGGCGTTCTGACCGGATTCCGTGTCGTGATCGTACGGACCGTCCGGCGGCCCGAGCGGTGCTGGGACCAGCTCGGGACGCCGGGGGTGCGTCGCAGGCAGGTAGGCGGCCAGGCAGGCCGCACGCCGGTGGTCGCGGTCCTCGTCCGCGGGGCCGGTCTCGAGCCGGTCCTCGGCCAGGATGTCGTCGAGCCAGGCCGGGTCGAGCGGCAACCGGTCCGCCTCGGGCAGGGTGCTCAGCAAGGGCGCGAACCGGGACTCGACCCGGCACGAGGTGCCGTCCCCGTGGTGGTGCGGTGCGCAGGCGGCGATCAGTGCGTCCCGGGCCAGTTCGGCGCGTAGGGGGCCGGTTTCGCAGCGGGCCAGCACGGTCAGAGCGTGCGCGCGGTCACACGAGTCGGCCATTGCGGACGCGACGGGCGCGATCGCGGCGATCGTGCCCGGCGGCAGGTCGACGGCATGCCGCACAACGACCTCGGCGTCCGCCGGATCGTGCCGGCTGTTCAGGGTCTCCCGCAACGCGAACACCGCGAACAGCTGCCGGGGATCGGTGATGCCCGCCGTCAAGCCGTGCAGCCCGGTGTGCCGCAGCGGGACCTGTTCGACCGCGTCGACGGCCTGGGCGGTGATGGTGGTCCGCAGCGGTTCCCGGGCCAGCAGGGCCAGCTGGGTGAGGACCATCGCTCGGGCGAGGCCTGCCTCGGCCGGCACGGCGGCCGGCACGGACGGCAGTGCCGAGGCAGGCAGGTACGGCGCGAGGTCGATCAGCAACATCGCGCGGGTGTCCGGTTCGTCGATGCCGGTCACCATGGCCAGTGCCGTCAGCCGCTGAGCTGCCGAAAGCCGAGGTGCCAATCGGGTGAACGCGGTGGCCCGGTCCTTCGGGTGGTCCAGTTCCAGCAGGAGGCCCAGCGCGCGGGTCAGCAGTTCCGGGGGGAGGTGTGGAGCGAGTGCTGCCAATGCCCGGCCCCGGCCGGTCGCGGTCGGTAGCTCGGCTGCCTGGTCGACCAGGCCGGCCAATCGATCCGGTGACAGGTACGGCGCCAGCTCACACAGCTTTGGCACGGACGTGTCCCCGGCGGCGAGCGCGGTGCGCAACCGCTGCCGTCGTTCTTCGGGCAGCACGGTGAGGGCGAACGCGATGCTGGCCGGCTCCGCGTCCAGGGTGACCTCCGCGGCGAGTTCGACCGTGGCCGGCCGAGCCGCTTCCGGCAGCGCGGCGAACAACGCGGTGAGCCGCTGGTACTTCGCCGGGGAGTTGGTGCGCACCCGCAGGAGCGTCGACCACACTGCCCGATAGTCGTTGTCGGGCTCGTCCACGGCCGTCGCGATGTCGGTGAGCAGTTCGGCGCGCTCGGGGGCCGCGGCATCGACCAGCAATCCGGTCAGGGTCAGGAGTCGTTGCCACGGCCAACGCCGATTGCGGGCCAGCGCGCGTACCGACGGCCGCAGTTCGGGCAGCCGGCGCGCCGCGATGACCAGGTCGTCGGCGTGCCGCCATGCACCGGGCTCGTCGAGCACTGCGAGAAGCCGGTCGCGGACCAGCTCTGGCACGTGGCCGGCCAGCCGGGACAGCACCCAGACCAGCTCTGTCGGTGCCTCCTGCTCGGCCAAGGCGATCGCGGTCCGGGCCAGTTCGGCCCGTTCCCGTTCCGGCACCGCGGGCACTAGGGACGCCAGCGCCCATACCCGCTCCTTGGCCGTGCCGATCGCGGCGGCGGCCACGCGGGCCTGGATCAGCAGCCGGCTCCGGTCCACGGTGTCCGGCGTGGACAGTCGCACCAGCGCGCTGAACACTCTGGCCCGCTCCAGTGGGGCGTGCAGCAGACCGCCATAGGTCCATGCCGTGCTGAACGACCAGATCCGCCGGCGCACCAGCGCGACCATCAGCGGGACCGGAACGTTCGCCGCGATGCCCAGCAACGAGCTGCGGATCAGTGTGTAGTGCATCTCCAGCGCGCGGTAGCGGGCCAGGTCCGCGGCATCCGTGGCGCGATCGGCGGCTTGCTCGGCGCACCGGTGGGCCCGGTCCACATCGGCCAGGTACTCCGCGATCGAGCCGGTTGTGTCGTGGAGGTCGAACCACCGGCTGCGCACCGGTCCCTGGTCTGGTGGTGTTTCCACGGCCAGTAACCGGTGCAGCAGATCGGCCCGGCCGCCCTGCGCCAGGTGCAGCCCGACGTGGGCCACGCCGTAGTGGTCGGCGACATCGACAGACGGCAGTCCGGCGGACAGCTCGCCCCAGTCCGTCAGGTAGGAGCGGGCGAGACGCTCGTGCAGTCCGGTCAGGGCCGAACCGACGCGCACGCTCACGTACTGGTAGAGCAGGTCGTGCAGCAGGAACGTGCCGTCCTTGACGTGGTGGGTCAGCAGCGACCGGCCGGCCAGCCGGCGGATCGTCCGTCGCGGGTCGAGGTCCAGGCCGAGCAGCGACCACCACCGCGAGGCCACCGACACCGGGACCGCGCCGCGTCCGGCGAACACCGCCAGCGCGTCGTAGCCGGCTCGCTCGGTTTCGTCCAGAGTGGACGTGCTGACCTCGAACGCGGCTAGCAGCGAGACATGGGGATAGTCCCGGAACGCTTTCTCCAGCGCCGACAAAGGAACCGAGCCGAGCAGCTCGTCCAGTTCGTCCCAGCCGTAGCCGTCGGCGACCAGAGCGCCGCAGATGGCCAGGGCCAGCGGCAGCCCGGCGCAACGCGCGCGGACCGCGTCGGCGGCCGGCGGGAGCGGACCGGGCGGCGCGTCCGCGTAGCGCCGGAGCACCTCGGCCGCGCCCGCGTCGCCGAAGTGCTGAACCGGGCAGAGTTCGGTGCCGTGCGGCAGCGCGTCCCGCTCGGTGGTGGTGACCAGCAGCGCGCCGCCCGGCCCGAGCACGTCCAGCGCCTGAAGCTGGGCCAGCGATCGCAGGTTGTCCAGCACGATCAGGATCCGGGCATGGGCCAGCCGTTCCTGGAGCAGGGATCGCAGATCGCCGGCCTGATCGGCCGCCGGCTCGCCCAGCGCGCGCAGCACCGCGGCTTGGGCTGCGGCCTCCATGGGGGTGCGCCGTAGGTCCAGCCACAGCACACCGTCCGGGTAGCGGGTCCGGACCTGCGGATCGGCGGCGACGACCTGGGCCGACATGGTCTTGCCGCTGCCGCTCATCCCGATCAGCGCGACCAGGCTTCCCCGGCTGCCCGACGGCGGTGCGGTCAGCAACTCCACCACCCGTTCCTCGACGGCCGGTCGGGGCACGAACCGCTCGGACGGATACGGCGCCGGCAGGCCGCTGACCGCCGTCGTGGTGCCGGCGTTCGACGCCGGGCCGACGTCCTGGTCAAGCAGGGCCTGCCAGTCGGCTCTGGTCGGCGCCGGTCGGCCGGACCACTGGGCGAGCACGTCGCCGACCCTGGTCAATTGATCGACGCTGCGCGGCCGCCTGCCGGCGAACCAACCGCTCAGCGTCTGCTCCGAGACCCGGGACTGAGTCGCCAGATACCCCTGGCGATACCGCTTACCAGCGCTCTCCAGTCGCTGCCGGGCCTGGGCGCGCAGAGCCGACAGTTGTCGTTGAACGGCCGGTTGGTCCGCCTCGGCCGTCATCCTGCCTCCGCCAGCATCTCGAACCCGGGCGGCGGTCTCCGACTCGGATCCGACTCGGAGACCGCCGCCCTGCCGCTGACCTGCATGATAACGAGCTACGCCGCTATGCGTCTCCGAGATCGGTTCACCGGCGGCCGCCAGTGCTGTGCACTCGGGCCCATGACCACGACGAAGCCCAAGCGGCACAAAACTTTCAGGCGGCTCGCCCGCACTGCCGCCTTCAGCCTGATCCGAGGCGCCGCCACGGCCGCCGGCTCGGCCCTCGTCGCCGCCGCTGTCTGGTGGCTTGAACACCATTAGGCCGATTCGTGCGGCAGCGGAGGAACAGCGGCAGCATCGACCACGTCATCGCGGCGGTCAGCAGGGCCGTGAACCCCGCCGGGCCGCGCCGGCTGAGCGGCGCGATGTCCTCGCCATCGCGGCCGTCCGGCGTAATCCTGATCCCGGTGGAACCTCGTGCCTGCCGCCGGCGTCGGACCAGGCGCGGTTCCGAACGGGGACCGGCAGGATCAGCGGTTGAAGGAGCTGGTGTGGTGTCATTCCGCGGAGCGCTCACGGTCCCCGTCGTCTGTGTGGTGCTGGCCTTGGCCGGCTGCGGCACCGACGACCCGCCTCGCGGTCCCGCGGCTGCCGGACCCGACACGGTCGCGACGTCTTCGGACACACCCTCGGAGACGAGGGCTCCGACGTCACAGCCGCCGACGTTCACCGAGGCGGGCTGGTACGGCACGCACCCCCTCCGGATGGACGACAGCATCGAGGAGAACGTGCTGAAGTCGAGGGCGATCATCCTCACCGGGACGACCGGTCGCGACTGGAGTGCCCGCCAGTACACCGGCGGCCTGAACCACGGGTGGTTCCTCGTCTACCGCAAGGCCGCGGTGAGCGCCGGAACTGTCCGGGCACCCGCCTCCGACTGCACGATGCCGGTCCAGGGACACCCGGGCTACTGCATCGGTTCGGCCGCCGCCTATGGCATTCACCTTTACGGGGACGACCCGCTGGAGGAAGGGATCTACCAGGCGACCCGTGTCCTGCTGTTCGACCAGAACACCAGCCGGATCGACACCGACAACGGCACGGTCCCGGCCGGGCAGAAGTTCCGGGTCGTCCTGGACTCGCGCATGCTGGCCTACCGGCCGGACACCTTCGAGTCCGGCGATATCGCCGTGGTCTGGCTGGACTCCACGACACGCGATGACTCGATCAGGGGGTTCAAGGAGCTGCCCGTGGACGCGTTCCTGCCGGTCACGTCCTGATCGGCGCGTCCCCCGAGGGGGAACACCGCGACACTGATCCGCGGAGCCGCTTCGCCCGTATCCGAGGTCATGACTCCGGAACTGTAGGCGCCGCGGCGCCGCGGGGACAGTGCGGCGCCCGCTCGTCCATTGCTTGGGACTCCGGGTTCTCATGTCGTGGATGCCGTTGCCGCGACGGATGCCGTACCCCACTCTGCCGATCATGACCCAGATCCACGAACCTCTGAAATTCGCCTATTGGGTGCCGAACGTCAGCGGCGGCCTCGTCACCAGCGATATCGAGCAGCGCACCGATTGGGGATACGAATACAACCGGGATCTCGCGGTCATCGCCGAGAACAACGGTTTCGAGTACGCCCTCACGCAGGTGCGGTACACCGCCAGCTACGGCGCCGCATACCAACACGAGTCGACCGGCTTCAGCCTCGCACTTCTGCTGGCGACGCAGCGGCTGAAGGTGATCGCCGCGGTGCACCCCGGGCTGTGGCACCCGGGTGTGCTGGCGAAGTTCGTGGCGAGCGCGGACGTCCTCTCCGGCGGCCGGGCCGCGGTGAACGTCGTCAGCGGCTGGTTCAAGGACGAGTTCACCGGGCTCGGCGAACCCTGGCTGGAGCACGACGAGCGCTACCGCCGGTCCGAAGAGTTCATCCGGGTGCTCAAGCAACTGTGGACGAACGACCACGCCGAGTTCTCCGGCGACTTCTACCGGATCCACGATTTCGACATCAAACCCAAGCCGTTGCCGGGTGACGGCCGCCCGCACCCGGAGATCTTCCAGGGCGGCAACTCCACCGTCGCGCGCAAGCTGGCCGGCCGCGTGTCGGACTGGTACTTCAGCAACGGCAAGGACTACGAGGGATTCAGCGAACAGGTCGCCGAGGTTCGCGGTTACGCCGCCGAGAACGACCACGCCGTCCGATTCGGCCTGAACGGCTTCGTGATCGCCCGGGAAAGCGAGTCCGAAGCGCGGGACGTGTTGCGCGAGATCGTCACCAAAGCCAATGTGGAAGCGGTCGAGGGGTTCCGTTCGGCGGTGCGGCAGGCGGGCAACTCCACCGCGGACAAAAAGGGCATGTGGGCGGATTCGGAGTTCGCCGACCTCGTCCAGTACAACGACGGCTTCCGCACCCGGCTCATCGGCACCCCGGAACAGATCGCCGAACGGGCCATCGAATACAAGCGCCGCGGCGCCGGCCTGCTGCTGCTCGGCTTCCTGCACTTCCAGGAGGAGATCGAGTACTTCGGGAAGCACGTGCTGCCGATCATCCGCGAACTGGAAGCCGATCTCGACCGCAGTGCCGCGACACCCGAACCCGCGAGGAGCCGAGCATGACCGACTGGATCGAACGCGCCCGTGAGGTCGCCGCGAAACTCGCGTGGACGCGGTCGAGCGCGACCGCCGAGGCGAAACCCCGCACCAGGAAGTCCAGCTGCTGAAGGACACCGGCCTGGTCACCCTGCTCGGCCCGGCCGAACACGGCGGAGGTGGGCAGACCTGGGAGACCGCGTACCAGGTGATCCGCGAGATCGCCAGCGCCGACGGCTCGATCGGCCAGCTGCTGGGTTACCACTACCTGTGGGCCTGGACGGCGCGCCTGGTGACCACCGACGTCCAGCTCGCCGCCGTCGAAGAGCTGTACGGCGACTCGATCGTCTACAACGGACACAAGTCGTTCTCCACCGGCAGCAAGGTGTCCGACCTGACCGTGCCGGCGATCCAGCTCGTCTTCACGAACTTCTACCTGGGCATCGCGCAGGGAGCACTGGAGACAGCGCTCGCGTACACCAGGGAGCGGACCCGCGCGTGGCCCTACGGCGGAGACGACAAGCAGACGGCCTCGGCGGAGTGGTACATCCTCGACGGCTACGGCGACCTGCAGTCGAAGCTGTGGGCCGCGGCAGCCCTGGTCGACAAGGCGGGTGCGGCCATCTCTCGCGTGCTGCACGCCCCGAGGGAGCACTTGACACCCGAAGCACGTGGAGAGGTGGCGGTCCTGATCGCCGCGGCGAAGCAACGCACGGTGGACACGGGCCTGGAGATCGCGACGAAGATCTTCGAGCTGACCGGCGCGCGGGCGAGCGCGCCGAAGTACGGCCTGGACCGCTTCTGGCGCAACCTGCGGACCCACTCGCTGCACGACCCGTTGCCGTACAAACGCCGCGAGGTGGGCGAGTACCCGACGCCGACCTGGTACACCTGAGGCGACAGACGATCGAGTGGATGTGCCGCGGGCGCACGCCTGGCAGCTTCTGCGGACGCTGCACCGGATCTCCGGCAAGGTGCTCGCCCGCGTCGAGTGCGCACACGGGGAAGCGACGGGGATCGTTCCTCGACAGCTGAAGTGGCTAGTTCGTGTACACGGCGTCCTTGCCGTACAGGGGTTTGGTGAAGCTGGAGATGTACGTGTGTACGTCGGCGGCACCGAGGTTGTAGGTCAGGTACACGCCGTAGCCTTCGTTCACGGTTCGCTGGGCGAGGCCGGCGGCGGTGCCGGCGGATGTCGCCGCGATCTGGACTGCCGCGGGGGAGAGCCCGGATTTGGGTAGGGCGATGTTCGGTACGCCCCAAGTGCCGTAGTAGGGGTTCCAGGCGTAGTTGAACTTCGAGGTGATGTCCGTGCCGCCGTAGGACAGCCTTGATGCCGCCGGGCCGATGTTGTACAGCGAGATCAGCTTGGTGGGCATCGCCGCGCGCAGGGCCGTGACGAGGTGGACGAACGAGCCGGCGTTGGGCTGGCCGGTGCCATTCTTGCCGTACTCGGAGTATTCGTCGTCGAAGTCGATGCCGTCGAGCCCGTACCTGGTCACGGTGTCGGACAGCTGTTTGGCGAAGGCCGCGGCCGCTTGCTGGGAGGGGAAGTTGGCGAACCCGGCGCCCTGGTGGTTGCCGAGGATCGACAACAGGACCTTGATGCCTTTGGCTTGCAGCGGGCGAACTTGAGTGCTCACGTTGTCGAGGACGTTCTGCACGTTCGGGTTGAAGTACAGGTATGCCGACTTCGTCGCGGTGTCGTAGTTGATGTTGGCGGCGAAGATGACGCCGATGTCGAACACGTTGCCGCCGCCTTGGGCGAGCGCGTACTTGCCCACGTTCAGCATGCTGTTGTTGTTCACCTCGACGTAGGCCACGGTGATCGGCCCGGTCTTGCGCGGCGCGGCGGACGTACTCGCCGCACTCGTGCCTGTCGTCATGCCCGTCAAGAGGGCGGCGCCTGCCAGCAACGCGGTGATCCGACCAAGCTTGACCACGGTAGCTCAACTCCTGCCGAGTGGTTTGAACCATTGTCCACGTATGTGCTTTTCCGGCACCTTGTCAAGAGAAGTGATCGAGCAACGCGCCCGGTACCTCGATCGGCCTACGCGGTTCGTCGGACTCCGCGCCTCGCCCGGGGCAGGAGCCGGGTGAAATCGCCCCTGCCCTCGCGCGGATTTGTGCTTAGCTGTAGCTGACAGCACGATCACTGGGGGGTTCGGATGAGAGTTCGTCATGGGGTCACCGCGGTTCTGGCCGTCGGGGTGATGGCGTTCGGCGCCCTACCGGCTCAAGCGAGCGCCGCTGCCCTGGTCGCCGAGCCCACCGTCACTTCGGCCGAGTATCCCGACGATGGTGCGTGGCACCCCGGTGCCGGCTTGCCGGGCTCGTTCACCTTCGATGCCGGCGGCGACGGCGCGGTCGTGGGGTTCTACTACGGGAACACCGATCCGGCGGGCACCTTCGTGGCGGCGGACCACCCCGGTGGGTCGGCGACGGTTTCCTACACCCCGCAGGCCTCCGGCCCCGATGATCTCTACGTCGCGAGCGTCGACAGCGTGGGCAACCGGTCGCCGCAGCATGTTCATCACTTCTATGTCGAGTCGACGGAGCCGCGGGTCAGCGGGCCCCGGGAAACCGGTGTCGGTGTGCCCGCGGAGTTCGGCTTCTCGCCTGGTATGGCCGACGTCGTCTCCTACACCTACCGGATCGACGACGGGCCGGAGACCACCGTCGCGGCTTCGGCCGGGACCACGACCGCGGACGTCGTCACCGCGGCCTTGGGATACCACACGCTCAAGGTGTGGAGCACGACCAGCACGGGTTTGCGGTCCGGCACCGCCGGCACGAGCTACACGGCCAGTGACGCTCCCCTGGTGGCGAGCACCGACTACCCGGACTCCGAGGCCGGCGGCGGACCCGGCGTCACCGGCGTCTTCGCCTTGACCCCCCGCTCGCCGGGTGTCGTCGGCTACGTCTACTACGTCAACTGGGACTTCGACAACCCGACCGTGGTCCCGGCCGGCGCCGATGGGCGGGCAAGCTTCACCTTCACCCCCGACGCGTCGGGGTTCTACCCCTTCCAGGTCTACAGCCGGACAGCCGATGGCACCCAGTCGAAGGTCGGCCGCGACTACTACGTCATGGTGAGGTAGGCCGCGACGGTCTCAGGCGGGGAAGTCCGCGTGCTCGATGTTCGGTCCGTACAGCGCGGCCTTGACCGCTTCCAGCAGCTCCTCGAGACCGGACGGCGTGGCCGCGCCGTCCGGTCCGGTGAGGGTCCAGGTGCCGGTCCAGGTGATCGTGTACACCTCGTGCCGGTAGTTCTCGAACTCCACGAACAGGTCGTCCCGGCCCTCGCCGCGGGTCACGGTGCCGATCATGGACTTGAGCCCGGCGAACCCGCGTTTGGCCTGGACGGACCCCGTGGCGCCGCGGTAACGGTACTTCAGGTACGGGGACGGCGAGCGGTCCCAGCGGGTCCCGCGGATGCCGGAGCCGCGGCTGTAGCGGTACTCGGCGTCTTGGAGGCTCTCGTCGCCGGCCACCTCGCAGCGGTAGACCGGGATGACCGCCCGGACGGCGTCGTTCATCTCGGCGTCGTCCGGGTACAGGCGGTGCAGGGGCGGTGCGGCGGCGGCCACCGCGTCGAAGCCGTATCCCGGGTGGGAAAAGCCTTCGGCCGGCGTCAGCGGGGCGTCGGTGGTCAGTTCGGTGCTGTGCGAGCGGGCGAAGGAGAGCAGCGCGACGGCCAGGCCTTCGTCGTACGAATCCAGGGCGTATGCCTGGAACGCGCGCTTGCCGTCGGCGTACAGGGCGGCGCAGGAGTCGAAGCCGGGGGCGGCCGCCCAGTGCCAGGCGTCGGGCAGGTCGTCGAGAGCGGCGACGCCGGGCATCGCCGCGTAGGTTTCGCGTGGGTCCATCGTTCGCCTCCCGATCTTGCCCTCGTCAGTGCAACTTACACGGGTGCCGTGGCCCCGGCTCCGTCTCGGCGTACCGGTCTTCGAGTTGCGCACCTTCGGACGAATTCTGCGATTTGCCCATGGCTTCCATGTCGTCGGTGTTGTTGTACCAGGCCGCGCGTTCCGCGTCGGTCATGTTGTGGCCCTCGTCGCGCCAGTGCTCCACCACCGGCGGGACGTGCTCGTAGGTCAGGTTCCGTTTGCCGTTCGCGTCGAGGTAGGGAATCGGGCGGCCCTGCGCGTCGACCCAGTGCAGCTGGTCGTGCGGGATGCGGGCGCCGCTCGCGTCCCGGGGGACGCCGCCGAGGGCCCGGCCCTCCACGGTCCACTTCGTCGCCATCGCGTCGTGCGTGGACTGCCAGTAGCTCTTCGGGTATTCGGTGCCCCGGTTGTGGATGTGGTCGGCGGGCGGCAGAGCGGGGTCCCGGGCCCACTGCTGGCTCGCCGGGTCCCGGTAGCCGGCCAGGCCCAGCGGGTCGGCCACGGCGAGGGGGTTCGGGACGTACGTGTAGTGGTTCGCGGACGGGGTCAGTCCGATGGGGTCCGGCGACAGGTACCGCGCGGTGTGCGGGTCGTAGTAGCGGTGCACGTTGTAGTGCAGCCCGGTTTCGTCGTCGTGGTACTGGCCCGGGAAGCGGAGCGGGCAGGCGGTTCCGTCCGGAGTGGACATCGTGATGGTGTTGCCCCACAGGCCGCTCGTCCGGTACCAGGCGACCCGGCCGGTCGCGTCGACCAGTTCGGTCGGCGTGCCGATCAGGTCGGCGACGATGGCGTGGAAGCGGGCGTCGACCACCTCCGCGGGCGCGTCGGCCAGCCAGGAGCGGGTGGTCTGCGCGATCGGTTCGGCCGAGCCGCCGCGGTAGTCCCAGGACGTGACGGTGGTCCGGCCGTCGACGGTACGGGCGGCTTCGGCCAGGACGGAGCCGTCCCAGGAGAACGTGGTTTCTTCGGCGACGCCGCCGTCGGGGGTGAGGCGCTGCTTGGCGATCCGGCGGCCGAACGGGTCGTAGCGGTACCGCCAGCGGGTGCCGTCCGGCGTGGTGACGCCGATGAGCTGGTCACGGTCGTCCCACGTGTACTCGCGGATCCGGCGCCGGCCGGACAGGCTGCGGCGGACTTCCCGGACGACCCGGCCGGAAGCGTCGTAGGTGTAGGAAGTCCGGCCCGCGCCGCGCAGCAGCGTCCCGTCCAGCGCGCGGGGACCGGCCACGTCCGAGGCGTCCTCCGTGGACGGACCGGGTTGGGCGGAGACCAGGTTTCCCAGCGCGTCGTAGGCGTACTGTTCGGTCCAGCCCGCGGCTTGCACGCCGGTGACACGGCCACCCGGGGTGAGCGCGAAGACGCGCGGACCGTGCACCCGGTCGTCGATCGCGAGCACCTGACCGTCGGCGCGGTAACGGAAACGGCGTTCCTCGAGCGGGCGGTCCGGTTCGCCGGCGGAAAAGAGCGTTTGACCGGTGAGGCGGCCCAGTTCGTCGTGCGACTGGGCCAGGCTCGCGTTTTCGCCGAGCCGGCGGAGCACCTCCCGGCCTTCCCGGTACTCGAAGGTGACCGTTCCGGCGGTCCCGGTCATCGCGGTTTCCCGGCGCAGCCGGTCGTAGTGCCACCGCGCTTCGACGCCGGACGGGGTGATCCGGCGGACGCGGCGGCCGGTCAGGTCGTATTCGCTGCGCAGCACCCGGCCGTCGACGGACTCGGCGACCGGGCGGCCGAGCAGGTCGCGTTCGTAGGTCACTTCGACAGCGTCGCCGGCGACCCGGCGGAGCCGGCCGCCTTCGTCGTAGTCGTAGTCGATGGCCGTTCCGCCGGAGACCTGCCGGGACACCCGGCCGCGGACGTCGCGGGTCAGTTCGGTCACGGCGCCGCCCGCTTCGGCACGCGAGATCATCGCGCCCATCGCGTCGACCCGGTATTCGAGCGCGCGGCCGGTGAAATCCTGTTCGCCGATCAGGTTTCCGGCCGGATCGTAGCGGTAGGACCACGTTTGCCCGGCCGGGTTGCGGACGCCGGTGAGGCGCAGTTCGGTGTCGTGGGTGAAGGTGTGCCGGATGCCGTCCTGGCCGGTGCGCGCGGTGAGCAGGCCGAACGGGCCGCGTTCGAAGACCGTCGTCGCGCCGGTGGCCGAGCGGGCCCGGACCAAGCTGCCTTCGAGGTCGTAGAACCGTTCCTCGCGAGCGCCGTCGGCGGCGACGCGCCAGGTCAGCGCGCCTTCGCGGGTCCAGCCGTACCGGGTGGTGCGGCCGCGCGGGCCGGTCGCTTCGATCGCCCGGCCGAAGCCGTCGAGCCGGAACGTGGTGGTTTCGCCGTCCGGCGAGGTGATCGACAGCGGACGGCCGGCGCCGTCGCTGGTGTACGTCCAGCGGGCGCCGTCCGGTTCGACGGTGGCGGCCAGGTGGCCGCGCTCGTCCAGTTCGCTGGTCGCGACCGCGCCCAGTGGGTCCACTGTGGACACGATGCGGCCGGCGTCGTCGTAGGTGTGCCGCCAGACCGCGCCGTTCGGCTGGGTCACGGTGACCGGTAGCCGCCAGCGCGGGTCGTATTCGATGGTGAGCGCGGTGCCGTCGGGGTATTCGATCCGCGTCGGGTCGCCGTTCTCGTCGCGTTCGTAGCGGGTGACCGCACCGAGCTTGTCCGTGAACGACAGGAGGCGGTGGAACCGGTCGAACTCGGGACGTTCGACACCGCCGTTCGGGTCGACCACCGCGGTGATGTGGTTGTGCTCGTCGTAGTGGTATTCGGTGCGCCCGCCGAGGCTGTCGGTGACGACGGTGACCCGGCCGGCCAGGTCGTAGTCGAAGGTCGCGTCGAGGTAGCCGTCGCGACCGGTTCCGCGGACGACGCGGCCGTCCGGGCCGTACTCGTACTCGTAGCGGTAGCCGGTGCGGTCGGTCCAGGCGACGATCCGGTCCGCGCCGTCGTAGTCGTACTGGTAAGGCGCGCCGGTGGAGTTCACGATGCCGGAGAGCCGGCCGCGCCGGTCGTAGCGGAACGACACGATCGGCACGTCTTCGCCGTGTTCGCCGCCGCCGAGCAGGCGGTATCCGGCGATGCGGAGGCCGCCCGCGCCGTCGACGGTGTCGACGCCGACCCGGTAGCCGCCGGAATGCGTGACCGTGAGCGGACGGCCGGCCTCGTCGCGCAGGTAGTCGACGCGGTGCCCGCTGCGGTCCGACAGCGAGCTGATCTGCCATTCGCCCGGCGTCGTCGGGTGCGCGGCGAACCGGCGGGTCCAGCCGGACTCCTCGTCGACGAGCAGGTAGGTTTCCGCGGCGGCATCCCAGCTCAACGGCCAGCGGGCGCCGAAGCTCGGCAGCACCGGAGAGCCGTCGCGGGCGGGGTGGATGTAGCTGAGCACTTCCGCGTCCTGGCCGTAGTACCGGACGAAGTCGTCGGTCAGCACCAACCGCTGGTCCACTGTGGACGCCCAGCCGGGGCCGAAGGAACGGCCCTCGGCATAGCCGGAGGCGTACGCGCGGTTGAGCACCAGCGGCAGCAGCCCGGGCAGGTCGACGTCGGTGCCCGCGGTGATCATCTGGCCGGACACCGCGTCGACCGGGTCGCCGCCCTTGCCGTCGCAGCCGCCGGTGCCCTCGGACTTCTGCCCGCCGGCCGCCTCCGGGTCGTGGCCGCCGGACGCGTTCGGGTCGCCGCCATGGGCGCCGTCGGGCGGCGTGCCGTCGGGGACACCGCCGTCCGGCTCCGGCGCGGACGACGGCGAGGTGCCCTCGTGCGGGGCGCCGGGTTCGTGCGGGGCGGAGTGGCCGGGTTCGGCCGACGAGACGTGCGTGCCGCCTTCGCCGGGACGTCCGTGCAGCTCGGACATCACCTTCTTGACCGCGGCGAAGATCTCTTCGAGCTTCGACATCAGCGGCCGCAGCTTCTCGACCGAGTTGATCAGCTTCTTGATCAGCGCGCCGATCTTCTCGATCCACGCCGACACCTGCTCGACCACCTGCGCCACCACGACCGGCGTGCCGAGCCCGAGCGAGCAGACCTCCTCCAGCGCGTCCTGGATGAAGTCGCCGACCGCCTGGGTGATCATGTCGCGGACCATGGCGCGCACCGCGGCGGTGATCACCCCGACGATCTCGACCACGGTGCTGATCCCGTTCGCGCAGGTCGCGGCCGCGTTGAGGTGGTCGATCTTGGTCCCGACGTTCGCGCGGTAGGCGTCCGCGGCCTGGCCGGTCCAGTGCGCGGTGTCCTTCCGCACGCTGTCGCCGAGGTCCTTGGCCGCTTTTTCCACGGCCTTCGCGATGTTGCCCCACGTCTGGGCGTAGGCGGTGATCTGGTCGGCGTCGCCCGCCAGCTGGTTCAGCGCGTCCTGCAACGGCTGGACGTGCTCGATCAGCCAGTTGAGGCCGTAGGAGATGAGCGTGCCGACCGGGTTCATCGCGATGGTCAGCAGGTCCATCGCGGTGCCGAGCGCGGCGATGCCGCCCTCGATCCACGAACCGGACTTGATGCCGTCGTAGGCGCCGATCGCGTCGTCGAGGACGTTGATGCCGGTGTGCCAGGTCGTCGAGTCCTGTTTGGCGGCGACCAGCGGATTGCTCACGGCAGGTCCTTGCCGAGGCCGGTGATCCGCCGCGAGTGCGCCTGTTCGGCGTCCTGGTAGGTCTGCGCCGCCTGCCGGATCGACTGCGACAGCGTGCCCATGGCCTGCTGCGCGGCGCCGAGGGTGACCAGGCCGGGAGTGCTGACCGCGAGCACCATCGGCACGAAGAGCGGTCCGCAGATCATGCCGTACGCCTGCACGCCCATGGTGACCTGCTCGGCCGCGGCGAGCGCCTGCCCCAGTGTCTGCCCGACCTGCTCGACCGCTTTCGCGTGGGTGAGCAGTTCGTCCGGGCGGACTTGGTAGCCGCCGCCGTTCGTCTCCCCGTCCGGCATGGTCGCCTCCGTCCCGGCTATTCGCGGATCATGACCGGGCCGCCGAAGCCCTCGTCGTCATCGTCGGGCGGGGCCGGCCGCCGGGGCGGGCGCGGTGGCGGTGGGGGCGTGGCCCCGGGCTCGTCGGCGAGCCGGCCGATCCGGCTCTCCGGTGCCGGCGGAGTCCGGTCCGGCTCGGGTTCCGGCTCCGGGAACTTCGCCCGGTAGCTGCCGAGGATGACGTCGCGGGTCCCGGGATCGTCGGCGATGGTGTCCGCCATGACCTCGCCGAGCCGGTCCGGCAGCTTCGCCTGCGCGGTGCGGAGCGCGGACAGCACCGCTTTCGCGACCTGGTCGCCGGACATCTCCCGGACGCGGTCGGTGATCCGCAGGTCGGTGACGTTGCCGGCGGAGTCGACGGTGACCGTGGCGGTGCCGTCCTTGCTGGCCGCCGACACCGAGACCTGCTCGACGGCCTGCTGCATCGCGCGGTAGCGCCGCGCTTTCTGTTGCGCTTGCGCGACCAATTGGTCGACGCGGGCCACCGCATTCTCTGCTTTGTCCGATATCGGGTCGCTCATCCGGTTTGTTTCCGCCCCCTCGCCGAGTCGGTACGAGGAAACCATCGGAAACGGGCCGGTGTGCGGCGGACGTTCGGGAATTACACCGAATGGCGCACCGTGGCGCCGAGCCGGTCCAGGATTCCTTCGACGCCGAGGAGGAACGTTTCGCAGATCGGCGCCGGGTCGGTGAGGCAGCCCGCGGCCATGGCGCCGTCGCGGAGCATGACGAACTGCCGTGCGGCCGGCTCGGGTGCCGCTTCCCCGGTTCGGGCCAGCAGTTCGGTCACGGTGTCCAGGAACCACTGCCGGTGGGTGAGAACGGCCTGGTGGACCGGGTGGGCGGGGTCGGGGTATTCGGCGGCGGCGTTGAGGAACGCGCAACCCCGGAATCCCGGTGAACGGATGCCGTCGGCGATCGTCGCGGCGACCGCCCGGACGACGTCGGCGGCCGGCCCGCCCGCGGCCCGGGCCGCGTCGATCTGGGCGCGGATGGCCTTGTCGGCGGCGGTCAGGTAGGCGACCAGCAGGTCGTCCTTGCTCGGGAAGTGCCGGTACAGCGTTGCCCGCGTCACGCCGGCGTCGGCGATGACCCGGTCGATGCCGACCGAGTGCAGTCCCTCGGAGTAGAACAGCCGGCTCGCGGAACCGAGCAGCCGGGCGCGGGCTTCGGACATGACCCGAGGTTAGCAGATAGAACGGTCGGTCTTGACGGCCGCCGGGACCGCTGCCATAGTCACCGACAAGACAGATCGTTCTATCTAGTTGGAGGACTCAATGGCCACCGACACCGTTCCGGCCACGGGTATCGCGCAGCCCTTGCGGCGGCTCTACTTCGTCCGGTTCGCGTTCGCCGTCGTCTGGGCGGGCCTGCTGTTCGCGACGGCGACGAGCCTCGGGCCGGTCAGCACCGCGCTGCTGGTGCTGTATCCGCTGTTCGACGTGGCCGCCGCGGTGGTCGACGCCCGCACCGCGAAGGCGGGCAAGCCGGTCCTGGCGCTGTATGTGAACGTCGTGGTCAGCCTGCTCGCGGGCGTCGGCCTCGCCTTCGCGTCCGGGATCCCGGATGTCCTGCGGGTGTGGGGGAGCTGGGCGATCGTCGCCGGCCTGGTCCAGCTGGCGGTCGCCGTCGTCCGCCGCGGCCTGGGCGGTCAGTGGCCCCTGATCCTCAGCGGCGCGATCTCCGTCGTGGCGGGCACGTCGTTCCTCGTCCAGGCCACAATGGACGGTGCGTCCCTGAAGTCCCTGGCCGGTTACGCGACCCTGGGCGGCATCTTCTTCCTGGTCTCCGCGCTGCGGCTGGGCCGCACGCCGGGAGCGGCGAACGTGTAACGCGCCGGCGCCGGCTCCCGACTTCGATCAAGCGGCGGGCGAGGGCGGTGAGCCGATGGGCGAGGATCTTGCCGAGCGGGTCCGGGAAACGCAGGCGGACGCGGCGCGGATGGTGGGGCGGAACCTGCGCACCGTGGCGCTGGCCACGGCGTGCGGATCCCTTGTCCTGCTGTTCGGCCCCGGCCTCCTGATCCGGTTGTCCGCCGCGCTGGGACTGTCCGTGAAGCGCACGGACGTGACCTGGCCGATCATCACGGCCTGCGCGATGTACGGGATCGCGCGACTGTTGCCGGCGCTCGGCATCGCGGTCGTTTACGCGTTCGTCTGGGTCAAGGCACGCCGCGTCAACGCTCGTGTCGCGCGCGATCCCGGACGCGCCGCCCTGATCGTTCCGCCGTCCTCGGGGCAGCTGGCCCTGCTCAAGAAGGTCGCCGGGCACGGCCGCGCGGTCCAGCGGATCCTGCTGCGGCTCGTGGTCGTCCTGCTGGTGGCGACCGCCGTGGTCTGGGTGGCGGTCCTGACCGCGCGGCAGTCGCGCGGCGCGTCCGGCTGGGTGCTCGGCCTGACGCTGTTCTTCGCGGCGGCGGTGCTCGTCCTGCTCGTCGCCCTGAGCGGGCGGTTCCGCCGCTGGCAGGTGGCGCGGCACGTCCGGACGTGGTCGGAGAACCCCGCGCTGTCGGCGAAACTGTCCTCGATCGGGCCGGACGAGGACGGTCGCCGGGCCACGCTCGTCCCGGACCTGACCGTCGTGTTCGCCGGGCGGCGGCATGTGCAGATGCGCGGCGCCGGGCCGGTGTCCGCCACGCGCAACGTCCTGAACCGGCCACCGCTGAAGATCGCCTACCTCAGGCTGTTCGACAACCAGGCCAGGACGCGGGACTTCCTGCGTGGGGCCTGGCGCGAGGTCGGGTACGTCCACCTGCTGCGCAGCGCGGCCTCGGTCAGCCCGGCGGAACTGCGCGAGGCGCGGCGGACCGGCGGTCTCGACACGATGTTCGTCACCTCGCCCCGGGTCTTCCGCCGGCGGCTCGCCGACCGGCCCGCCACGCCGCTGGGGCCGGGTGCCCACCGGCTCGGCGCCGTGACCGACCTCCCGCTGAAGGTGTACGACCCGCACGGCAGCTACCCGGTCAGCGCGGTGCTCTGCCACGGCAGCTTCTGGCAGATGGCCGTCGACCTCCTGCTCGCGCGGGTCGACCTGACCGTGCTGGACCTGTCCGGATACCGGCCGGGCAACACCGGCACCCAGTTCGAGCTCCAGCGGGTGGTGGACCGGATCCCGGTCGGGAAGGCCGTCCTGCTCTGCGATTCGCGCAGTGACCGGGTGTTCCTGGAGGCGCAGATCCGGCACCACTGGGCGCAGATGGCCGCGGGTTCGCCCAACAGCGGGGCCGGCAGCCGCCGGATCACCGTCTGGGTGACCGACACGGACTCCGACTACAGCGGCCCGCTCAAGCGGTCCCGGCGGTTCGGCGAGTACCGCCGCGGCCTGTCCCGGTGGATGATCGCGGACGTGCTCGGCCTCACCGGATGAGCCGGCCGGTGCCCGAGGTCGCCGATGGTGCGCGTGCGCGGCGAAATACCTAAAGTACCCGCGTGGCCTTCCTGCTTTCCCGGTACTTCGGTGCTCGGTCCATTCCCGTCGAGGACGTCCGGTCGGCACTGTGGACCGAGGGCGTCGACGAACAGTCCTACGCCGCTTACCCGGGGGCGATTCTCGAGCAGTACAAGATCTACGTCGAGATGGCCGACCGGATCAGCGCCCGCCGCGCGCTCGCCAACGCGTTCTTCCTGAGCCTCAACACGGCGACGCTCACCGCGGGCGCGGCGCTGTGGCGCGCGTCGGTGCTGCCCACCTGGGTGCTCGTCCTGCCGCTGGCCTTGCTGCTGGTCCAGACCGCGGCCTGGTTCTGGCTCGTGCGGTCGTACCGGCAGCTCAACACGGCCAAGTACATCGTGATCGGCATGCTGGAGGAGAAGCTGCCCGCCTCGCCGTACTGGCGGGCGGAGTGGAAGGCCCTCGGGGAAGGCAAGGACAAGGCGCTCTACTGGCCGCTGACCCATCTCGAGCAGTGGCTGCCCGTCACGCTGGCCGTGCTCTACGTCTTCGGCTTCGTGGTCGCCGTCGTGACCGGCTGAACCCGGCCGGTTCGCTACCGGTCGTGGTGGCAGACGGCTTCCAGCTTGAGGCCGAACGGGTCGAGCCAGAACAGCGCGAAGTACGGCGGCGGGTATTGCGGGAAGTCCCGCGGTTCGTGCAGCACGGTGTTCCCGATCGAACGCACGTGGTCGTGGACGGCGTGGACGGCCGCGCGGGTCTTGACCATGAACGCCAGGTGCTGCAGGCCCGTCCGTTCGCTGCTGTGGGCACCGCCGTCGGCCGCCGGGTAGAAGAACACGTACGTTCCCGGCTTGCCGCCCGCGGGCCGGTACGCGAACTGGTCGCCGGAGCTCAGGAACGGCTCGAACCCGACCAGCGGCATCAGGCCGTCGTAATACCGCTTGGCCGCACCGAGGTCCGGCACGTTGATCCCCAGGTGACCGAGCACACCCCCGACCTTAACCGGCGCCGGCCCGGGGTGGCCGGGTCCGGAGGTGGTGCGTGCGTGTTTTTCGGCGGCGCGGAGGACGTCGTCGCCGAACTGTTCGAGGAATGGCCGGCGGTGGCGAGCCGGGTTCCGACGGCGGTGCCGGCGCCGAAGATTCCGGCGCCCCGCAGCACGGTGGTGGCGAGGCGCTGGTTGGCGCGGACGCCGGCCACCGCGGAGCGGACACCGGCGTTTTCGTCGAGGAAGTACCGGTGACGCCGGCTGTGGCCGTCGCGGCCGCGGCGGATCAGGCCGTGCTGGTGCAGCAGGGCGACCGCGTGCGAGATCGTCGCCGCCCTGACCCGCAGATGCCCCGCCAGTTCGACGGCCGTGCGGCTGCCGGTCTCGGAAACGAAGAGGCACGCCAGTACGCCCGCGGCGGTGCGCGGCATGCCGGTCCCGGTGAGCGCCGCGGTGAGTTCGGTGACGAACGCGGCGGTCGTGCCGGGATCGGGGCCGGGGTGCTCGCCGGTTTCCCGCGCCGCGGGCGGGCGAGGCCGGCGCCGGGCGCGGTGGGTGGTCGCGAGCTGGGCCAGCTCCGAGCGGTAGCGGCCCGGCCCGCCGTTGCGGGCGACCTCGCGGCTCACTGTCGAGGTGGGACGGCCGAGGCCGCGGGCGATTTCGGCGTAGTCCCGGTCCTGCGCGAGCCCCTCGGCGATCCGTTGCCGGTCGGCACTGGTCAGCCTGCGTCCTGGCATCCGGCCGGCTCCCGGGGTTCGGTCGTGGTGCGGCCAGTATGCGGGCCGCTCGCCGATCTTTGCAACGTGCGTGCATTACTCGGCATCGTCATTGCAATGATCATTATCGGGATGAGCTGGGTGGACAGTCTCGGTAGGGAATGTTCTCGTTGACCGGGTTTTGCCTCGTACCTAATGTTCCGGGCCGGTTGCCCGTCGAACGCAGGAGGTATCCGATGAGAGCTCGAGGCATCACCTACGACACCGGCTTCACCCCTGGGGGACGGTGTTCGCGGCCCGTTTTCGACGCCGAAGCGGTGCGCCGGGAGATCCGCGTCATCGCCGAGGACCTGCACTGCGACGCGGTGCGGATCACCGGCGGTGACCCGGATCGGCTGGCCGTCGCGGCCCGGCACGCCGCCGACGCCGGGCTGGAGGTGTGGTTCTCCCCGTTCCCCTGCGAACTGTCCGCCGCGGAGCTGGTGCCGTACTTCGCCGGCTGCGCGGACCGCGCCGAGGAGGTGGGGGCGGAGGTGTTCGTCACCGGCTGCGAGCTGAGCCTGTTCGCCCCCGGTTTCTTCCCGGGGCACGACAGTCTCGCCAGGATCGGCACCCTGGTGGGCGGCGCGCCCGAGGCGCCGGCCAAGGTCGCCGAGGTACCCGCGAAGCTGGATCCGTTGCTGGCCGGCATCGCGGCCGCGGTGCGCACCCGGTTCCGCGGCAAGCTCACCTACGCCTCCGGAACCTGGGAGCAGATCGACTGGACGCCCTTCGACATCGTGAGCGCCGACGCCTACGGCGATCCCGGCGACGCCTTCCGCCAGGGCCTGCGGGAGTACTTCCGGCACGGAAAGCCGCTCGCGGCGACCGAGTTCGGCTGCTGCACCTACCGCGGCGCCGCCGAGCGCGGCGGCCTGGGCTGGCTGGATGTCGTCGACCACGACGCCGATCCACCCCGGGTCGACGGGGCTTGGGTGCGCGACGAGGAGGAACAGGCCCGCCACCTGCGCGAGATGATCGCGGTCTTCGACGCGGAAGGGGTGGACACCGCCTTCTGGTTCACCTTCGCCGGTTATGAATACCCGCATCACGCCGACCCCCGCTTCGACCTCGACGTCGCCTCCTACGGGGTCTGCAAGGTGATGCCCGACGGCAGTCTCGCGCCCAAGCGGTCCTTCCACGCCATGGCCGATGCCTATCGATGACCACCGGGATCGTCCGTCGGCGGAGTGTCGACGGACTGTCGACAGGCCTTGCGATGGTGGCCACGTGGCAGCCGGCTCCTCTTTCGAGGATCCCTTCCAGGAACGGGAGAGCGCGTGAATCGGAACAAACGGCGGGTGTTGCTGGTGACCATGGCGATCGCCGTGTCGTCGGTCGGGACCGCGGTCGCCGTCCAGGCGGCCGGGTCCAGGGCCGGTTCGGGGGCCGGCGGGTGCTTCGACCCCGTCTCCTTCGGGGCCGTGCCGGACGACGCCGCGGACGACCGGGTGCCGATCCAGGCCGCCATCGACGCGGCGAGCGACGCGGGTGGTGGCACGGTGTGCCTCGGCAGCGGGCGCTGGCGGGTGACCCGTGCGCCCGTGGGTTCCTACGACCGGGTCGCGGCGCTGTCCACGCACGCAGCGCACGTGACGTTCAGCGGCACCGGGCCGGGCACGGTGCTCGAACTGGCGGGAGACCAGCAGGCCGGTGCGGTCTCGGTGATATCGATCGACCCGGGAGCGACCGATGTCACCGTGGAACGGCTGAAGATCGACACCTCGGCGGCGACCAACACCGACGAACAGACCCACGCGATC
Source organism: Amycolatopsis sp. NPDC021455 (assembly GCF_040640995.1). Lineage (NCBI taxonomy): Bacteria > Bacillati > Actinomycetota > Actinomycetes > Pseudonocardiales > Pseudonocardiaceae > Amycolatopsis > Amycolatopsis sp. NPDC021455. Next base: position 53,607 of record NZ_JBFACT010000012.1, on the reverse strand, counting down.
GCGATCGGCTCCGGTGTGTGCACGACGGCGAACGGAACCTGCTCGATGCCGGTCACGGACGTCACGGTGCGGGACGTCGTCTTCGCCCATCCGCCGGCACCCGGCGCGCGCAAGGGGGACTGCGTCCGGGTGCTCGGCAACACCCCGGCCACGGCGGTCAAGCGCGTGACGATCTCGGGCGCGTCGTTCGTCAGCTGCGCGCGCTCCGGGGTGGGGGTGCAGCGCAACGTGTTTTCGCTGGCGGTACTGGGAAACCACTTCGGCGAGCAGATCGGCGACACCGCCTTCGACGCGGAAGCCACCGGCGGTGACTGGGACGACGGCCTGCGGCTGGAGGGCAACTCCTTCGCCGATTCGCGGGTGACCTCCAGTGCCGCGTTGTCGACCTACCGGCATGCGACGATCACCGGGAACACCTTCAGCGGCAAGGGACTCGCCCCCTACCGGACCGAGGACGTCGTCGTCGCCGGCAACACGTTCGACGTGACGGCGGGGACCGGCGGCGGGGTCGTCGACTCGCAGAACGTCGCCACCCGCGACAAGATCACCGGCAACATCATCCGGCGGCACGGCGTGCCCGGTCCGGGCATCCGGATCACGCCGCACAGCGGCGGGATCCCGGCCCAGGTCACGGTGTCCGGCAACACGATCGTCGCGGACGGCAACGCGGACGCGATCTACGGCGACTCGGTGCAACAGATCGGCATTCGCGACAACGACATCACGTTCACCGAAGCCGCCCCCGACGGTTCCGGGATCACGCTGCAGGGCATCACCGGGCCGATCGAGGACGCGATGATCACCGGCAACACGGTGACCGGCGCGAGTCCCTACTTCGCGGCGATCCGGCTCGACTCGCGGCCCGAGCCGTTCGGCGGCGTCACCGTCGCACTCAACTCGTCACGCGGCGCCGCTCGCTCGCTGCAGTGCTCACAACGGGCACCGGGCGGGTTCCCGCCGTCGATCGTCTCGACCGGCAACCGCTGGAACGTCGCGCCGACCTGCCCGGTCGCCACGCTTCAGCCAGGTCAATAAGGTCCGAAGCGCTCCTACCGCCCCGGCCTGCCCTCCATGGCAGTCCGGGGCGCCCGGCCGCCGATGGTCACGGCGACGGCCGCGCCTGCCAGGCAAACCGCGGACGTGACCAGGAAGATCGCGCGGTATTCGGTCAGCAGCGCCTCGCGGACCGCGCCGAGGTAGTCGGCGAGGGCCCGGTCGTAGGCCGGCTGGGACGGGAACAGGATCCGGAGCGGCGGGTTCAGCGACGCGGTCAGCGTGTGGAAGTAGTGCAGGCCGAAGGCGGACACGGCGGCGACGCCGACCAGCATGCCGGTCATCCGCGCGACCACGACCGCGGCCGACGCGACGCCGTGCTGGGCGCGCGGCACCGCACGCAGCGCGACGGCCGACAGCGGGGCGATGACCAAGCCGAGCCCCAGTCCGGCCAGCGCCAGGTCGACGTCGAGGCGCGGCAGTCCCAGGACGGACCTGGCCGCGAGAACGTCGGCGGGCCAGCGGGACATCAGCAGGTAGCCGCCGGCCGCGAGCAGCATCCCGGCGCCGCAGATCCAGCGTTCGCCGATCCGCGTGGCGAGCAGGCCGCCGAGCAGCGCGCCGACCGGCAGCGCGACCAGGAACCGCAGGAGGAGCTCGACGCTGCCGCCGTCGTCGCGGCCGAGCAATGTCTGCGCGAACAGGTCGACGTCGACCAGCGTGATCATCAACGCCGCCCCGGCGGCGACGCTCGTCCCGAGTGCGGCGAGGAACGGCCGCAGTGCCACGTTCGCCGTGTCGACGAGCCGGACCTCGGCGCGCGACTCCCACCAGAGGAACGCGACCAGGCCGATCCCGGCGCCGACCAGGAACGGCACGCCCCACGGCGGCAGCACCTGCTCGCGCGGATCCGGATTGTCCAGGCCGATGACGAGCAACGCCAGCGTGAGCGCGAGCAGCAGGACACCACCGAGGTCCACGCGCGGCCGCACGGCGGGTTTGCCGCCCCGCACGGAAACCTGCACCGCGACGGCGGCCAGCACGGTCAGCGGGACGTTCACCCAGAACACGCCGCGCCAGCCGGTCGCGGCGGCCAGCCCGATGCCGTACAGCGGCCCGAGCACGCTGCCGAGCTCCTGCGCGGCGCCGACGGCTCCCAGCACGGCGGAGCGGCGGTTCCCCGGCCACAGGTCCGCGGCCAGCGCGAGGGTCACCGGAAGCAGTGCGCCCCCGGCGGTTCCCTGGATCACCCGGCCCACGACCAGTACCGGCACCGTGCCGGCCAGCGCGGTGACGACCGACCCGGCGAGGAAACCGCCGAGACAGGCCTGCAGCAGCAGCTTGCGGCCGAACCGGTCGGAGGCCTGGCCGAGCAGCGGCATCGCGGCCACGTAGCCGAGCAGGTAGCCGGTGATGACCGGCGTGACGATCTCCAGCCGGTTCACCGGAATGCTCAGGTCGTCGATGATCTGCCGCAGCAGGCCGACGACGACATAGGTGTCCAGCGCGCCGAGCAGCACGGCGAGACCGCCGGCACCGACCGCGAGCGCGCGGCCACCGCGCGAGCCGGTCAGCCCGGTCACGCCGGCGCGGTCACGGTGACCGGCTTGTCCACGTCGGACAGCGTCACGTCCACGCTGCCACCGCCCTGGTACCCGAGCGAAGCCTTGACCGGCAGGTGGCCGCCGTCCTGGCGGAGCCAGAAGGTGGCGTTCGCGTCCGAGGACACCCCTGGCACCAGGGCGGCCAGCGCGTCCTTCGGCACCGTTCCGGTGACGCGGTAGGTCGGCGTGCCGCCGACGTCTTCCTGCCCGTCGGTCTTCGGGCCCTGGACCGAGGACAGCACCTTCGGGATGCCGCGCTGCGGGTCGAGGATGGCGGACGGGTCGTAGATCGAGGAGCTCAGCATCGCGGGGATCCGCTGGAACCCGCCGGTGGGCCCCTTGATGTACAGCGAGCCGTCCACCAGGACGAACTGGGCGTCGACGACCTGGCCCATCAGCTCCAGCGTGCCGGTGCCCTTCGCACCACCGCCGTTGGCCTTGGTCAGGTCGCCGTCGAGGCTGTGCACGCTCAGGCCCGGCACGGTGCCGTTGACCTTGAGGGTGAAGTGCGTGCTGGTGACGCCGCCCGCGGCCGTCGCGCTGTCCTTGAGCAGGCCACCGGCGTCGGGCAGCGACGTGCCGCCGCCCGAGGAGCAGCCGGTGACGATCGCCGCGCCCAAGGCCACCGCCGCGAGCAGGGTACGCCGCAGAATCATGCGTTCACCCTAGAACAGGAGCCGCACTCCGGAACAGGCCGCCTCGCGATCGTGCTGGCGTGACTCGTCTACAAAGGACCCACCGCACCGGGCGCGATAACCGGTGGACCGGCACGGGTGACCCGCCTAGCCTTCCGTCGAACCGTCCGGCCTTCCGTCCGAAGAGGTGCATTTCATGAATGTCCGGGTAGCCCCAGCGCCGAGCAACGTGCACCACCCCTTGGACGTGAGGAACCCCCGAAGTGGATCTACCCCGTAGCTTCACCATCCGCGAGAGCGGCCACCGCATCCACAACCCGCTCACCAGCCGGAAACTGGCCGACCTGGGCGAGGCACTGGACCCGCCGCCCGGCACCCGGGTGCTCGACCTGGCCTGTGGTTCGGGCGAGCTGCTGTGCACCTGGGCCCGCGATCACCGCATCACTGGAACCGGCGTCGACATCAGCACCGTGTTCCTGGCGAAGGCCCGGGCACGGGCGATCGAACTGGAGGTCGCCGGACAGGTCGCTTTCACCCGTGGTGACGCGTCCGGCCACGTCGCCGACGACCCGGTCGACATCGGGTCGTGCCTCGGTGCGACCTGGATCGGAGGTGGCGTCGCCGGCACCGTGGAGCTGCTCCGGCGCAGCCTCCGCCCCGGCGGCGTGATGCTGATCGGCGAACCGTACTGGCGCAGGGAGCCCCCGGACCAGGCCACGGTCGAAGGCTGTCACGCCACCAGTGAAGACGACTTCCGCGCCCTCCCGGAACTGCTGGAGCAGTTCGGGGAGCTGGGTTGTGACGTCGTGGAGATGGTCCTGGCGGACCAGGACAGCTGGGACCGCTACGTGGCGGCTCAGTGGCTCAACATCCGCCGCTGGCTGGACGCACATCCCGAAGACGAGCTGGCCGGGCAGATGCGCGCGGAACTCGCCACCGCTCCGGCGCGCCACGCCAGGTACCAACGTGAATACCTCGGCTGGGGCGTCTTCGCTCTGATGGACCGCTGACCCCAGCGGCCGGGTGGGTCCCGGTGACCCGGCACCGGGACCCACTCACGCCGGCATGAGCGTGTGACCGTGGGATGGGAAGGTCGTGATCTACTGGAGCGGCTCAGGGGCGTGGTCGGGGACGGAGAAGCGGTGGTATCCCTCCGGCCAGTCGTCCTCGTCCACCCGGTGGTTGCTGATGAGGAAGCAGTCGGGGTCGTCGCGGAATCCGGGAAGGCCCCGTGCGGCACGGATGCGTTCTTCGGCCCGTTGCCGGGTGGAGTACACGCCGAGCAGCTTGACGTCGTCGCCGTCCTGTTCGTCCCAGGCGAGGTGACCGTCCTGGTCGAAGTGCCGCGTCGGTGAGCCATCGAGGTGACGGGCATGACCGACGTGCCACAGCAGGTGGACATCCATCACTGGAGGCTAACCGGTGGCTTCTCGGCGCGTGACATTCGCGGGTCCACGCGGACGATCGTCGTCTTCGGCCACCACCTGGTCCTTCGACGGCGGTGCCTCGCTTTGCTCAGTAGAGCTCGACCTCCCACCCATCCAGTTCCGCCTCCCCGGGGTGGGAGCTCTCCGGTGCAGTACTTGTAGAGCCACAGCGCGGCACGGCGTTCAGCGTACTTTTCGTTGACGGGTTGGTCCCAGTGGTCGTCCGACGGAGTGTTCACACGGCGGTGCCGGGCACCGGTGGCGGCCGGAGGCGGGTGAGGTTCTCCATGAACAGGGCGAGGGTGAACTCGAACCGGTCGTGGCCGGTGCCGGAGGTCAGCTCGGCCGCATGACGCCGGGTGTGGGGAAACGTGTCGGCCGGCAATGCGGTGAACCGGTCCAGCAGTTCCTCGCGGCTGAGGACCCATTCGTGGTCCGGGTGTTTCCGCCGCTGCCGCACCAACGACTGCTCCAGCGCGTAGGCACTGACGTAGAGCGACAACGCATCGAGCACCCAGGCCGCGGTCTGCGGCGCGATTCCGCCGGCCAGCAGGATGGCCAGTAGCCCTTCACGCACTCGCAGTGCGTCGAGGTTGGTGGGGACCATGCCCAGTGCGGCGCGGGAAACCCCCGGGTATTTCAGGTACTGGTCGCGCAGTTGCGCGTACACGTCGAGAATCTGTTCGCGCCACGTCGCCGGGTCCGGTTCGGGCAGCACGATCCCGGCGCAGATCCGGCCGACGAGGAGGTCGTCGATGTCGTCTTTGTTGACGATGTGCGCATACAGCGACGACGGCCCGGTGCCGAGGACCGCGGCGACCCGGCGGATGGTCAGGGCGTCGTAGCCCTCGGTGGCCACGACCTGCAGGGCGGCGTCGGTGATCCGGTCGACCGTGATGGGTTTCCGGCCCGGTGCGGGTGCCGCGGGATCTCCGCTGGGTCGCGCGTGCCGCGCGGCGCGGCGTTGCCGGGGATCGGAGGCCATGCCGTCACTATAGCTTGACCCGAACTAAGTTCGTCGAGTAGGACTTAGTTCGTTGAGAAGAACTTAGTTCGTTCCGGAGGTTGGGATGCGAGTTTCCGTGGTCGGGGCCGGTCTGGGAGGTCTGTGCCTGGCGCAGGGCCTGCGCCAGGCCGGCATCGAGGCCGACGTCTTCGAGCGGGACCAGGCGATCACCGCGCGGTTCCAGGGCTATCGGCTCGTGCTGAACCCGGCCGGGTTCGACGCGTTGCGCGGTTGCCTGCCGCCGCGCTGGCACCCGCTGCTGGACGCGATCGTCGGTGACGCCTACGGCGAGCGGCTGATCCTGGACCCGCGGCTGAACCGGATCGGTGAGCTCGGCCCCGGCAGGACCGGGATCGTGGTCGACCGGCACGTGCTCCGGCACCTGCTGCTGACCGGGCTCACCGTGCGCACCGGAGCCGCGCTGACCGGCTACGACGTGCTGGACGACGGCACGGTCCGAGCGCGGTTCGGCCATGGCGCCCCGGCCACCGCCGATCTGCTCGTCGGGGCGGACGGGGTGAGCTCCGCGGTCCGCGCGGTGCTTTCCCCGCGGACTGTCCCGACCGACACCGGCGTCCGGTTCGTCATCGGCCGCACCCCGCTGACCGAGCGCTTCGCCGGACTGTCCCGTGCCTTCGGCTCGAAGATCGCCGGCGACGGGGTGAGCCTGCTGCTCGGTGCGATGCGGTTCCGTACCCCACCGAAGGAAGCGGCCGGGCGGCTGGCACCCGAAGTGACCCTTCCGGATGTCCGCGACTACGTGCGCTGGGCCATGATCCTGCCACCCGGCGGTTCGCGCGAGGCCGATAATCCGCGGGAGGCGGCACTGTCCATGATGGACGGTTGGCATCAGGACCTGCGGGCGCTGCTCGAGCAGGGCGACCCGGACAACAGTGCCCTGCTGTCCATCCGGGTGGTCCGGCCAGGCGAGCGCTGGTCGCCCGGTCCGGTCACGCTGCTCGGTGACGCGATCCACGCCACCTCGCCGACCGGTGGCAACGGCGCGAACACCGCCCTGCGCGACGCCGACCTGCTGTGCCGGTGCCTGACCGACGTCGCCGAGGGCCGCCGGAACCTCCTGCGCGCGGTGGGCGACTACGAGCGGCAGATGTTCGAGTACGGCGCCGAAGCCGTGAGCCACAGCCTCGGCGCACTGCCCGCCTTCGTCCCGCAATCGAAACCGCAGCCGGCCTGACCGCTGCGCGCGAGAAGAGGATGGCTGGTCAGAGTGCCGGCTTGCCCGGCTGGTAGAGCCAGGCGTGGAACAACGATTCGAGGTTGCGGTTGGTCAGCCGCTCGACGAACCGGATGAATTGCGGCGTCGAAACATTGCCGTACCGGTGAGCCGTGGGCCACAGGGTGAGCACTCGGAAGAAGTCGCGGTCGCCGATCTTCGTGCGCAGCGCCTGCAGTGTCATCGCGCCGCGGTTGTAGACCAGGTCGTCGAAGATGTGGTCACGTCCGGGGTCGGCGACTTCGCCGCTCCAGTCCTTCTCGCCGGCGTAGACCTTCGCGAAGGTCTGTCGCACGGGGACGTTGTTGAACTTCTCCTGGTAGAGCCACTCCGAATAGGTCGCGAAGCCTTCATTGAGCCAGATGTCCGACCAGTGCGCCGGGGTGAGGCTGTCGCCGAACCACTGGTGGCCGAGTTCGTGGGCGAGCAGGTCACCGGCGACCTCGCTGGTCTTGCGGTCGTAGACCGGGCGGCTCTGTGTCTCGAGGGCGTAGCCGACGCCGACGTCGGCGAGGATGCCGCCGGTCGAATCGAACGGGTACTGCCCGTACAACGAGGATTCCCAGCGGACGAGCTGCGCCGTGGTCTGGTTGAACGCCCTGCCCTGACCGGGCCGGGTGTCGATCGACCTGCCGATCGCGGTGATGTCCGGCAGGCCGTCGGCCGTCACGCCCCGGGTGACGTCGTAGTCGCCGATCGCGATCATGCTCAGCTCGCTGGCCATCGGCCGGTTCATGGACCAGCGGAACGTGGTCTGGTGATCGTGCGTGGTCGTGGGCCCGGGTTCGCCGTTGGCCAGCACGGTGAGCCCGGTCGGCACGGTGATGGTCTGGGTGTAGGTGGCTTTGTCGTCGGGGGTGTCGTTCACCGGGTAGTAGGTCGCCGCGCCGATCGGCTGGTTGAGCGCGACCGCGCCGTCCTTGGTGGCGATCCAGCCGGAGAGGCCCAGCGCGGGGTCGTCGACCTTCCGCGGGACGCCCGAGTAGGTCACCGAGACGACGAACGCGCTGCCCTGCCGCAGCCCATACGGCGGGGTGATCACCAGCTCCTGGGCACCGCTGCGGGTGAAGGCGGCGTTCAGGCCGTTCACCGAGAGCCTGCTGATCGTCAGCGGCCCCTGGAAATCCAGGTCGAAGCGGGAGAGGTTCTGGGTGGCCGTGGCGAGAATCGTCGTGGTCGCGTCGATCGCTCCGGTTTCGGGGCTGAACGCCAGCCGGATGTCGTAGTGGCCGACGTCGTAGCCGCCGTTGCCCATGTCGGGGAAATACGGATCCCCGGCGCTGGGGGCGCCGGGGGAGTACTGCGCTGCTTGTGCCGGCGCGGCCTCGGCCGCGGGACTCGTCGCGGCCAGCAGGCCGGCGGACAGTGCGCAGGAGATGACCGACAGGTGGCCACGGTTGCGGTTCGCGCCTCGCAAGGGTCCTCCTCGGCAGTCATCGACGCTGAAGGGTAGGACCGGTTCGCCATGCGGATCAAGCCTGTTCAGGTGCCTCGAAGTCGGTTCCGGGTGCCCGGCGGCATGTCCTGCCCGGCCGAATCCCGGACCGGCTGTCGATTCCGCTGCCGGGCGATCGACGCATGGGTGAGCGCGGCTTCGCGAGGGGCCGGCCAAGGACCGCAACTGAGGAAGGGAATCGACGATGGCCAGGACGCCACTGCGGCTTTACATGTCGGTGTCGGTCGACGGGTACATCGCCGGGCCGGAGGATCGGCCGGGGCAGGAGCTCGGCCGCGACGGCGGGCGGTTGTTCGACTGGCTCGACGACCGGATGTCCGAAGGCATCAACGGGCAGGTGTACGCCGAGGCCTCTTCGACCGGTGCGGTGATATCCGGGCGCCGGACGTTCGAGCTGGCCAAGCGGTGGAACGGCGACCACCACGACGGTGTGCCGATCCACGTGCTCACCCACGACATCGATCCGGCCGATGTGCCGCCGGGCAGCGCGAAGTTCTACACCGACGTCGACGCGTGTGCCGAGGAGGCCCGGGAGGCAGCGGGAGATCGAGCCGTGCTGGTCCACGGCGCGGGCGCCGCACAGGCGCTGCTGGCGGCAGGTCAGCTCGACGAACTGGAACTGCACCTGGTCCCCGTGCTGCTGGGTGACGGGCGGCGGTTGTTCGAGCCGACCGGGCTCGGCCACGTCGAACTCGAGCTCGTCCGCCGGCTCGAAGGCCGTGGCGTCACCCATCTGCGTTACCGCGTGATCCGTCGAGAAGCGCGTTAGCCCGCGCGGACCAGGCCTTCCAGCAGCTCGATCGCGCGCCGGGCGGCGGGGTGCCGCGCGATCGACTTCTTCACCGCCAGGCTGAGGTGCCGGACCGGGGCGGGGGCCACCAGCTTGACCGTCGTCAGGTCCTCCGGCAGCTCGCCGATGCCGAGTTCCGGTACCACCGTCAGGCCGATTCCCGTGGCCACAAAAGACATCGCGGTCCGGTAGTCATGGGTTTCCACCACGAAACCCGGGGAGAACCCGGCTTGCGCGCAGGCGTTGAGGAGCACCTGGCGGCACGGCCCCTCGCGGAGGTCGTTGTCCACCCAATGCCGCTGGGCGAGGTCCGCCAGCGGTACCTGCGGCAGCGCGGCGAGGGGGTCGTCGACGCGGACGACGGCGAGGTAGGGATCGTCGGCGAGCCTGCGTACCTCGACGTCACCGGAGCGCTCGACGCCCGTCTCCTCCACGAAGATGTCCAGGTCCGGGTCGCCCGGGGTGAACTCGGTCAGCAGCAGGTCCAGCCGCAGGTCCGGGAACTCGGCGCGCAGCGTGGCGACGGTCGGCGCCAGCCAGGTCGCCCCGGCCGAGCCGAAGTAGCCGATCGACAGGCTGCCGACCCGGCCGGCGCGCAGGTCGCCGACCACCCGCTCGACCCGGCTGAAGGCCTCGAACAACGTCTCGGCCTCGGCGGCCAGGGTCCGGCCGGCCGCCGTGGGCTCGATGCCGCGCCCGGATCGTTCGAACAGCCGCAGCCCGGTCTCCCGTTGCAGCGCGGCGAGCTGCTGGCTCACCGCGGACGGTGTGTAACCGAGCGAGGAGGCGCTCGCCCGGATCGAACCCGTCGCGATCACCGCGCGCAGGACCCGGAGCCGCGGGATGTCCAGCATGAGACGAATGTACAGAGCTGCTTAACAAATGTCCACAATTAATCGCTTGTGCTGTACAGATCTGGTGGGTGACGATGCTGCGGTGACCGATCTAGTCGAGACCATCCGGCCCGCCGGCCCCAGCAAGACCGACATCGGCAAGATCGCGGCCGCCGCCGGGCTCGCGGTGGTGCTGTGGGGTTCGTCCTTCGTCGCCATCCGCGGCATCGGGCACGCGCTGTCCCCGGGGCCGCTGGCGCTGCTGCGGCACGCCGTCGCGGCTGTCACCCTCACGGCGATCGTGCTGGCCCGGCGGCCGGTCCGCGTCCGGTTGCCGCGCAAGGCGTTCCTGCTGGTCGGGGCCTACGCCGTGGTCTGGCTCGCCGGCTACACCGTGGCCCTCAACGCCGGGGAGCAACACGTCGACGCGGGGACCGCGGCGCTGCTGGTCAACCTCGCGCCGCTGCTCGTCGCCGTCGCCGCCGGGAAGCTTCTCGGCGAAGGCTTCTCGCGCTCTCTCATCGTCGGCTCGCTCGTCGCGCTGGGCGGAGCCGCGGTCATCGCGACGGGAGCCACCGCCCAGCGCGACTGGGCGGGTGTCCTGCTGTGCTTGCTGGCCGCCGCCCTCTACGCCGCGGGCGTCATGATCCAGAAGGTCGCCCTGCGCCACGTCGACGGGCTCACCGCGATCTGGCTCGGCTGTGTCGTCGCCACCGTGGTCCTGCTGCCCTGGGCGCCGCAGCTGGCCGGCGAGCTGCGGGTGGCTGCCACGCCCGCGGTGCTCGGCGCCGGCTACCTCGGCGTGTTCCCCACGGCGATCGGGTTCACGGCGTGGGCCTACGCGCTGCGCCGCATGGACGCCGGCCGGCTGTCGGCGGTGACCTACGCCGTTCCGGCGGCGTCAGTGTTGTTGTCCTGGCTGCTGCTGGCCGAGATTCCCTCGGTGTACGGACTCGTCGGCGGCGCGCTCTGCCTGATCGGTGTCGCCATCTCCCGCCGGCGGTAGCGGCGGCGGTACCGGGGCGGCTTCCGGACCGCGTTTTCCTCGCCGGGTGGCGTCGCCGACGTCGACGCACAGCCTGGTCAGCAACGTTCCCAGAACGAGGAAAAGGCCCAGCAGCAAAACCACGCGAAGGGCGGCACTGTCCGCGATGGCGCCGACGAGGACCAAAAAGACGACGGCGATTTCGGCGATCGTGGTACTGCAGACGAGGATGCCGAATATCCGGACGCGGGACTTCCGCCAGAAGTAGCCCCGATTCGTCCCCGGTTTCTTGCCTTCCCGGTCTTGGTCCCGCAGGCGATCCAGGTACTTCGAGTCCCAGCAGATCGCGAGAATCAGGAAGGGAAGTACTTGGGCCAGTGTCGTGTAGAAATCTCTCACCGGGCTGCCCCTTCGCGAGTACGTGGCCGGTGACCCGGTGATGTCAGAACGGTAGTCGTGGATTTTCGATCGGTGTTGCGGGGAATCGGTCTCCGTTCGATCACGATCAAGTGATCGTCGCCCCGGAGCGTCCGTCTGAGGTTGCCGGCGCGGACGGGCCGTGTGCGGCCACCCTCATCCTGCCCGCGCGAAAATGTAACTTACATCGCCAGTTCGTCCTTTGTAGACACATCATCGTGGCCTTGAAGTGCGAGGTCGCGCGCCCGGCGGCCGCGGCTCGGGGCGGCTCGCCGCGTTGATTGACAACTCTTCTCCGGAACGTCCACGCTGGCGCGGACGCGTGTTAACGGTAACAGTCGGCTCGCTGACGGGAATGCCGATCTGGCCGTGCGACGGCGGGAGGAACCGGAAGTGGATCCGAAGCTGACTGGGAGAAGGTCGTCATGAACAGAGGTAGTATCAGCCGCCGCCTGATCGCCGTGCTCAGTGCCGCGGCCGTGACCGTTGCCCTGGCGGTGACGCTCGGTGTCACGGACTCGGCCCTGGCCGATGCCACCGGTGCCCTGCGCGGTGTCGGTTCGAGCCGGTGTCTCGACGTCACCAACGGCAGCCAGAACGACGGTGCCTCCCTGCAGATCTACGACTGCTCGGGCGGGGCGAGCCAGCAGTGGACGTCGACGTCGGCCGGTCTGCTGACGGTGTACGGCAACAAGTGCCTGGACGTGCCCGGCAGCGCCACCGCCGCCGGGACCAAGGTGCAGATCTGGACCTGTCACGGTGGAGCCAACCAGCAGTGGCGGGTGAACTCCGACGGCACGATAGTCGGGGTGCAGTCCGGGCTCTGCCTGGATGTCACCGGGGCCGCCACGAGCAACGGCGCCGCCGTGGAGATCTGGACGTGCAACGGCGGCAGCAACCAGAAGTGGACGGGCCTGTCGGGCACTCCGCCGACCACGACCACCACCACGACCGGCGGGAACACCGGCTGCTCGCTTCCGTCGACGTACCGCTGGTCTTCTACGGGTGCGCTGGCGCAGCCGAAGAACGGGTGGGTCTCGCTCAAGGACTTCACCAACGTCGTCTACAACGGCAAGCACCTCGTCTACGCGTCGAACGTCTCGGGATCGTCGTACGGCTCGATGGCCTTCACCCCGTTCACCAACTGGTCCGACATGGCCTCGGCCGGCCAGACCGGGATGAACTCCGGCACCGTCGCGCCGACGCTGTTCTACTTCGCGCCGAAGAACATCTGGGTGCTGGCCTACCAGTGGGGTGCCTGGCCCTTCATCTACCGCACCTCGAGCGACCCCACCAACCCCAACGGCTGGTCCTCGCCGCAGCCGCTGTTCACCGGCAGCATCTCCGGCTCCGGCACCGGCCCGATCGACCAGACCCTGATCGCCGACGGCTCGAACATGTACCTGTTCTTCGCCGGTGACAACGGCAAGATCTACCGGGCGAGCATGCCGATCGGGAACTTCCCGGGCAGCTTCGGCTCGAACTACACGACGATCATGAGCGACTCGCAGGCCAACCTGTTCGAAGCCGTCCAGGTCTACAAGGTCCAGGGCCAGAACCAGTACCTGATGATCGTCGAGGCGATGGGCGCGGGCGGCCGGTACTTCCGGTCGTTCACCGCCAGCAGCCTCAGCGGTTCGTGGACGCCGCAGGCGGCCAGCGAAAGCAACCCCTTCGCGGGCAAGGCCAACAGCGGCGCGAGCTGGACCAACGACATCAGCCACGGTGACCTGGTCCGCACCAACCCGGACCAGACGATGACCGTCGACCCCTGCAACCTGCAGCTGCTCTACCAGGGCAAGAACCCCAGTGCCGGTGGCCCCTACGACCAGCTGCCGTGGCGGCCGGGCCTCCTGACGCTGCAGCGCTAGCCCGCAGCACGCCTTCCGGCGGGAACCCGGCCGGGTTCCCGCCGGAAGACGTTCTTGCACGCTTGGCGGGGCCGCCGGGTTGCCTTCGTCCGGTGTCTGGTTTGTCGCAGGTCAAGGCGGGTTTCCCGGGTCTACGCTGAGGCGATGACGCTGGGGATGGACCGGGATGCGACGAAGCATCGCCGGTGGCAGAACGCCTTTCTGGCCGGAGGGATCGTTTTCGGCATGGCCGCGCTCGCCGACGCGGCGGGGACGATCTACGCGCTGAGCGCGCCCGGGTACGTCTTCGAGGACGGCGAGCTCACGGGCGAGATCCTCGTCTTCGCCTTGGCCGTCGCCCTGATGCTCGGCTGCGTCGCGCTCGGGCGGCGCCACGACCGGGGACGCGCCGCGCTGGTCGCCGAGCACGGGCACTGGCTGCCTGCACCGGCCGAACGTGACGGCCAGGGGCAGGTCGACCTCGACGCCGAGACCGCGCGCTTGCGGACGCTGGTGCTGCGCTCGGTGGGCCTCGTGCTCGTCTGGCTGGCCGTGCTCGCCGGGGTGGTCGCGGGATTCGTCGCGATGAGCGCGTCCGCCGACCACCTGCTGAAGTCCGGGGCGCGCGTGACCGGCGAAGTGCTGGGCGTCCACCCGCAAAGCCGTAGCGAGGGCACGATCCACGTGGCGTACCCGGTCGGCGACCGTTACCGGTACGCGGACATCGTCTGGGACTCCGGACGGCCGTACACGCAGGGACAGCAGATCACGGTCGTCTACGACAAGGCCGATCCCACGCGGGTGCGCACGCTGGACGAGACCAACGACGACCCGACCTTGACCTGGGTGCTGCCGATGGTGACGGCCGCCGGGGGAATAGGGCTGGTGCTCTCGGTCATCGCCGCGGTGAACTGGCGGCGCCGCCACCGCGCCGTCCTCGCCACCGGCTGGCGGATCGCGTCGGTGACCGTGGTGCCGGACAAGCCGATGCGCTCGAACCGGCACCTGCCGGACATCCACGTCGACTACCGCGACGGCTCCCGGATCACGCTGCGCGCGGCCACGTCGACCCACGGCGCGGCGCCGTTGAAGAACGAGCCGAACCGGCGCGCCTGGATCGGCGGCACCGACCGCGACATGGTGGTGCTCTTCCCGCACGGCCGCTGGAGCGAGCCGCCCTACGCCGTGCCGGCCTACGCGCTGAACCTGCGGGCCGCGCCCCAGCCCGCGGCGGCGCCCGTCCCCGAGGACCCGGAGCAGGTGGCACTGGTCGAACGCAAGGTCCGCTGGTTCATGATCGCGGTCTTCGGCTGGGGCGTCACGCTGGTCGCGGTCAGCGTCCTGTTGCTGCTGCTGGACCTGTTGTGGCCCATGTTCTTCGTCGTGGTGGTGGGTTCGCTCGCGCCGATCCCGCTCACGCGGCTCTACTTCAGGCGGATGCGGGCGGGGCTGGAGGAGAAATGAGCATCCCTGTGGCGGCGAACTGACGGTACCGCCGGGGATGCCTGGCGTGTGACACTCAGAACGTCGAGCTGCGAGGGTGGGAGGGCCATTGACGAGCAGCCATCGCATCGCCGACCGGCAGGACGGCGTCGCCGCTCTGCGTCTCCTAAAAGCCGTCGCCGTCACGCACACCTACAACCAGCGGGCGCAGGCAGTGAGTATCGGTGTCTCCGTCGCTTTGGCTGTCGCCGGGCTACTTGCCGGGCCGAGCACGGCGTTCGGGGCTGCCGTCGCCGTGGGGGGCACACTCTGGGCCGCTGTCTACAAGGCGGTGATGGCCCCTTGGGCTGAGCGCTATCTGGTAATGGCCGCGACACTCCAAGAGATGTTCGACGCCGACCTGCTCGGTCTGCCGTGGAACCGCGTCGCGGTCGGGGATCGCATCGGCGAGGAGGAGGTGAGCCGGCTCAGCCGCCGGTTCCGGGGCGACGAAGAACGATTGCGGAGCTACTACCTCGTGGCGAACGCCGCGGAACCCTACGACGTGCTCTTCTGCCTGGAGCAGAACCTGGTCTGGGGTTCCAGGATCCGGCTTCGCTTCGCCCAGATGGTGCTCGGTGTGCTCATGACGTGGTCCGCGGTAGGTGTCCTGGTCACCCTGGCCATCGGCGCGACTGTGAGCCGGCTGGTCACCGGCTGGTTCGTGCCTTCCCTCGGGCTGCTCCTCCTGAGCCTCGACATGTACCGCACCCAGATGGCGAGCACGCGGGAGCGGCTGCGTGTCCTCAAGCTGGTGCGCACGGTCATCGACGAGCCCGGGTCGCCGATCATCTCCTCACCGGGGGCGCTGACGCGTTTCGCCCGCCAAGTGCAGGACACGCTTTACCACATGCGGCGGCTTCAGCCACGCCTGCCGACTTGGTACTTTCGGCGTTATCACGATCAGGACAAGGCTGATTTCCAGGTCAAGATGCACGAGCTGGAAGCGCGGTTTCCCCGGTCATGACTCCGTTGGAACAGCTCACCCGGGTATTCGAGGACGCGGCGGTCGCGTCGGCGATCATCGAGTCGTTGCACGACAACGGCATCGAGATCCGGGGCAGCATCGAGGCTCTGCCCCGTGGCTACTCCGGAGCACGACTGGTGAAGGCGGTGCTGGCGGACGTCCCCGGACCGGCGCGCCCGCGGTGGTGCGTGATCAAGTACTGTCCATCCGCGCAATCGAGCCAGCGGTGGGAGAGCCGGCGCCACATCGCTGCGCTGCGTGACTCGCCCCCGGAGTTCCGCGATCAGCACCTCGTCGAGCCCGCTTTTGCGCCGGTCCGGTGTCCCGATGGCGCTCTCGTCGTCGGCCAGTTGATGGCGAACGGTGATCCGCTGGGAGCAGTGGACGTCGACCATCTCGCCGAAGCCTGCAAAGTCGTCTGGGCGAAGGTGCTGGAGGAGTGGGCCGGGCTCCGTTACGACTACGAGCCGTCAACTGTGGCGGCGCTGCTCCGGTCCGAGCTGGACGACAGCTTCCGGGCCGGTGGATGGCTGCGCGAGTGGGCGCAGGGAAATGGCTTGCTCGAGCACGCGTTCCTGAAACTGCGCGACGAGAAGCATCTGCTTCCCAACCCTTGGCACATCTTCGCCGATGAGTCGTCCGCGCCCGTGGCAGAGATCCACTGCCTGGTTGGCCGGACGCACGGTGACCTGCACGGCGACAACATCCTAGTGCCGGTGGACAACGGGCAGGTCCAAGCAGCCGAGTTCCGGTTGATCGACCTCGCCACCTACGAGGCGCAGGCACCGCTCAGCCGCGACCTCGCCACACTGTTGGTCTCGCTGTGCTGGCGCGAGATCGGCGCTGCTTCCGAACGCAGCCGGTCGGCGTTCCTCGCCTATCTCGAACGCGACCACCGTGACGAGCGCCTCGACGACGCGATGCCGGGCGACGTGCGGAAGATCATCGACGCGCTGCGTGAACCGGCCGTCGAGTTCGCCAAGCGGAACAACTGGAATCCGGTGTACTGGCACCAGCAGCTCAGGGTGTCCCTCCTCGCGCAGGCGATGCTTCATAGCGCTTACACCTCGGGCACAGCGCAGGCACGTCGATGGTGCTCGCGACTGGCGTGCCGGCTCACCCGGGTCCTGCTAGGGCCGAAGGTCCCGAGCACCGGCCTCGCGATGGACTTCGACGCCGGCAAGGTCATCGGTGCGCCGGAGAACCGCAGGCACACCGGGGACGAATCCGTCTTCATCGACCGGACGGGCCAGAGGCGCCGGCTCCGTGCGGCTCTGGAAGACCAGGTCACCGCCATCGTCGTGATTAGTGGCCCGTCCGGGATCGGCAAGACCGCGCTGGTGCGCGAGACACTCGCCGAATTGGGCCGGCTGGACCCCGACGACGAGACGTCATCCGTCCGCTGGCACGACATCGGCCGGTACGGACAGGTCGATGTGCCGACCCTCGTCGAGGACATCGAACCACCCGGGCTGGGGCAGATAGCCGGTCCATCGGCGCGGGCGCGCTTGGAGCTGGCCTTGGACGGCCTCGACCGGTCCGGCGGCGTCCGGCCGGTGATTGTGCTCGACGCGGCGGAGAACCTGCTCGGCGACGGGCAGGTCTTGCGTGACTCCGAACTCGACCTGGCGCTGGAAGCCGTGCAAGGCCGGCTGCGCCCCAGCGTCAAGGTCGTCTTCGTGACGCAGCAAGTACCCAGGGCGGCTACCGGGGTTTCCTGGGTGGGGACAGCGTGCCGGATCGGCCTCGAAGGACTCGAGCCGCTCTCGGTAAGAGAGCATTTCGCCCGGCTCGATCCCGGCAACAGGCACGGCCTTGCCGCGTTGCCGGAGGACCAGCTGCGGACCGTTTACAGCCGCCTGGACGGCAACCCCCGGCTCGCCGAACTCCTCCACGCTGTGCTCGGCGCCGATCCGCCGGGAGTGCCAGCCCACGAGGCCGGGGCGTGGCTGTCCGCCATGCCGGCGAGCGAGGTGCACTGGAGTCTGACGAACCGGCTCATCGACCAGTTGCCCGCCGAACAGAGCCTGGTGGCGAAGGGGCTCGCAGCGCTGGGCGTCCCGGTGCGGACCGACGCCGTCGTCACCGTACTGGGACCGTACCTGCCCGCGGCGCGGGTGGAGCCCGCCCTGCGAGCGCTCGTCGCGGCACGCCTCGTCCTGGTATATAGGGACGGGCGCTGGGGTGTGCGGAAAAGTGAACTCGAGGCGATCCTCGGATACTCAGGCGAGGAGTCCCCCGGTCGGCAGAGCCTCCTGGTCCGGGCCGCGGGGGTGCTGGAGACGATGCAGAAGGATGACGACGACGTCCACGGCATGGCGGATCTGGATATCCATTTCGCCCGCATCGAGGTCTGGCTCCGGGCCGGGCTGCACGACATCGCTCACAGTGTCATCGACGCGACAGACGAACTGGTGCGTGTCTGGAGCAGTGGCATGGAACTGCGCGTTCAGCGGGAAGCAGTACGAGGCCGGCTCGGGGACGACCGCGAGGGTGAGATGATGAACCTCGCCGCGCTGGGCAAGATCTACTCGTCCGGCGGCGACACCCGGTCGGCGCTACCAGCCTACGAGTCCGCACTCACCATCGCGAAGCAGGACCAGGACCGTGAGGCACTGCGCCGAATCTACATCGGCATAGGCACCATGTTCCGGGACCAGGACCGGCTCACCGAGGCCGAAGAGAACTATCGGTGGGCGCTCGCACTGGCCAGTGAGGACGATGACGACGGCGGCGGTGACCGGGCCGCCGCGCTGATCGGCCTCGCCGACTGCCGGCGGCGATTCGGCAGGTACGGGCGTGCGCTCGCCGACGCCCGGGAGGCTTATGAAGCCGCTTGGCAGTCCGCGCCCCGACTGGCGTTGGACGTTGCACTGAGGCTAACGCGGTGGTACGCCGAACTCGGCAGCTTTCCGGACGCCTTGACGATGCTCGGGCGGTGCGGAGAACTCGTCCTGGCCCGGCCCCACCCATCGGCCCAGGCGGAACTGCTCACCTCGACGGCCGATCTGCATCTGTACGAGGGCCGGTACCACGAGGCACGGTCGGCGGCCGGGCAGGCCGTGGAGCTCGCGCGCGATCACCGGCTTCCGGCCGAGCTGAGGCGGTCGCTCACCACCCTGGCCCTCGCGCATGTGCACCTGGACGACTTTCCGGCGGCGCATCGGGCGATCGAGGAGATGGCCCGGTACCGGCTGGCCGGTCGGGACACCGTGGAGCTCGCCCTGCGGGCGATCATCGCCCACCGCTGCCGGCTGCCGGGCACCGCACGGGATCTCTTCCGGCAACTGCGCGAGGAGACGAGCGGGCGGACCCGGGCCGACAGCGGCGATCTCCCGGCCTGGGACTTCACCGGCATCGCCCGATGCCACTCCGTCCTCCTCGGCGAGATGGCGCCTGAGGCCGCACTGGAGGCGTTCGCGCGGGCTCGCCCGGAACCCGCCGAGCGGACGCCGGGGCTGGACGGGCGGGTGAGGTTCATGGTGGAGACGCTGGCCGATGGTGACCCGCGTCTCGAGCCTGTGCTCAGGGGACTCGCGCGCATCCGGCCGGGCCGCACCGGTTAGCCTCCGAACCAGCCCTCCTCGTGGGCAAGGATGATGGCCTCCAGCCGGCCGCGGACGCCGAGCTGGTCGTAGAGCGTGTGAAGCAGCCGGTACATCGCCCGCTCGGAGTAGCCGGCATCCGAGGCCAGCCGGGCCACGGTCCAGCCCTGGGCGAGCCGCCGCAACCAAGTGACCTGCTGTGCCGGGGGAGCCGGGCGGCGCGCGGGTCGGAGGTCGCCTTCGGCCAGCAGAAGATCCGCCACCTCGGCTGGCATGACCACCTCGCCTTCGAGAGTGGCGGACACCGCGCGCTGAAGAACCGGCACCGTCGCCGCGCGCGCCAGCACAGACCGGGCGCCGGCCCGTACGGCTCGCACACCGAGCGCGGGAACTTCGCCTGACGGCAGCGCGACCACGAGCGGGCGCGGCCGCAGTCGGCACAGCGCGGTCAGCCGGTCCAGGTCCTCGGCGGAGTGCAGCGTCAGCAGCACGATCCCGTCCGGACGCTCGCGTAACCAGCCGGCGGCGTCCGCGGGCTCCTCCACGACGTGCCCCAGACTCGACAATGCCGCAGCGACGCCGTGCCGGAACATTGGCAAGGGGTCCAGGACCGCGACGTGAACGGTCACCGTGTCCCTGCACCTCCCCGGTAGCCGCCCGGCCGCTGGCCGGAACGGCAGCCGACAGCTTAGGGCGGGACAGGAATCCGCCAGCGCACGGTCACGGTCGCGCACTATCGGTCATAGACCCGCAACGTTCCGCATTTCTAACGTCGAGTCATCAGGTGGGGCTTGGAGGTGCGGGGTGGTCTATTTCGAAAATTCAGGTGACGGCCCTGACCGGCCGCCTCGGCGCCGTGGCTCGGCACCGGATCCCGGGCTCGACGACGCCAAGGTCCGATACATCCTCGAGGTGGCCGCCGAGCATCCCCGGTTCACACCGGAGGAGGTGTACGCCACGATCTACTACGATCGGGGCCGGCACGACATAACCAAGGCCATGGTGCGCCAGACCCTCGACGGTCGTCGCCGCACCTTCGCGTGGCGCGGGTTCAGGCGTTGACGCCATAATTGCGCGGCGTGAACCGGGCTCAGCCGGCCAGGGTGAAGGTGGCGACGACCGGGGCGTGGTCGGAGCCGGGCTTGCTCACGTGCGCCGCCGGCTGTTCGGTGACCGAGGGCAGGTCGTAGTCGTGGACCGCGTGGACCTCGGGCAGGGGCGCCAGCAGCGCGTGGCTGACGAGGATGTGGTCGATCAGCTCGCGGCGGCCGTTGTTGATGCGGGAGTAGCGCTCGGCGTCCGGGATCAGCGCGGCGAGGTTCCACAGGCGCAGGCGGTCGCCCGCGTCGTCGCGGGCGAAGCCGCCGGTGCCGATCTCCGAGCCCGGTGGGCCGGACAGGATCTGGGTGGTCGCCGCGGCGGCTTCGTCGTTGAGGTCGCCGAGCACGATGACGCGTTCGCCCTCGCCCGGTTCGAGCGCGGCCGTGGCCAGTTCGCGGACGGCCGCGGCTTCCGCGGTCCGGCGGTAGAGGGCGTAAGCGCCGTAGCGGGCGCGTTCGTCTTCGCCGTGCGGGAAGAACCGGTTTCCCGGGTAGGACAGCAGCTTCGACTTCAGGTGGCAGGTGATCAGGGTGAGCGTGCCGCCGCCCGCGAGAGCCGCGGTGACGGTCAGCACGCCACGGCCCAGTTCGCCGCTGAGCGGGGCCGGCGGGTCGGCGATCTGGATCGGCGCCAGCTTCGCCGGCAGGGCCACCGTGTCGGCGACGACGGTCAGCGGCAGGCGGGAGAGGAAACCGACCCGGATCCCGCGGCCGTCGGGGTGATCCGAGCACGTCCGGTGCCATTCTCCGGGCAGCCGCGCGATGAGGTCGTCCAGCGCTTCCGGATCGCCGACCTCCTGCACGGCCAGCACGTCCGGGCCGATCGCCGTGATCGTGTCGCGCAGGGCCGCCAGTTTGGCGTCGTAGGTCGCGGGGTCCGGACGGCCGTCTCCGTCGCCGGGCCGGAACAGGTTCTCCAGGTTCCACGTTCCGATGACGACCATGACGCCTCCCGGGCCTCGTGTGCTATCAGAAGACTCGCCAGGTCCTGACGCAGAGTTACAAGACTCACCCGAATGCTGCAGTGCTCGGCTACCGCAAGGCGAGGTCGCGACCCTCGGTGACCAGCGCACGGTAGTGCGCGTACCGGGCGCCGAGGCCGATGAGCACCACGCCCGTCAACCGGCCACGGCGGTGGTACTCGACGGCGGCTTCGCCGTCGAGATCGCCTTCGAGGACGCGGACCTCGTCACCCAGGCCGGCCGCGCCGTAGGACTGGAGGCGGAAGTCGTACTGGTCGCTCCAGAACGACGGCAGCGGCGCGAACGGCGTCCCGTCCGGCTCGGCGCCGGCGAGGTGACGGCCGAGTGCCGTCCCGGCGCGCTTGGCGGTGTCGGTCGCCATGGTCCAGTGCTCGACGCGGCGGGGCACGTCGTCGAACAGCGGGTTCGGGAAGCGGGCGACGTCACCGCACGCCACCACGTGGGGACGGCCGCCCGCGCGCAGCGAGTTGTCGCAGAGGACGCCGTCGGTGAGGTCCAGGCCGGTGCCGGCCAGCCAGTCCGTGGCGGGGACGCAGCCGACCGCCTCGATCACCAGGTCGGCCGGCAGTTCGGTGCCGTCGCCCAGCACCACCGACGACGTCCGGTACTCGGCCGGCACCGTGCCCAGGTGGAAGCGGACGCCGTGCGCCTCGTGGCGGCGTCGCAGAGCCGCACCCAAGAGCTGCCCGAGCGGACGCTCGACCGGGACGCTCTCCGGCGCGACGACGTCGACCTCCGCCCCGAGGGCCCGGGCGGCCGCGGCGACCTCGCACCCGATGAACCCCGCGCCGACGACGACCAGCCGGGCTCCGGGCCGCAGCGCGGCGCGAACCCGCGCCGCGTCGTCGAGGGTCCGGATGACGCAGCGGTCCGGGCCGGGGATCGGGAGCCGCCGGGGACGCAGGCCGCTGGCGATGACGAGCCCCGACCAGCCGAGCACCTCGCCGCCGGCGCAGGTGACCGTCCGCGTGGACAGGTCCGCCGCTGTCACCGCCTCGCCGAGCCGCCAGGTGACGTCGCGGGCGTGCCGGGGGATCCGGAAGGCCAGGTCCGCGGGTTCGGCACCCAGCGCGGTCTTGGACAGCGGCGGCCGGTTGTACGGCATGTGCGGTTCGTCGCCGATGACGACGACCTCGCCGCCGTACCCGGCCTTGCGCACGGCCTCGGCGGCGCGCAGCCCAGCCATCGACGCGCCGACGACCACCACGCGGTCGGCGGCCACGTCAGTCCTCGACCGCGATGGCCTGCAGCGGGCAGACGTCCGCGGCTTCTTCGACGTCGTCGCGCAGGGCTTCGTCGAGGGCGGCCGAGACGTAGGTCCCGTCCGCCTCCGCGCGGAAGGACAGCTTTCCCTGTCCGTCCAAGGAGAACACCGACGGCGCGGAAAAGACGCACTGCCCGTGGTCCTGGCACTTGTTCAGATCGACGGCGATGTGCACGAAATCTCCCTTGTGGACGGTCAGGATCGGCGGGGCGGGCGGATGCCGCGGAACTCCCAGTCCCCGCCCTGGGCGGTGGACAGGACTTCTTCGCTCTCCGTCGGCTGCGCGCCGACGTCGGTGCGGATCGGCACCGGGCCCGAGACGATGTCGTTGGTCAGCGTCCCGAGCCCCTCCACCTCGACGGACACCACGTCACCGGGCTGGACCGGCCGCGAGTTCGCCGGCGTGCCGGACAGCAGCACGTCGCCGGGGAAGAGGGTGATGGTGCGGGCGATGTCCGCGACGAGGTAGTGCATGTCCCACTCCATCTCGCCGGTGCTGCCGTCCTGGCGGACTTCGCCGTTGACGAGGGTACGGATCGTCTTGCCGCGGAAGTCCCAGTCGTCGACCAGGCCGGGGCCGAGCGGGCACAGCGTGTCGGAGCCTTTGACGCGCAGCATCGAACCGGCGTCGGTGTCGCGGAAGTCGTGCAGGCCGAAGTCGTTCGCGATGGTGTAGCCGGCGATGTGGTCCGCGGCTTCCGCCGGCGAGATGTTGCGGGTGACGCGGCCGATCACGATGGCGACCTCGCCCTCGTAGTTGAGCCACTTGCAGCCCTCCGGCCGCACCACCGCGCCGTTGTGCGCGTTCAGCGACGACGTCGGCTTGTGGAAGTACGTCGGGGCCGGCGGGAGTTTCACCCCGAATTCGGCGACCCGGCTGTGGTGGTTGAGGTGGACGGCGATGATCTTCGACGGGACCACCGGCGGCAGGTGGACCGCGTCGTCGGCGGCGACTTCCCGGCCGTCGGCGGCGCGGAGGACTTCGCCGTCGCGGACGACGTCGACGGTCGCGCCGTCGAGCAGGATGCGGCGGTGTTCGGTCACGGGGTGACACCTTCGGTCCGTCGGGGGCGGGGGAAGCCGTCGGCGGGCCGGTCGAACCAGAGGTGGACCTGCCCGGTGCCGACGGAGTTCTCGTATTCGCCGTACTGGCGGGATTTCGCGGTGCAGGAGCCTTCGCCGAGCGCGCCGATCATCATCAGGTAGTGCCCGAACCGGGCTTCCGGCTTGAACCGCAGGAACTCCGGCATGGTCGCGAGCACGCGCTCGTGATCGCCGTCGGCGAACCAGCCGAGCCGCTCGGCGTCGGCGGCCGCGGCCTCTGGGCTGAAGATGTGCTCCACTCCGGCGGCTTCGTGCGCCCGCAGCTGGCGTAGTGACCAGAACGTGTGACTCATGGCGCCGGAGGCGATCAGCAGCACCTTGCGGTCGAGTTCGGCGATCGCGTCGCCGAGGGCCCGGCCGAGCCGCAGGTTGTCCTCGGTCTCGGCGGTCTGGCACACGCCGATGGACACCCAGCGCTTGTCCGGCAGGCCCTGGCCGAGGTACTCCCAGAGGTTGGTGGTGGCGTAGAAGATCGGCAGGTGGTGGTCGTCGATGGCGGTGATCCACGTGCCGTGTTCGCCGGCCTTGGCGGCGACGGCGTGGGCCAGCTCCGGGTCGCCCGGGAAGTCGTAGGGACGGCGGCACATGCCCCGCGGGAGTTCCTCCGAAGTGAACAGTCCCGAGCGGCGGTCGTGCGCGGTGATGACGAACTCGACGGTCGTCGCCCAGTGCGAGTCGAGCACGACGACGGTGTCGTATTCCAGGGTCTCGAAGACCTCGGTCCGCAGCTGCCGCAGCCCGGCGACGAGGGTGGTGTCCTCGCCGTGGTTGAGCGCCCGCCGTTCGGCCTCGGGCAGGACGATGGTGGGGACATGGGCCAGCAGGCCCGCGCCGACGACCTCACCCATCAGGACCTCCAGCCAACCGGTGCGAAGACGGTGTTCTTGACCTCGCAGTAGAAGTCGAACGACCAGGTGCCGCCCTCGCGGCCGATCCCGGACTGCCGCGCGCCGCCGAAGGGGGCGCGCAGGTCGCGGACGAAGAAGCAGTTCGTCCACACGGTTCCGGCGACGAGCCGGGCGGCGACGCGCTCGGCGCGTCCGGGGTCGCCGGTGAACAGCATCGCGGCCAGCCCGAACGCCGAGTCGTTGGCCGCGGCCACGACCTCGTCCTCGTCGCGGAACGTGTGCAGGACCAAAACCGGGCCGAAGACTTCCTCGGTGGCGATCTCGCTGCGCGGGTCGACGTCGGTGAAGAGCGTCGGCCGGTAGTAGAGGCCGCCGAGATCGGTGTTGGGGCCACCGCCGAGCAAGACCGTCGCGCCGTCCCGTTTCGCGCGCTGGACGAAACCGTCCACACGCGACAGGTGGTCGGGGTGGACGGACGGCCCGATGTCGGTCGCCTCGTCCCGCGGGTCTCCTTGCTTCAGCTGCCCGGCGCGCTCGAGAAAGCGCCGGACGAACTCGTCGCGAATGGACTCTTCGACGTACAGCCGGGTGCCGGACAGGCAGACCTGTCCGGCGTTGTCGTACTGCTCGACGGCGTTGGCGACCGCGAGGTCCAGGTCGGCGTCGGCGAAGACGAGGAACGGCGACTTCCCGCCCAGCTCCAGCGAAAGCGGCGTCAGGTTGGCCGCCGCCGAGCGGGCGATCACCTTCGCGGTGGGGACCGAACCGGTGAAGGAGATGCGCCGGACGTCGGGGTGGGCGACGAGGGCCGCGCCCGCTTCTTCGCCGATGCCCTGGACGACGTTGAGGACGCCGTCGGGCAGTCCGGCGTCGGCGGCGATGTCGGCGAGCAGCGACGCGGTCAGCGGCGACCACTCGGACGGCTTGAGCACGACGGTGTTCCCCGCGGCCAGCGCGGGCGCGACCTTCCAGGTGGCCAGCATCAGCGGCGCGTTCCACGGCGAGATGAGCACGCACACGCCGGCCGGGTCCCAGCTGACGTGGTTGCGGTGGCCGCGGGTCTCGAAGTCCGGGTGACCGAGCTCGTGCTCCAGGTAGTCGGCGAAGAACCGGAAGTTGTGGGCCACGCGCGGCATGACGCCGCGGCGGTGCGAGCGGATCAGCGCGCCGTTGTCGGTCGTCTCGACGATCGCGAGCTCTTCGAGACGTTTCTCGACGCCGTCGGCGATGGCGCGCAGCAGCCGCGCGCGTTCGGCCGGGGGAGTGGCGGCCCAGGCGGGAAAGGCGGTTTTCGCCGCGGCGACCGCCGCGTCCGCTTCCGGCCGGCCGCCGCGGGCGACGTGCGCGATGGTGCGGCCGTCGATCGGGGACAGGTCCTCGAAGGTGCCGGTCGACCCGATCCGGCGGCCGCCGATCCAGTGGCGGGTGTCGACGGCGGTTCCGGCGACGAGCGCGGTGTTCATGACGCCCTCCAGGATGTATCGTTCGGATCCAAACGTATCCCGCGTCTCGTTCTCGGTCAAGGAGTGCTGATGACCGCACCGCAGGTGGACGATCCGGTCGTGGCCACGGACTGGGCGGCGCTGGCCGCGGCCGTCCGGGTGCCGGAGGGGCTGTTCGTCGACGGTGAACCGCGCGGCGCCGCCCGGACGCGCCCGGTGCGGTCCGCGCGTGACGGTGTGCTGCTGGCCGAGTTCCCCTGGGCCGACGGTGACGACGCCGACCGGGCCGTCACGGCCGCGCGGCGGGCGTTCGACCACGGGCCGTGGCCGCGGCTGCACCCCCGGGACCGCGGCGAAGTGCTGCAGCGCTTCGCCGCGCTGGTCGACGCGCACCGGGCCGAACTCGCGCTCCTGATCAGCCTGGAGATGGGCAAGCCGATCCGCCAGGCGTACGAGATCGAGCTGCGCGCGCTGGTCCGGACCCTGCGCTTCTACGGCGAACTCGCGGACAAGGACCACGGCGAAGTCGCGCCCACGACCGAGGGCGAACTGGCCCTGGTGACCCGCGAGCCCGCCGGTGTCGTGGCCGCCGTGGTGCCGTGGAACTTCCCGCTCACCCTGGCCGGGTGGAAGTTCGCCCCGGCGCTCGCGGCGGGCTGCACGGTCGTGCTCAAGACGTCGGAACGCAGCCCGCTGTCGATGCAGCGCGTGGCGGCGCTCGGAGCCGAGGCGGGCCTGCCGCCGGGCGTGCTCAACGTCCTCTCCGGGGACGGCGCCGTCGTCGGCCGTCGCCTCGGCGAGCACGGGGGAGTCGACGTCCTCACCTTCACCGGCTCCACCGAGGCCGGGCGGCACTTCCTGCGGTACGCCGCGGACAGCAACCTCAAGCGTGTCTACCTCGAACTCGGCGGGAAGTCGCCGAACATCATCCTGCCGGACGCGCCCGACCTCGACGCCGCCGCCGACACCGCCGCGTGGGCGATCTTCTTCAACTCCGGCCAGATGTGCACCGCCGGTTCGCGGCTGGTCGTGCACCGCGACGTCGCCGACCGGGTCGTGGACCGGGTCGTGGCCACCGGTTCCGGCTGGTTCCCGGCCGACCCGCTCCTGCCGGGCACGAAAATGGGCCCGCTCGTCGACGCGGCGCACCTCGGCCGGGTGCGTGACGCCGTCCGCCGCGGCGTCGACGAGGGCGCCCGGCTCGTCACCGGCGGTGAGCAGGTCCTCGCCGAAACCGGGGGGAACTACCTCGAGCCGACCGTCCTGACCGGCTGCGCGCCCGGCAACCCCGTGCTGCGCGAAGAGATCTTCGGGCCGGTGCTGGCCGTGCAGGTGGTCGCCGGCGAGGAAGAGGCGATCCGCGTCGCGGGCGACACGCCGTACGGCCTCGCGGCCGCGCTGTGGACGGCCGATCTCGGGGCGGCGCACCGGATTTCGCGACGGCTGCGCGCCGGGACGGTCTGGGTGAACTGCTACGAGGAGGGCGACCTCGCGGTCCCGTTCGGCGGCGTGAAGCTGTCCGGCTTCGGCCGCGACAAGTCCCGGCACGCCCTCGACGAGTACCGCGACCTCAAGACCACCTGGATCCACCATGGCTGACCGGCGGCCGCTGATCGTCGTCCCGGCCCGGTTCTCGGCGAGCGCCTCCGCACTGCGGTACCGGGCCGAGGTCGGCGCGCGGGCCCTCGTCGAGGCGGTCTACGCGGCCGGCGGCGAGCCGCTCCTGATGCACCCGGCCGACCCCGGCGAGGTCGCGTCGCGACTGTCCATCGCGGACGGCGTGCTGCTGCCCGGCGGCGGCGACCTGCACCCGAGCTGGGCCGGGCAGGACGCCCACCCGAGCGAGTACGACGTCGACGTCGAGCAGGACGCGTTCGACCTCGCGGTGGCGGCCTGGGCCCTGGAAGCGGGACGGCCGCTGCTGGCGATCTGCCGCGGCGCGCAGGTCGTCAACGTGGCGCTGGGCGGGGACGTCGTGCAGGACCTGCCCGGCCACCGGCATCAGGTGCACCTCGCCAAGGCCGCCCCGGGAACGCTGCTGGCCTCGCTCACCGGCGAGGCGGTGGAGGTGTCGTGCTTCCACCACCAGGGCCTGGGCCGCCTCGGCGCCGGGCTCACGGTGGTGGCCGAGGCGGCGGACGGCGTGCCGGAGGCGATCGAGCTGCCGGGCGCGCGCGGCTGGTTCCTGGGCCTCCAATGGCACCCGGAGGACACCGCCGCGACCGACCCCGCCCAGGCGGCCGTCTTCGCGGCTTTCGTCACCGCCGCTACTGAGCGTCCCAGGACTTGTCTTCGACCGTCTGGACCATCGTGCGCAGGCCGTTGGTGATCGTGGTGAGCTTGCCGCCGCTGATGCGGGCCACCACCTCGGCCTCGGCCGCGTTGAACCGCGGGTAGAGGTCCTCCATCAGCGCCAGGCCCTCGTCGGTGAGGACCAGGTGCACCAGGCGGCGGTCGCCGGCGTCGACCTCGCGGCGCAGCAGGCCGCGGCCCTCCAGGGTCTTCGCGACGCCGGTCAGCGTGCCCTTGGAGATCGCCGCGACGGTCGCCGCGTGCCGGGTTTCGAGGCCGTCGAAGATCCACACGCACCACAGGACGACGAAGCCCGTCCAGCTCAGGTCGTGCTCGCGCAGCACCGCGTTGGTGAGGTGGTTGCGGACGGCGTTGGCCGCGCGGTACAGGCTGGACAGCGCCGCCGCGGCGGGGAGGTCGAGCGCGAGCTTGGCGATGTGCGCGGACATCGCCTTTTCGGTTTCGGCGAGGCTGTATCCGTCCGGCATGTCCCGATCGTACGGCCTCAAACGGACGGCAGTTCGGCCAGCCGCCGCCCGCCGTCCCAGGTGACGCCGACCTGCCGGTAGTAGCCGCCGATGAGCTCGTGGACCTCGAGCCGGGCCAGTTCCTCGGTGGGCGCGTCGAACAGCCGCAGCTCGACGTCGCCGCGCCACGCCTGGCCGCCCTCGAACGCGCTGGCGCCGGACTCGATCAGCTCGGCGTGCGCGTCCCCCTCGCCCCGGCCGATGCCCGGCAGGACGCGGTGGTGCGCCATCGGGTGGCCGTTGACGAACCCGTTGGTCGCCGACTCCCCGGTGAGGCTCAGGACGGCTTCGGCGAGCCGCCGGTCACCGGCCGCGAGGGTGGCGCCGAAGGCCGCGCCCGGCGCGAGTCGGGGGGCCGGGCCGAAGGGGTGCGGCCGGGTCTGCCAGATCGAGCCGAGCTTCTTCGGGTAGCCCTGGTGGATGCCGCGGGCGATGGCGAAGTCCTTGTCGACCCAGATGTAGACGCATCGGGAGTAGGTCCGGCCTTCGAAGGCGCACCGGACCACCACGAAGGCCTCCTTGTACTGGGCGCGCACCGGGTCCAGCAGCTCCTCGCGCGAGGTCGAGCACGACTGCCAGTCGGCCCAGATCAGCGCGACCGCGCCCGGGTCCTCGTCCGCGAGCGACAGCGGCTCCGGCAGCAGCTCGGCGACGCGGGCCGGGTCGGTCCGGTACTCGACGGTGAGCAGGTCCCCCGAGTAGAACCAGGGCGGCGCGGGGACGATCGACGCCTGCCCGGTCGCCGTGCGGGGGTAGAAGAAGCCGGCCACGCACCCTCCTTCGGTCGTTTGGATCCGCACGATACAACGGCAACTGACCGGGGGAAAGGCTTGTCAGGTAGGTCCGCCACGTCTATCGTTCGGGTTCAAACGAACCGGGAGGTGTCGTGGGTCACTTCGACGAGGACGCCCTCGCGGCCGCCGCGGCCGCGCTGACCGAGCGCGGGATCGACGTCGTCCGGCTGGGCTATCCCGACTTCATCGGCACCGAACGCGGCCGCGACGTGCTGGTCGCGAACTTCGCCAGGACACTCGGCGACGGCGTCGCGTTCTGCCGCACCGTGTACGGCACCAGCCCGATGGGCGACGTCATCGAGCTCGGCGAGGGCGGCCTCGCCGACGGCCTGCCGGACGTCGTCGCGTTCCCCGACCTGGCCACCCTGGCCGACGTGCCGTGGGAGCCCGGCGTCGCGCACTGCCTCGCGGACGTCTTCAACCCGGACGGCACGCCGTCGCTCGAGAGCCCGCGCCAGGTGCTCCGGGGCGTCCTGGCGCGGTTCGCCGAGCTGGGGATGCGGCCGGTCGTCGGCCCCGAGCTGGAGTTCTACGTGCTCGAGCCGGACGCGGCCGGCGGCTGGCGCCGCTACGGCGAGGCCACCGGCAACGTCTACGTCTCCGGCAGCAAGGGCGACCCGGAGAACCTGCTGCTGCGCTCGTTGCGCTCCCTGGCCGGCTACGGCCTCGACGTGGTGACCGCCAACCACGAGTTCTGCAGCGGCCAGTTCGAGATCAACCTCTGGCACTCCGAGGCCCTCGACGCCGCCGACCGGGCCTTCCGGTTCAAGACCGCGGTCAAGGAGCTGGCCCGCCGCGAGGGCAAGCTGGCCACGTTCATGGCCAAGCCCTTCAACGACGAAGGCGGTTCGGGCTTCCACCTGCATTTCTCCACTGTGGACGACGACGGGCGGCCGCTGTTCGACGACCCGGGCGGCGAGTACGGCCTTTCGAAGGTCGCCCGCGCCGCCATCGCCGGGATCCTCGCGCACGCCCCGGCGCTGTCCGCGCTCGCGAACCCGACGGTCAACTCGTACAAGCGGTTCGGCCCGGACACCCTGGCCCCGTGGCTGATCGACTGGGGCCTGGACAACCGCAGCGCGATGGTGCGGATCCCACCCGAGCGCGGCCGGGCCGCCCGGCTGGAGCTGCGCCAAGGCGACGCCACCGCCAACCCCTACCTGGTGACGGCCGGTCTGCTCGCGGCCGCGTACCTGGGCATCGAGGACGGCCTGGCCGCGCCGGCGCCCCTGGAGGGCTACGGCTACGACCCGGCGAAGGCGCCGAAGCTGCCCGCGGACCTGGGGGCGTCGCTCGACGCCCTCGAAGCCGACACGGCGTTCGCGGAGCTGCTCGGCCCCCGGTTCGTCACGGCCTTCCTCGCCTACAAACGCAACGAGCTCGAACGGTTCTCCCGGTACGTCACCGACTGGGAGTTCCGCGAGTACGCCTACCACCTGTAGAGGAGTGCCATGACCACCGCGCACCCCCTGACCGCCGCCCAGGTCGACCTGACCGACCTCGGCGTCTTCGAGCGCAACGAGGCGTGGCCGCGGTTCGACGTCCTGCGCCGGGAGGCACCGGTCCACTGGAACCCGGAACCGGCGCCGAACTCCGGGTTCTGGTCGCTCACCCGGCACGAGGACATCGTCGCCGTCGACCGGGACCCGGACACGTTCACCTCGACCGGGTACGTCAACCTCGAGGAGGTCGTCGACGACGACCTGGCCGAGCTCCGGCGGTCCATGCTCGAATCCGACGGCGTCCGCCACCGGGCGCTGCGCAGGCTGCTGCAGCGCGACTTCGGCGGCCGGACCCTGCTGAAGTACGAGGAGTTCCTGCGCGGGCTGACCGAGGCGACGGTCGACGCGGCGTTGCGCCGGGGCGAGTTCGACTTCGTCAAGGAAGTCAGCGCGGACTTCCCGATCCAGGTCCTGGCCCGGATGCTCGACGTGCCCGCGCGCGACACCGGGCGGCTGATCGCCTGGGGCAACCGGATCATCGGCAACACCGACCCGGACTACGCCGACGTCCTCCTCGGCGACGCCGAAAGCGACCGCTACAAGCACCTGCCGTTCCGCTCGCCCGCCGCGCTGGAGGTGTTCGAGTACGGGCGCGAACTGGCCCGGCAGCGCCGGGGCGGTGACGGCGAAGACCTCGTGAGCAGCCTCGTCAACCGCACCCCGGCCGACGGCGAGCCGCTGACCGCGACCGAGTTCGACAACTACTTCCTGCTGCTGGTGGTCGCCGGCAACGAGACCACGCGGCACGCGATCAGCCATTCCATGCTGGCGTTGCTGAACAACCCCGACCAGCTGGCGCTGCTGCGGGGGGAGCCGGACCGGATCCCGGTCGCGGTGGAGGAGATGCTGCGCTGGGCGAGCCCGGTCTACCACTTCCGGCGGACCGCCACCCGCGACGTCGAACTCCGCGGCCGGCACATCAAGGCGGGGGAGAAGGTCGTGATGTGGTTCGCCTCGGGCAACCGGGACGAAGACGTCTTCGACGACCCGTACACCTTCGACGTCACCCGCAAGCCGAACGACCACGTCACGTTCGGCAAGGGCAGCCCGCACTTCTGCCTCGGCAACAGCCTCGCCCGGATGGAGATCCGGCTGATGTTCGAGACGCTGCTGCCCCGCCTGCGCCGCATCGAGCTCGCCGGCGACGTCCGGCGGGTGCGCAGCAACTTCGTCAACGGGATCAAGCAGCTCCCGGTGCGGGTCGAGACCGCCTGATGCGCGCGCTGTGCGTCCTCCACGACGCGTTGTCCGATCCCGGGTACGTCGGTGCCGCGCTGCGCGGGCTCGGCTGGGCGGTCGACGAGCTCGTCGTCGTGCCGGAGGACCGGCACCACACGCCGGACGTCGAACCGTCCTTTCCGGACAGTTCGGCGTACGACCTGCTGGTGCCGCTCGGCGCGCCGTGGAGTGCCGGCGTCGACGACGCCCGGATCGGCCGGTGGCTGGCGCCGGAACTGGACTGGCTGGCGCGAGCCGTGGACGACGGCGGCGCCGTGCTCGGCATCTGCTTCGGCGCGCAGGCACTGGCCCGCGCGCTCGGCGGCACCGTCACGCGGTCGCCGTCGCCGGAAATCGGCTGGGTGGACATCGAGTCCGACGACCCGGACCTGGTGCCGCCGGGCCCGTGGCTGCAGTGGCACTTCGACCGGTTCACCGTGCCGCCCGGGGCGGCCGAGATCGCGCGCAACGCCGCGGCGTCGCAGGCCTACCGGATCGGCCGGAGCCTCGGCGTCCAGTTCCACCCCGAGGTCACTCCGGCCGGTCTCCGGCGCTGGGTCGGCAACGGTGGCGCGGCCCAGGCGCGGGGCCTCGGTCTCCGCCCGGCGGACCTCGTCGCGGACGCCGACCGTTTCGCCGCGGACGCGCGGCGCCGGGCCAAGGCCCTGGTTTCGGCTTACCTGAAAGAAATCTTCGCGAGCTGACCGCACACTGTTGCGATCCAAACGTTTGTACCCGTACGATTCCCGCGCCGGGGGCCGAGTCGAGGAGACACCATGGTCGACCATGCCGTATCGGAAAGCACGACCACCGGCCACCGGCTCGGTGGCTCCCTCAAGCTGGTGGACGCGATCGCGCAGTCCGTCGGCGTGATCGGGCCGGTCTTTTCGATCGCCTTCCTGGTCCCGCTCCTGGTCGGGCTCAACGCCTCCGGCAGTGGCGCCGGAGCCGCCGCCCCCCTCTCGGTGGCGATCGCGGCGGTCGGCGTGCTGGGCCTCGGCTGGATCGTTTCCGAATACACGAAACGCATCCAGGCCGCCGGATCCCTCTACGACTACGTCACCGACGGCCTCGGCAAGCGCATCGGCGCCGCGGCCGGATTCCTTTACTACGCGGGCATTCTCGCCCTCGGTGCGGGCATCCTGGTGATGATCGGCGGCACGATCCACGACACCCTGCAGGCCGAGTTCGGCATCACGCCGCTGCCCGAGGCGGGCTGGGACCTCGTCCTGCTGATCGGGCTCTCGGTCGTGCTGTACCTCGGCGTCGCGCTGTCGACGAGAGCGCAGCTGCTGCTGGCGCTCGTCTCGTTCGTCGTCGTGCTGGTGTTCTTCGTCGTGGTGATCGCCAAGGTCGGCGCCGCCAACGACGTCGCCACCGCGTTCACGCCCAGCACGTCACCGCAGGGCTTCGGCGGGATCCTCTTCGGCGTGCTGTACGGCGTTCTGCTCTTCACCGGCTTCGAGACGGCGGCCAACCTCGGCGAGGAGACCGCGCACCCGAAGCGGGACATCCCGCGCGCGGTGCTCATCTCGGTCCTCACCGTGGCCGCCTTCTACGTCATCGGCTCCTACAGCCAGGTCGCCGGCTATCACTTCGACCTCGAGACGCTCGGCAAGAACGCCGGCGCGCCGCTGTTCGGCCTGGCCGGCCCGGTCTCCGACGGCGGGTTCGGGTCCGTGCTCGTCCGGCGGCTGCTGGAGCTGGTCGTGGTGCTGGACATGCTCGCGGTGCTGATCGGCTGCGCCGTGGCGGCGTCGCGCGGCATGTTCGCGCTCGCCCGCGACCGGCGGCTGCCCACCGCGCTCGGCAAGGTGAGCCGCCGGGGCACGCCCCTGGTCGCGTCGGGTGTCGTGGTGCTCGTCCACGCGGTGGTCCTGGTGCTCACCGCCGTCTGGAGCGGCTTCCTCGCGCAGGACGGGATGCCGCACTACGTGGCGATGTTCAGCTGGGGCTCGACGTTCGGCGGGTTCTCCCTCGCCGTGATCTACCTGCTGATGTCGGCGGGGGCGTTGCGCGGCCTGCGCGACCACCCGCGGCGCTGGGCGGTGTACCTGGCCGGCACGGTCGGCATCGTCGTTACCGGGGCCGCGATTTTCGGGGCCGTGTACAAGGTCGGCGCGCCGATCATCTACGCGCCGTACGCGGCCGCCGTGGTCTTCGTGCTCGGCCTGGTGGCGGCCTTCCGGCACGCGGCGGTGCGCGCGTGACCGCACCCCGGATGCTGCTGATCCTCAGCGAGAACTGGACGCTGACCTCGGGCCGGGACCTGCCGACGCTGGTGCGGTGGGCCCGCGAGGCCGAGGACAGCGGGTTCGACGCCGTGATGATCAGCGAACACGTCGTGCTCGGTCCCGACGCCTCCGACCGGGGTGTCATGGGCAACCCCCGCGAATATGCGTTGCCCGGCAACCAGGATCCCTTCACGCCGTGGCCGCATTCGCTGTCGCTGCTGTCCTCGATCGCCTCGGTGACTTCGCGGCTGCGGCTGGTCGCCGGGGCGATCCTGGCGCCGCTGCGGCACCCGCTGCTGCTGGCGCGGGAACTGGGCACCCTCGACCTGCTGAGCGAAGGGCGGCTGGTCGTCCAGCCGACGGTCAGCTGGAGCCGGGACGAGTACGACGCCCTGGGCGTGCCGTTCGCCCGGCGCGGGAGGATCCTCGACGAACAGCTCGAGATCCTGGAGCTGCTGTGGCGATCCTCGCCGGTCTCCTACGCGGGGGAGTTCTTTTCCTTCAAGGACATCTACTTCGAGCCGAAGGCGTACCGCCCGGACGGCCCGCGGATGTGGTTCGGGGGCCGGCGCCTGCACGACCGGCTGCTGGACCGGATCGTCCGCTACGGCCACGGGTTCCACCCGCTCGGCGTACCGTCCACAGAGGACCTTGCGCGGTTGCGTGCCGCGGTGCCCGGCCGGGAGCTGGAACTGATCGGCGGGACCCGGGCGGTGTTCCCGGACGCGCGTTCGTGCGCTGATGTCGGCCAGGCCATGGCCGCGCTGCCCGAGCAGATCGAGCAGGGCTTCACGACGTTCTGCCTGAAGCCGTCCCAGTTCACCGACGACCCGGACGACGTCGGGCGACTGTGCCGGGACGTGATGCGCCGGGCCGAAGCGATGGGCTGACGGCCCGGCGCCGCCGCGCCCAGCCTCAAGCGCCCCAATGTGGCGTTGGGTGCGTTGGACGCACCGAACGCCACATTGGGTGCGTTGGACGCAACCAACGCCACATTGGGTGCGTTGGACGCACCGAACGCCACATTGGGTGCGTTGGACGCAACCAACGCCACATTGGGGTTTTCTCAGGAGCGTCGATGTCTGCTGTGGTGATGCGGGTTGCCCCGCGCGGCTACCTGCACCCGGCGAGCTCCTGTGGCCGGCGGCAGCCGTGAATCCGGCGGGGCTGCGGGGCTGGGGTGTCTTGAACGAGTCGTTCAAGACACCCCAGGTCCTGAACGACTCGTTCAAGACATGAGCGGGCCGCAGCGCGTCAGCCGAAGTTCACGTCGCTGCACCACATGTACGTCTGGTCCTGGTGGGAAGCCTGCCAGATCGTGAAGATGACGTGGTGTCCCCGGTACCCGCCGGAGGTCTGGACGTTGAACGTGATGTCCTTGGCCGGCGCGTACTTGCCCGTCTGCGTGACGAGGTCGAGGTTGCCCCAGCCGAGGCGCTGGGTGACCGGGTCGTACCCGTTCTTGCTGACGTACACGCGGATGTAGTCGGCGCCGTGGCTGGCCTGGTCGTACAGGTGCATCGAGAAGCTGCTGCCGATGCTCGTGGTCCGCCACTGGCCGGGCGTGTTGAGGGAGTTGTTGCGGGACAGGGCGTTGCTGCAGAGCTGGCCGTCGGGGGTGGCGCCCTGGAAGTTCCCCTTGAGCCCGTCCCGCAGGGCGCTCATCCAGTTCCACATCGTGTCGGCGTTGGCCTGGAACGCCTGCCAGCACATGGGGTCCTGCTGCTGCATCGCCGGGTTCGTGTGCTGGTTGCCCCAGTCCTTCCAGCACTGGTACGCGCGGGTGGCGGGGCTGACGATGGTGCCGTGCGCGGAGGCCGGCGGGGCCCAGAGGAACAGGCCGGCCAGCACGCCGATGATCACCGCGACGACGCCGTGCCGTCTGGTGACGGACCGGGAAGTGGGCATACGCATGGATGAGCCTCCATTCTCGGATGATCGAGCGGTGGCTTTGGGAGCGCTCCCGGAGCAACAGGTTATACCGGCACCCGGTGAAACTTCAACCGGACATCTCGACCGGATCCAGGCGCGGCGTTTCGCCGGGGCCGACGGGGAAGCAGGCCAGGAAGGTGACCCCCTCGCCTTGGGCGTCGAACCGCGCGACGGGAGTCCCTTCCGGCTCGTAGAACACGTCTCCCGGGTTGAGCACCGTCTCAGGTTCACCCTCGATCCGGTAGATGGCCGAGCCGGCCTCGATGCTGCCGAAGACCGGGCCGTTGTGCGTGTGCGGGCCGGGGCTGTGGTGCGGAGCGATGGTGATGCGGCGGACCTCGACGTGACCGACCAGCCGCGGTTCCGGCAGGTGCTGGTCCAGCAGGACCGTGCGGGTGACGGCGGGAACGTCCGCCGGTTCGCCGATCTCCGTCGGGCTGCCGTCGGCGAGGATCTCCTCGATTGCCAGGTGGGTCATCGACGTCGAGTCCGTCGCGCCGTGCCAGTGCCATTCGCCGGCCGCGACGCGGACCGTGTCGCCCGCGCTGATCAGCGTCGCCGGCTCGCCTCGCCGCTGGAGGTAACCGGTGCCTTCGGTGACGACCAGGACCTGGTCGAGCGGGTGCCGGTGCCAGTGCGTGCGGGCGCCGGGCTCGAACCGCACGCGGTCGACGCGGGTGCGCGAAGCGGCGGCGAGCGGGGTGATCCACGCGGTGCCGGTGATCGCGTCGGCGGGGGCGGGGAAGCTCACGGAGTACTCCTGGAGTGGGCGGCGAGCAACGAGAGCACGCCGGAAACGGCTTGGTCGAAGGGTTCCGGCGTGCTCGCCGCGCGGGCCAGGACGTAACCGCCTTGCAGCACGGCGACGATCGTGGCGGCCAGCGCGGCGGTGTCCGTCGCGGCGGGCAGGTCCCCCGCGGCCCGGCCTTCCTCGAGCACCTCGGCCAGCCGCGCGCGCAGGCGGGTGAGGGTCTCGTCCACCGGGGCGCGCAGCGCGGGGTCGGCGACGATGTCGGGGTCCTGGGTGAGCCTGCCGATCGGGCAGCCCTTGAGCACTTCGCGCTCGCGCCGCAGGTACGCGGTGATCCGGTCGACGGCGGTGCCGGGGCCGCGCAGCTGCTCGTCGGCGGCGGCCAGCAGGACGTCGGCGCTGCGCCGCACGGCGGCCAGCGCCAGCTCCTTCTTGCCGGCGAAGTGGTGGTACATGCTGCCCTGTCCGGCGCCGGCCCGCTGCTGGATGGCCTTCGGGCTCGTTCCGACGTAACCCCGCTCCCACAACAGCTCGCGGGTGCTGTCGATCAGCTGGTCCCTGGTCCCCATGGCGCCCGACTGTACATACTAGTAGGTACAGAATCAAGTGACCCAGGTCATGTCACAGGGTGGCGGCGAGCGGTGTCTGGATGCCGAACGGAAAGGAGAACCCATGGACCTCGCACTGTGGATCGCCGCCGGGCTGCTCGCCCTCGTCGCCTTGACCGGCGGCGTCAGCAAGGTGTTCGTACCGGCGGAAAAGCTGGCCGCCGCACCGGGCGGGGAGTGGACCGCCGCGGCCCGCCCCGGTTTCGTCAGGACGCTCGGTGCCGTCGAGCTCCTCGCGGCGGCCGGCCTGGTGCTGCCTGCCCTGAGCGGGATCGCGCCGGTGCTGGTGCCGGTGACCGCCGCCTGCTGGATGCTGCTGATGATCGGTGCGATGATCACCCACGTCCGGCACGGCAGCGCGAACTTCGCGGTGCTGAACCTGGCCTACCTCGCCGTGGCCGCGTTCGTCGCCTGGGGCCGCTTCGGTCCCGCCGCCTTCACCGCCTGAGAAAGGAGAGGGTCATGAGCGACCACGCCACGGAAACCTTCGTCGCCCACCGGAACCTGCTCTTCACCGTCGCCTACGAAATGCTCGGTTCGGCGGCCGACGCCGAGGACGTTCTCCAGGAAACCTGGCTGCGCTGGGTGAAGGTCGACTCCGAAGACGTGCGCGACGAGCGTGCCTACCTGGTCCGGATCACGACCCGGCTGGCGCTCAACCGGCTGCGCACGATGAAGCGCCGCAAGGAGGCCTACGTCGGCCCGTGGCTGCCCGAGCCGCTGCTCACCACGCCGGACGTGGCCGAGGACGTCGAGCTGGCCGAGAGCGTCTCGATGGCGCTCATGCTCGTCCTCGAGACGCTCGCGCCGACCGAGCGCGCCGTCTTCGTGCTGCGTGAGGTCTTCGACCTCGGCTACGACGAAATCGCCGACGCCGTCGGCAAGACGCCCGCGGCCGTCCGGCAGATCGCGCACCGCGCGCGGCGGCACGTCGACGCGCGCCGCCCGCGCGAGACGGTCTCCGCGCGCGAAACCCGGGCGGTGCTGGATTCGTTCCGGCGCGCGCTGGAAGGCCGGGACCTGCAGGGCCTGCTCGACGTCCTCGCGCCCGACGTGGTCGTCGTCGGCGACGGCGGCGGCGTCAAGCAGGCCGCGCTGCGCCCGGTTTCCGGTGCCGGCAAGGTGGTCCGCTTCATCCTCGGCGGTCTCGGCAAGACCACCCAACGGATCACCGTCGACCCCACGACGGTCAACGGCAACCCGGGTTTCGTGGTGCGCCTGGACGGCGAGCTCGACGGCGTGATGGCGATCCGGTTCGACGACGGCCGCATCTCCGGCCTCTACTACGTCCGCAACCCGGCGAAGCTGACCCGGCTCGCGTCCGAAACCCCGCTCACCTTGCGCTGAAAGTAGTTCGCCGGGTGCGGTGAGTGACCACGAAACAGGTATGGAGTGAGGTACTTGTACGGGTGTGGCGCGAGGCCGCCCGGAGCACGCTCGGACGGGCCGTCGAAGACCGCGGGAGGTCCCAGCAGATGGTGCCCGGCCGGTCGCGTCCCCTGATCCGGGTCGTCTCCCCCTCGGACGATCCGGCGCCGCGACCGGCCACTCCCGGCCGGTGACCCCCGGAGGTTGCTTCCTCCGAGGGACGACCGCCCGGTCGCATTGACCGCTCGTGACGTCCTCCCTACGGTTCAGTGGTGGGCGGTGTAAGGGGAAACCTGCCTGCGGACGCCACGAGCTTCGTGGGACGCAAGCGCGAAGTCGCCGAGGTGAAACACCTGCTGGCCGAGGCCCGGCTGGTCACCCTGACCGGCGTGGGCGGCGCCGGGAAGACGCGGCTGGCCGTGCAGACCGCGGCCGGGCTGTCCCGCGCGTTCCCCGACGGCGTCTGGCTGGTGGAGCTCGCCGGGCTCGAGGACCCGGCGCTCGTGGCGCACACCGTCCTGGAAGCGCTGGGCGTGCCCGACGAAACCGGCCGGCCCTCGGCGTCCGTGCTCGCCGGGCACCTGCGGGACCGGCGGCTGCTGGTGATCCTGGACAACTGCGAGCACCTCCTGGACGGCTGTGCCGCGCTCGCGCACGACCTGCTGCGGGCCGCGCCCGGCCTCCGGCTGCTGGCGACCAGCCGGGAGCGCCTCGCGCTGGCCGGCGAGCACCTCTGGCCGGTGTCGCCGCTGCCGCTGCCCGACCCCGGGTGCCCGCTGCCCGGCGGCGGCTGGCTGCGCTACCCGGCGCTGACCTTGTTCGCCGAACGCGCGGCCGCGGTCGTGCCGGGATTCGCCGTCACGGCGGAGAACCAGGACCGCGTCGCCGAGGTGTGCCGCCTGCTGGCCGGCATCCCGCTGGCCATCGAGCTCGCGGCCGTGCGGCTGCGGGTGCTGACGCTGGCGGAGCTGGAAGCCGGGCTGGGCGACTGCTTCCGGCTGCCGGGTACGGCGAAGCGCGGCGGAGAAGCCCGGCACCAGACGCTGCGGGCCGCCATCGACTGGAGTTTCGCGCTGTGCGACCCGGCCGAGCGGCACCTGTGGGCCCGGGCGTCGGTGTTCGCCGGCGGCTTCGACCTGACGGCCGCCGAGCGCGTCTGCGCCGGTGACGGACTGCCCGCCGGCGAGCTGCGGGACAAGCTCGCCGGGCTGGTGGAGAAGTCCGTGCTGGTCCGGGAAACCGACGGCGACCGGCAGCGGTTCCGCCTGCTGGAGCCGCTGCGGCAGTTCGGCCGCGACAAGCTGGCCGGCTCCGGGGAGACGGCGGAGATCCGGCGGCGGATGCGGGACCACTACCTCGCTCTCGCCGTGCGGAGCGAACGCGCCTGGTTCGGCCCGGAGCAGGCGGACATCTTCCGGCGGACGCGCCGGGAGCACGCGAACCTGCGGGCGGCGCTGGACTACAGCCTGACGGCGCCCGGCGAGGTCGAAACCGGCCTCCGGCTCGCCTCGGCCCTGTGGTTCTACTGGGTGGGCTGCGGGGTGTTCGGCGAGGGCCGTCACTGGCTCGACCGCGCCCTGGCCCTCGGCACCGAACCGGGTGAAGCGCGGGCGAAAGCGTTGTGGGTCAACGGGTACGTCGCCATGGTGCAGGGCGACAAGGCCGCGGCCGTCGCGATGCTGGAGGAATGCCACGCCTACGCACTGCGGGCCGGCGACGACGTCGCGCTGGCGTACGCGACCCACCGCCTCGGCTGCAACCTGCTGGCCGGGGACGACATCGGCGACGCGAAGCCCCTGCTCGAAGATGCGCGGGCCCGCTACCGGCGGCTCGGCGAGCTCAACAGCATCGTACTGCTGGCCGGCGTCGAACTCGCCGTGACGTCGGTCTTCCTCGGCGACCTCGACCGCGCCGGGGAACTGTGCGAAGAGGCGTGCGCGACCGGCGCGGCCCACGGCGAGCAGTGGGCGTGCGCCTACGCGGGTTTCGTGCAGGCCCTGGTCGCGCTGCGCCGCGGCGAACTCGACCGCGCGGCCGCGCGCGGACGGCATTGCCTGCGCGTCAAGGGCACGTTCCACGACCTGCTGGGCATCGTGCTCGCGATCGAGGTGCTGGCCTGGACCGAGGCCGCGCGCGAACGCTGGGAACCGGCCGCGACGCTGCTCGGGTGCGCCCAGCCGATCTGGGCCGGAGTCGGCTTCCCGTTGTTCGGCTCCCGGCACTTCGGCGCCCCGCACGGCGAATGCGTGACGCGGACCCGCCGCGCGCTGGGAGACGGCCCGTACGAAGCCGCGTTCCGGCGCGGCGCCGAGTTCGGCTTGCCGGAGGCGATCGCCTACGCGCTCGGGGACGGCTGCCCGTCCCCGTTCCCTTCGCCGTTCCCTGCGCCGGAACCGGAACGGCCGACGCCGCTGACGGACCGGGAAGCGCAGGTCGCCGCCCTGATCGCGGAGGGCCGGACAAACCAGGAGATCGCCGACCGCCTGGTCATCTCCCGCCGCACCGCGGAGGGGCACGTGAATCGGATCCTGCGGAAGCTGGGTTTCGATTCCCGGGCGCAGGTGGCCGCGTGGGCGGCCAGGGCGTCGCGGGTGCGGTCGCCCTGAGCGTCCCGCAATCCAGTAGTCGCGCTGCTTGGTCACTTGAGCAACAGCCCCGCCTGCCCGGGCGATCCCGCCGGTCAGGCCCTTCAGCGACTTCCGCCGCGCGGATTCGCCGGCGACCGAGACCTTCGCCGCCTCGTCGTCGAATCCCGTTGTCTGGTAGACCGACGCGAGCTGGGCGTAGATCTGGGGCACATAGCGCTTGTCGCGCCCCAGCCGGCTCCCGCGCCGACGCAGTGGATGTGCGTGCGCGGGCTCCGCCCGCGGCCGAGTTCCGGTGCCCGGTTGATGCGGCTCGTTCTGCCTATGACGGGCGTGGCTGAGTTTCAAGATACGGCTTCGCCGTGGCGTGGGAAATCGGCGCTCTCTGTGGTTGCTTGTGTTTGTGGTCGCCGGCGCCGATTCCCCACGCACCGAGTCTCTCTGCCGCTTCTCCCGTGGGGTGTCCGTCTGCGGTGGCTGGCGACCGTGCGGTCTGCGGAAGCCGAGTTGGGTGCGGCGCTGGTGGAGATCGAGCAGCGGGGCGTGCTGGAGCTGTTCGGTTACCGGTCCGTGCCCCGGCTGCTCGAACACCTCGCGGATGTCTCGAAATCCTCCGCTGAGCGGATGGTGAAACGGGCCCGGGCGGTCAATCCCGGCCGCAACCTCGACGGCACCCCGATCCCCGCGGTGGCCGCGGCCACCGGGGTGGTGGCTCGGTCGGGGCGATTGATTACCCCGATGATCGATGTGATCGTCGGGGTGCTGCAAGACATCCCGACGGAGCATCGGGAGGGTGCCGAGCGGCACCTGCTGGACTTCGCGGACTCACCATCGGTTGCTGCACCGCTCCGGGTGGGAAGTCCGCATCGCCGCCGACGGCCTCCCGGAATTCCTGCCCCCGATGTTCCTCGACAGGCAACGAAAACCGAGGCGCAACAACCTCCACCAACCCCTGCCCTTCGCGGCATGAACACGGGACAGGCCCGCAGCCACCGGCTACGGGCCTACACCCACGTCCGGAAGACCGTGCCGGCGGCGCATTCGGCGTGGACGTCGGACCGCACGTGGGCAAAGGTCCGCCTGCTGCGGGCTCCACGTTTGGCATCCAGGGGTCAAGCCGCCCCAACCTCAAGCCCGAGCATCACCCCAGCCGATCGCTCCAGTCCGTCAAAGCGGCAACAAGATCCCCCGGACCACCGACCTCGCGCAACCGCCGCACCTCGGCCTCGATGTAGTGCCGGTACAAGGGAACCAACCCCGCGGCCAGCTCGGGACCAGCCTCGTCGGCGTCCAACGGCTGCCCCTCCCGGACCCGCGCTCCCAACCGGACCAGAGACTTCGCCGGTGCCTCCGGCTGAGCCAGATACCACTCCAGCGCCTCGTCGTTGGTGGCCGCGCGGCCGGTCTCCGTCGTTCCCGAATACAGGAACCGGACCGGGAAGAACACCGCCTTCGTGAACCACACCTTGTCGGCCAGGAGACGGCGTGGGGCGCGGAACTCCGCCGTCACCTCGTCGGTCGCCAGAACCGCCACCGCGAACCGGGCGCTCTCCAGCAACAGCTCCTCCGCCGCCGGGCGGGCCACCTCGGCCGTCACGTCCTCGCCCAGCAGGACCCGGCCGTGCTCGGCCAGCTGCAGGCGGTCCAGGGCCGGGAACCGGCCGTCGTCCTCTCCCGCTCGCAACGCCGGCAACGATGCCCAGAACACCGACAGCTTGCGGTGCAACGGGCTTCGCCCCTGCAGCTCCTCCGTGGCCGCCGCCACGGCCGAGTGGTCGCCCTCCTGGACTTCCGTCAGCACCAGGGCCAGGTCGATGTCGCTCACCGCCGGGGAGTAGCCGCCGTACGACAGGCTTCCGAGTACGTACGCGCCGAGCAAGCGCGAACCGAGCAGGTCCCGGTATGCCCCCGCAGCCTCGGTGGCGATCGCGCGAGCCTCGGTCGCGGGTTCGGTCGTCGTCATGCCGCCACGGTATCGCGGCGGGCGCACTCCGCTATGCGGTCGGACACCACCCCGATCACCTGCCACGCCCGGTCCAGTACCGCGATCACCGCGTCCGCCGTCCAGTCCTCGCGCCGCCGCAGGAGTTCGTAGCCCATCTCGAGGTGCTCGACGTCCGCCTCGTCGTGCAGGTCGAAGTATTCGTCGTCCGGGAACGCCTTGGTGCCCGCCTGGCTGAACACCAGGCTGCCGGCCTCCAGGGCCAGGTGCGCCAGGACGGCCCGCTGCACGCCGGGCAGGATCGCGAACTGGTCCACGAACCACGACGCGCCCATCTCGATCACCGGGTCCCAGACCAGCTCCCGGTCGTCCGCGCGGCTGCGCGCCAGGATCCGGTCGTGGCCCACCTCCTCCTGCTGGTGCTCGCACGCCAGCGCCCGCAGTTCCGGGTCGCTCTCGAACGTGACGCGCGCGCTGATCATCCGCTGGAAGGCGTTCGACCACGGCTGCAGGTA
The DNA here is from genome assembly GCF_040640995.1 of Amycolatopsis sp. NPDC021455. Classification (NCBI taxonomy): domain Bacteria; kingdom Bacillati; phylum Actinomycetota; class Actinomycetes; order Pseudonocardiales; family Pseudonocardiaceae; genus Amycolatopsis; species Amycolatopsis sp. NPDC021455. Next base: position 9,374 of record NZ_JBFACT010000012.1, on the reverse strand, counting down.
CGTCAGCACCGCCTTCTTCGTCTCGGCGGGAGTGTCCTCGCCGGTCAGCAGCCGGATCAGGTCCGACGACTCGTACTCGCGTTGCCGCTGCTCGTTGTGGCGGGCGACGCGCTCGACGTCCTGGTGGGTCACGATCGGCTCCTTACCGTGGTGCTGCGGGAGATCACTAGGCGACATCGACGGGAGACAGGGGAGTGGGACCGGGCCGGTCGTAGACGGGGAACCGGAAGTACGTGGTGACGTCGCCGCGCCGGCCCGCCGCGCGGTAGCTGACCAGCTCCAGTACGCCCCGGCTTTCCGACAGCGGCCCCGGCGCCAGCGCGGCGGCGAGCGTGCGGAACCGGCCGGGGTCCACGCCTTCGTCGCGCAGCAGCTCGGCGGTCCGCTCCACGGCTTCCTGGTCGTCCGGCACCAGATCGGGCAGCCGCAGGTACGTCGTGGACTCGGCGGCGCGGTCCACGCCGGACCGGAACGCCAGGCAGCTCAAGGCCGCCTCGCCGGCGTCCGTACGCCCGCCGGCCAATATCCGGTAGGCGGACTGCGCTTCCCCCTCGTCGTGGCGCAACGCCACCGCGGCGACCCGGCCGACCTCCAGAAGGCCGGCCGTGTGGTTGCGGTAGTAGATCTTCACCCTGGCCCGGGTTTCGCCGGCCAGGTCGACGGCGAAGAACTCGATCTCCCGCTCGCCTTCGACAGTTTCGATACGACGGTGGGCGTCTTCCCACGCGGCCCCCAGGCCGAGCTGCGCCATGGCTTCGGCCACGGCCGCCTCGCGTTGCGCGTGGGGCCACGAGTACAACCCGAAGTAGGTCTTGTGGACTACCCCGGACGGCGGCCGCCAGGCGATCGAATGCCACAGCGGCGCGGGCGAAGGACGGCCTGCCCGCGGCGTGAACGTCTCGTGGACGCGCTCGAGCCTGCGGGCGGCGAAACCGCTTTCACCTGGGAAAACCAGGTGGTGACCGAGGCTGTCGAACAGCACGCGCAGCTCCGGGCGCCCGCCGGACCAGTTCACCGACATCTCGGCCGGGAAGCCGTCGTCCGCCACATAGGACGGCTGGACGGGCGCATGGCCGATCCGCTCGTGCGCCCACGGCGGCAGCAGTGCGCGCAGCATCCGGGTCGTCCGGACGGACTGCTCGACCGGGACCTCGAGCGCGTCACACGCCGTCGACCAAAGCCCACACAGAAAGTCACCGAAGAGCCGGCCCTGTGCCGGATAGTTTTCCCTTATATATTCGGGAATTTCCGGTACACGACTGGTCACGCCCGGATGCTATCAGTTGGATGCGTGCTCAACTAAAAGTCTGCACCCGAGTGGTCCAGTCAATTGCGCCATGTGGGTACGCCGGTGTCCGGGGTGGACACGGAGGGGCACATCGGACACCGGCGTCGTCCTGTCCGGACACGACCGGGCGTGACCGGGCTCTCAGACCCGGGCCGGCACCACGGTCATCGCGTGCTTGACCAGCCGGATCAGCGCGAGCTTGCTCGAGTCCCGGTCGCGTGCGTCACACATGACGATCGGGACGCGGTCCGGGATGACCAGGGCCTCGCGGACCTCGTCGGTCGTGTAGCGCGGCGCGTTGTCGAAGCAGTTGACCGCGACGACGAACGGGATCTTCCGGCGTTCGAAAAAGTCGATCGCGGCGAAGCTGGTCTCCAGCCGCCGCGTGTCGACCAGCACGATCGTCCCGATGGCCCCGCGCGCCAGGTCGTCCCACATGAACCAGAAACGCGCCTGCCCCGGCGTCCCGAACAGGTACAGCACGTGCCGGGGCGAGATCGTGATCCGGCCGAAGTCCAGCGCGACCGTCGTGGTCGTCTTCCGCTCGACGCCGGACAGGTCGTCCACCCCGGCACTCGCCTCGGTCAGCACCTCTTCGGTGGTCAGCGGCGGGATCTCGCTGACCGAACCGACCATCGTGGTCTTCCCGGCGCCGAAGCCGCCCGCGATGATGATCTTGACCGGCGTGGGGACCAGTTCCGTCCCCGCGGGGTCAGTACTTGATGAGGCCATCGAGAACCGCCTGGAGTGTTTCGAGGTCCGGCGACTGCGCCGGGTTATGGGTGGGCGACCGCGTGATGACGAGGCCGCGTTCGATCAGGTCGCCGACGAGCACGCGCACGACCCCGAGCGGGATCTTCACGTAGACCGCGATCTCGGCGATGGACACCGGGTGGCGGCACAGCTGCACGATCGCCTGGTGCTCCGGGCCGAGCCCGGCCGGCTCCTGTTCCGACCGCAGCGTCATCACCTGCGTCGACAGGTCCAGCCGCGCGTTCTCGGCCGGCGTCCGGCCGCTCGTGATCGTGTACGGCCGGACCAGCGGCCCGGCGGCCTCGTCGTACCAGCCGTCTTCGGCACTCATGTGGCCTCCCGCAGGACGGACGCCGCTTCTCGCGGCGCGGACGCCATGTAGTCGCCGACGCGCTTGACCAGCCGGCTCATCTCGTAGGCGATCATCTCGACGTCGACGTTGTCCGCGGCCAGCACGGCGAGGCAGGCGCCCTGGCCCGCCGCCGAGACGAACAGGTAGCCGCGTTCCATCTCGATCATGTTCTGCAGCACCGGGCCGCGGTTGAACTGCTTGCTCACCCCCTTGGCGAGGCTCTGCAGGCTGGAGGCGATGGCCGACAGCTGGTCCGAGTCGTCCTTGCCCATGCCCGCCGACTTGCCGATCAGCAGCCCGTCGGCGGACAGCACGATGGCGTTCTGCGCGCCGACCACGCGGTTCACCATGTCATCGAGCAACCAGTTGAGATCGGGTTTGGGGTTCCCGTACTCGTTCATTCGACGTCAGACCCTGACTTTCGGTGTGTGGACTTTCCTGTGTGCTGTCGCGGACTACGAGTCGTCCGGCCCGCCGCGTCCGCGGCGGGTTCCCTTGTGGAACGCCGCGAGCGTGCGCGCGGTGCCTTCGCCCGGCGCCACGACCTCGTCGGCGCTGTCGTCGGGTTCGTTCTCGAGCTGGGCGACGAGGTTCTGCTGGGGCTCACGCCGGGGGAGCCGGGGCCGGTCGTCGGTCGGCTGGTCACTTACAGCCTTGGCGGGGGTGACGACGGGCGCCGGTTCCGGTTCCGCCACGGGGACCGACGGCAGAGCGTCGGGCGGCGTGAGGGCGCGTGCCGGGTACGGCCGGGGCTTGGTGTCTCGTTTCATCGGGATCTGGCCGCTGAACGAGCTGGGCGTGTCCATCGTGCGGAGCGAGCTTTCTGCTGCCTGCGGCTCGGGGCCGCCCACCGGCGCGAGGACCGCGGTGGTCTCGGCAGGCGAGGTCTCTTCGGCCGGCGTCCCGTGCTCGCCGGCCAGGTGCTGGGTGGGGATGAGGACGGTGGCGCGGAGGCCGCCGTAGCGGGACGGGTCGAAGGTGACGGTGATGCCGAGCCGGGCCGCCAGGCGCGCGACCACGAACAGGCCGAGGCTGGAGTCGGCCCGCAGGGCCATCGCGTCGAACTCGGGTGCCTCGGCCATCATCGCGTTGGCCCACTCGCGGACGGCGTCCTTCATGCCCAATCCCTGGTCCGACACGTCGACGACGACGCCCCGCGCGACCAGGCGGCTGGTCACCTCGACCGGCGAGCCGGGCGGCGAGAACGACGTCGCGTTGTCGACCAGCTCGGCGACGAGGTGGATCGTGTCGGCCACCGCGGCGCCGACGATCGAGACGTCGGGCACCTGCTCGACCTGGACCCGCGCGTACTGCTCGGTTTCCGAGACGGCCGCGCGCAGCACCTCCATCAGCGCCACCGGCTTGCGCCAGCGGCGGCCGGGCTGCTTGCCGCCGAGGATGATCAGGTTCTCGGTGGTGCGGCGGGCGCGGGCGGCGAGGTGGTCGAGCTGGAACAGCGACGCCAGCTGCGTCGAGTCGTCCTCGCGGGCTTCCATCTCGTCGAGGATCTGCAGCTGCTGGTGGACCAGGACCTGGTTGCGGTGCGCGATGCCGAGGAAGACGTTGTGCACACCGCTGCGGGCCTTGGCCTCGCTCGCCGCGGCGTTGACGGCGGTCAGCTGGGCGACGTTGAACGCCTCGGCCACCTGGCCGATCTCGTCCCGGCCGTGGTCCAGCTGCGGCAGCTCTTCCTTGAGGTCGACGGCTTCGCCGCTCTTCAGCCGCTCGACGATGTCCGGCAGCCGGTGGCGGGCGAGGTCGAGGGAGTCGTTGCGCAGCCGGGCGAGGCGGGTCATCAGCGCCCGGTCGACGAGCGAGCGGGACACCCGCACCGCCACGATGATCGCCGCCAGCGACGCGAGCAGCGCCACGATGCTGCCGATGATCACGTTCCGCAGCTGGGCGTCGCCGGAGTCGATCGCGGCCGCGGAGACCTTGTCCGCCTGGGTGATCGCGAGGTCGTTGAGGCCCTGGGCGACCTGGGTCGTCGCGTTCTCCCAGTCCGTTTCGGACACCGGCACGGTGTTCTGCTCACCGGTGGACCACGGGCCGCGCTTCACGAGCGCCTGTTCGGCGGTCGCCAGCTGCCGCCAGGCCGTCCCGGTGGTCAGCGCCCGGTACTTGTCGCGGACCGCCGGGTCGAGGAACGGCGCGATCTCCGCCAGCTGGGTCCGGTACAACCCGGACAGCTGCGCGAACTGCGCGAAGTCGTCGGGCGCGAACGATCCCGAAGAGAACGCCGTCGAGACGAGCGACGTCTCACGCGACATCATGTCCCCGGCGCGGAAGACCGAGGTCGCCGTGATGCCACCGGTCGCCGCTTCGGCGTCGGGCACGACGCGGGCCTGGGTGTCGAAGAGGTTGGACGCCGTGTCCATCACGCCGTTGTAGTAGCTGTTGACCTGCGCGCGGTCGATGCTGCGGAAGCTGATCTGCGAGCGCAGCACGGGCAGCTGGTCGAACTGCGACTTCAGCGCGTTCACCTTGGACGCGATCTCGTCGGGCGCGTTGGAGATCGTCGCGGCGAAGGCTTCCTTCAGCGCGGAAAGCTTTTCGTCGGTCGCCCGCTGCTGCTGCTGGAGCCGCGCCGGGCCCTGCCTCGGGTCGTCGAGGTACTGCAGCGCGGTCTGGCGTTCCTTCTGGAACTCGGCCAGGGCGGTGGCGGCGGGGATCGACACTTCGCGCACGGAAGCCGCGACCAACCGGACGTAAACACCATTGAAGAGGAAGTAGGACGAGACCGCGATCCACAGCACCAGCAGTGTCACGCTGGGAATGAGGACGGTCCTGGTCAGCCTGTTGCGGATCGACTTGTCGTACGGCTTGTCCGACTCGTCCCTGGGGTCTTTGTTCAGCACGGCGGTTCACGAACTCCTGAGTGACGGTCGGCGAGAAAAGGGGACCCGGACGAGGAAGCAGACACGAAGATGGGACACAGCGGCCGCCGTCACCCGTCTTCGCCTCACCCTCCGTGTTGCCGCGGAATCGATCAGGGCCCGATTTTTACCACGAACCCGTGCAGCGCAGTGCCGGTGACCCGGTTGGCGGACAGTCGTCCGGCGCGGAGCGAACGGCGTTTACTCAGCGCTCCGGAGTGATCACCGGCATTTCCTCTGGTAACAGGCCCAGGACACATTTCGGACTCAGCCGCACTGGTCCGAACGGGTGAAATCGAATTCGTCCGCTTCGCGGTGCGGAGTGTCCGCGGCGAGGGAAAGGAAGGGCACGGTCGTTGCCCGGATGTCCCGTCAGCCGGCGAGTTCCCGCACGCGCGCCATGGCCTGCCGGACTTCGGCGAAGCCGGTGGTGAGCGGGCTCAGCCCGATCCGGATGCCGTCGGGGCGGCGGAAGTCGATGAGCACGCCGTTGTCGATGAGCACGCGCGCGAGCCGTTCGGCGTCCGGGTGCCGCAGCGTGACGTGGCCGCCGCGCCGGTCGTCGTCGCGGGGTGAGGCGACCGCGAACCCGAGCGGGACGAGCCACGCGTCGGCGAGGGCGAGCACCCACCGGCCCAGCGCCACGGCCTTGGCCCGCACGCGGTCGATCCCCGCTTCGGCCAGCAGCGCGGCACCCTCCTGGACACCCACCATGCCGAGCACCGGCGGGGTGCCCGACAGCGCCCGCCGGATCCCCGGCGCGGGCACGTAGCGCGGCGCCATGGCGAACGTGTCGGCCGCGCCCATCCAGCCGGTGATCGGCTGCCCGAACGTCTCGTGGTGCCGCGCGTTCACGTAGAGGAAGGCCGGCGCGCCGGGGCCGGCGTTGAGGAACTTGTACGTGCAGCCGACGGCGAAGTCGGCGCCCGCCGCGTCCAGCTCCACCGGGAGCACGCCGACGCTGTGGCACAGGTCCCAGACGACGAGGCCGCCGCGCTCCTGCACCAGCCGCGTGACGGCGGCCAGGTCCGTGATCGCCGCCGACCGGTAGTCCACATGGGACAGGACGACCGCCGCCGTGCGCGGGCCGGTGACCGCGGCGACGTCCTCGGCGCGGACGCCGGTCAGCGGGTCGGTCTCGATCCACCGCACTTCCCGGCCGAGTTCGGCGGCGACGCTCTCGACGAGGAACCGGTCGGTGGGGAAGTTCGCGGTGTCCGTGACGATCTCGTCGCGCCCCGGCCGGAGCGCGACCGCCGCCCGGAGCGTCTTGTAGAGGCACACGGACGTCGAATCGGCGACGATCGTCTGCCCGGGCGCGGCCCCGAGGGCGACGCGCCCCAGCTCGTCCCCGATCTCCCCGGGCAGCGTGAGCCAGCGTTCTTCCCACGACCGGATGAGCCGGGCGCCCCATTCCTCGGCGACGAGGCTCTGAAGCCGCTCGGCGGTGGCCCGCAGCGGACGGCCCAGGGAGTTCCCGTCGAGGTAGGCGACCACGCTCGCGTCGGTGATCGGGACGAACCGGTCGCGGAACGCGGCAAGCTCATCGGTGGTGTCGAGCCGCTTCGCCGCTTCGGGCGAGATGTCCATGGCTCAGCCGTGCTTTTCCTTGACCCGCACCGCTTCCTTGCGCACCTCGGCCTGGGTGGCGCGCTCGCGCACCAGCCAGTCGGGGTTTTCCGCCTTCAGCGCGTCGATCTGCTCGGTGGTGAGCGGCTCGGTGACCCCGCCGCGCGTCAGGCCGCCGATGGAGACGCCCAGCTTCGCCGCGACCACCGGCCGCGGGTGCGGGCCGGTGCGGCGCAGCTCCCGCAGCCACTCGGGCGGGTCGGCCTGCAGCGCGTTCAGCTCGTCGCGCGAAACGACGCCCTCCCGGAACTCCGCGGGGGTGGCTTCGAGGTACACACCCAGCTTCTTCGCCGCCGTCGCGGGCTTCATCGTCTGGGTGGTCTTGTGCGACGTCATGCCGTCCAGGGTAGCCAGCGTCACCCCCGGTAACCTGACCCGGTGACCTCTTTCAAGCTCGCGTACGTCCCGGGCGCGACTCCCGCCAAGTGGGTGCGGACCTGGGGCGAGCGGGTGCCGGAGGTTCCCTTGGAGCTCGTCCCGGTCGCCGCGGCCGACGCGACCGGCCTGCTGCGCTCCCGGGACGCCGACGCGGCGCTGCTGCGGTCGCCGATCGACCGCGACGGCCTCCACGCGATCCCGCTCTACACCGAGACGACGGTGGTCGTCGTGCCGAAGGACCACCTGATCGCGGTCGCGGACGAAGTGTCCACCGTGGATCTGGCGGACGACGTCGTGCTGCACCCGCTCGACGACACGCTGGAGTGGCCGGCGCTGCCGGGCCGCCCGGCGGTCTCGCGGCCGGAGACGACCGCTGACGCGATCGAACTGGCCGCCGCCGGGGTCGGGGTGCTCGTCGTCCCGCAGTCGCTCGCGCGGCTGCACCACCGCCGCGACCTCACCTACCGCCCGGTCACGGACGCGCCGCAGTCGAGCGTCGCGCTGTCGTGGCTGGAGGAGGAGACGACGGACCTGATGGAGCAGTTCATCGGGATCGTCCGCGGCCGCACGGTCAACAGCACGCGCGGCCGTCAGCAGCAGCCGGCGGAGAAGAAGCGCGCGCAGCGGCAGCCGCGCAAGCCCGTGGCGGCGAAACCGGGCAAGCGGCGCCGCCGCGCCTGAGGGTCAGGGAGTCGTGCAGACGCAGTTGCCGTCGGCGCGGTCGGGCAGGTCGGGGTCGTCGAACCAGAGACCGTTTTCGCCGAGGTAGCGGAACTGGAGCACGGTGCCCGGGACGACGTCGACCGACGCCGAGCGGCGGCCGTTGGACCGCGGGGTGAGGTGGTGGCGGCCGGGCGTCCAGTCGTTGAACGAACCCACGACGCTCACCCGTCCGGGCGGTGCCCCGACCGGGAGGCTGAAGGTGACGCGCTGGGTGCCGGCCCGGCTCTTGCTGATCTTGATCACGGGGTGCTGGCCTTTCGCGGGAGGAGGCGGAGAGTGGCGTGCTCGGCACTGAGCGCCGACATGATGACACAGCTGTGACGACTCGGTCACTTGCGGTGCCCGATGGAGGGAATGCGCCGCTCAACGGTTCGCCACCGACCGGGTGGTCCTGCCGCGAACCATGATCATCTTGCTGCCGGACGTGCGATCTGGTGCGAGACTGTCTGCCGTGACAGTCACCGTTGATCGTCATGTCGAGGACCCGTGTGCCTGGCTCGGCGCCGTCGCCCACGAGCTCGCCGGCCTCCACCCGGCGGACACGCGAGCGGTGCTCCTGACGGTGTGGGACGGGCTGGTCGGCGCCCGGCTGGCCGGCCTGCACGCCGCCGCGGTTTCGCCCCGGTGGTGCGCCCGGCAGCGGCACGCCGAAGCGGTGGAGTTCGACCTCGCCGCGCAGCTGGCACGCAACTGCACCGTCGGCACCGGCCTGGCCATCCCGGCCCGGCTGCCCGGAGCGGCGGTCGCCTGGCCGGGCGAGCGGGCCGACGCCGCCGTCGCCGCGATCGTTTCCTGTTGCGGCACCGCGGAAGCGGTGCTGCGCCGGGCGGGCGAGCTGACCCCGGTGTGGGAGGACAGCCTACTCGGACCGGTCGCGCTGACCCGCCGGCTCGCGGACTGCTGGACGGGCCGCCACCCCGGCCGCCCGCTGCGGCTCCCGGTGCCCCCGCCCTCGTGGTGGCGCTGAGGGCCGTGTCCGTCAGGTGAAGGCTGGGCCGGCGGACGCCGGCCCCGGGCGAGAGGAGGCCGGGTGACCGAACCAGCGGCGGCCCCCCGCACGAGACTGCCGCCCGCGACCCGCACGGCGGTGCACGCGTTCCTGCTGGCCGAACTGGTGGCGGCGGGGAAGCGAGCCCGCGCGGCGGGCTGCCCGCCGGAGGTACTGGCGGCGCTCTTCGACGCCCGCCGCCGCTCGGCCGCCGTCGACGGCCGGGGCGTGGAACCGGTCGCCGAGTACGGCTAGCGGCTCGGTGGTCGTTTGCGGCGCACGGCTCGCGCACGTCGGCCTCAAGCGCCCCAATGTGGCATTGGGTGCGTTGGACGCACCGAACGCCACATTGGGGCGCTTGAGCCGGTCAGCGGCCGAGGATGGCCA